>CAYSHU010000010.1:0-22837 GCA_964430965.1 uncultured Ruminococcus sp. | reverse complement strand
TTATCATAAATATACCATCTCTTTCTGAAAATTAGTTGAAATAGAAATTACCCCACCCTATATTGTAGCACATTTTTATGGACTTGTCAATATATATTAACAAAATAAAAAAAGATATTGACAAATTTGTTAATTTGTGCTATAATTTAAGATAGAAAATTTTATTTTTAAGGAGGACACTTAAAATGAAGCCTGGAAATGTAATTGTCGGTCAATCGGGCGGACCTACATCCGTTATCAACTCCAGCCTTGTCGGGGTGTTTAAAACCGCCAGGGATGCGGGCTGTCCCCACGTTTACGGAATGAGAAACGGTATTGAGGGCTTGCTGCGCGAGCGGTGGATCGATATGTCGATGTATGTCAGAAACGACCTTGACATCGAGCTGTTAAAGCGCACGCCGTCGTCGTTTTTGGGGACCTGCCGCTACAAGCTCCCCGATTATACCCAGGACGAGGACACCTACAAGAAAATCTTCGCGATACTCAAAAAGCTGGAAATCAAGCATTTCTTCTACATCGGCGGCAATGACAGTATGGATACTATCGACAAGCTGTCGAAATACGCCGAGATAGTAAACAGCGACATTACGTTTATCGGAATTCCGAAGACGATTGACAACGACCTCGCTATGACAGACCACACGCCGGGCTACGGCAGCGCGGCAAAGTACATAGCTTCGGCAATGAAGGAGATTATCCGCGACGCGAATACTTATCCGAACGAGAGCGTCAACATCGTTGAGATTATGGGGCGCGACGCGGGCTGGCTTACGTGCGCGGCGACGCTCTCCCGTTCGGAGGACTGCGCGGGTCCCGATTTGATTTGCCTTCCCGAAACGACGTTTGACTACGACGCGTTTGTCAAGACGATAAACGAAGCTCGCACCCGCAAGAAGGTTATTACAATTGCGGTTTCCGAGGGCATCAAGACCGCGGACGGGAAGTACGTCTGCGAGGCTAATAAGCGCGCCGTCAGCGAGGACGCGTTCGGGCACAAGGCTCTTGGCGGTACGGCGCTCTATCTCGCGGATTTCATCGGCGCGGAGCTTGGCGTTAAGGCGAGAGGAATTGTGTTCTCGACGCTGCAGCGTTGCGCTTCTCACCTGGTTTCCCGCCGCGATATTACCGAGGCGTTTACTGCGGGCGCAGACGGCGTTCAGCTTGCGCTCAGCGGAGAAACAGGGAAGATGATAACTTTTGAGAGAATTTCCAACAATCCTTATCAGCTCAAAACGGGCTGCTGCCCGACTTCGGCGGTAGCGAACATAGAAAAGCGCGTGCCCTTGGAGTGGCTCGTAAACGGCGGCTTGTATGTCACAAGTGACTTCTTCGAGTACGCAAGACCGCTGATAATCGGCGAGCTGTCGCCGTTTATGGTTGACGGACTGCCTCGTCATCTCTTTATTGACTGATAATTGACTGACTAACAAATAATATAGAAAAAGCCCGTCGTTTGGCGGGCTTTTTCGATAATGAGGTATATTTATGCCAAACCGGACAAAAGGGATTTTGATTTTTAATATTCTCGATATTCTCAAGCGCTATTCCGACGAAAATCATCGGCTCAGCCAAAAGGACATCTCGGATATTCTGCGAAAAGAATATGATATGACCGCCGACCGCAAGGCCGTGCGGCGCAATTTGCTGAACCTTGCGGATTGCGGCTATAATATCGAATACAGCGAAATCCCCCGCACGATAGCGAATAAAGCCACGGGCGTGTACGAGCAAACGGAAATTCTGACGGATTTTTATCTTGAGCGTGACTTCACAGACAGCGAGCTTCGCCTGCTTATCGACAGCCTGCTGTTTTCAATGCACATTCCGCAAAGCCAGTGCGAAAAGCTCCTCAAAAAGCTCGAGGGCTTGTCAAGCGTCTATTTTAAATCCCGCGTGAAGCACATTCACAAATCGCCGTCCGAAAAAGCCGATAACAAACAGCTTTTTTACAATATCGAAATGCTTGATGAGGCGATAAGCCGCAACCGCAAGGTGAGCTTCTATTACCTCGAATACGGTACGGACAAAAAGCTCCACCGCCGCAAAGCCGCCGACGGCAAGGCGCGGCTGTATATCATAAATCCCTACCAAATGGCAGCGAAAGAGGGGAAATATTATCTCATCTGCAATTACGACAAATACGACGCGGTATCTAATTATCGAATTGACAGAATTGAGAACATAAAAATCCTGGACGAGCCGCGCAAGTCGTTTGAAACGCTTGGAGAATCAGGCGGCAAGCGGCTTGACCTCACGGCTTATATGGAGGAGCACGCATATATGTATTCAAGCGAAAACTCCCGCGTGACGTTTCGTATAAGCCGCGCGATGATAAGCGACGTTATCGATTTGTTCGGCGGCGGCGTTACATTCTTCGACGAGGACGAAAACGGCGTCAGCGTTTCGGTTTACACCAACGAGCGCGCCGCCGAGCAGTTCGCGTACAATTTCAGTTCCGACGTTGTCGTGCTGGAGCCGCAGATACTTCGCGATAAAATCAAGAAAAACCTGAAACAGGCGCTGAAAAACTACAAATAAATATTATCGGTAAGCAACACACATTTTCAGTTGTTATATGATGTCCCTTTTTTTACTCATCTATCCTGCTATAATGAGGGGACAAGGAGGTGTTGTTTTGATAAGAAATTCAAGTGTCGGCGACAATCAGACTTCGCTTGTGGATTTGATAAGCGAAAACGGCGAGGATCTTTCGCGGCTTAATAACGACGAATTGAGAAACGCGATAGACGCGCTTGTAAACGAACAGCACAGCACCAAAAAGGAGCGACTTCGCCAAGATGACGGGGAACGCGAGAAAAAAATCAGAGAAGAGCAGGAGCAGGAGGAAGCGCACGTTCGCGAGGTTACGCGTATGGATTTGCCGCTGGACTGGGACAACGTTTTCAATTCTGACGAGAGAACGCAGGACGTTTACTTTGAAAACATTCCCGACGCGCTGGCACATTGCCTTGCAACGCTCGGGCGAGTGGATATCGAGTATATTTCCTCCGTTACGGGCGAGGAATACAAAACCGTAATCTGCGCGCTTAAGGGCGCGATTTATCAGAATCCCGATGCCTGGGAGGAGTGCTTTTACAAGGGCTGGGAAACCTCGGACGAATATCTCTCGGGGAATTTGATTCGCAAATTAAAAACCGCAAGGGCGGCGAATGTTAAGTACAACGGCTTTTTTGAAGATAACATCGCGGCGCTTGAAAAGGCGCTTCCGCCTGCGGTTTCTGCGGAGGATATTTACGTAACGCTCGGCTCGCCGTGGGTGCCGGCGGATATTATCGATGAGTTTATGGAACATCTTTTCGGCGACCCACTGCGGTATATTTACCGTCTTGATGACCGCGAGAGTACACTAGACAGTATGAAAACCATTCACGATGAAACACGCGGCAAGTGGGAGATCCCGAAAAAAATGCGCTACGGTTACAGTGCGCGCGTTCGTGATGCCTACGGCACAAACCGCATCAACGCGCTTGAAATTATCGAAAAAACGCTTAATATGAAAACTGCCGTAGTCACGGACAAGGTGAGCGTGCCAAGCAAGAAACCGGACAAGAAATTTGACGAAAAGCGCGTTGTAAATAAAGAAGAAACCGTCGCGGCGGTTGAAAAGCAGCAAAAAATTATTGCGGAATTTCAACAGTGGATTTGGAGCGACCCTAACCGCAAGGCGCGGCTCACTGAGATTTTCGAGGAGAAATACGGCTGCGTAAAAAAAAGAACGTTCGACGGCTCAATTCTGGAGTTTAAGGGAATGTCGCCCGATATCAGACTTCTTCCGTATCAAAAGGACGCGGCAGCGCGGATAATTTTCACGCCGAACACGCTTTTGGCGCACGATGTCGGCGCGGGGAAAACCTATGTTATGGTTGCCGCGGGTCAGGAGCTGATGCGTATGGGGCTGTCGAAAAAGAATTTGTATGTCGTGCCGAACAACATCGTCGGGCAATGGAAGCAGATTTTTCTGGAAATGTATCCGTCCGCGAATATCCTTTGCATCGACCCGAAAATCTTCAAGCCGCAAAAGCGCCAAGAAATTTTAAGGCGCGTGCGCGACGAGGATTTCGACGGGATAATCATCGCTTATAGCTGCTTTAATCAAATTCCGCTTTCCAAGGCTTATTACAAGCGCCAACTGGAGGAAAAGCAGGCCGAGATAAAAAAGCTCTCTGAAACGAAAGGCAAGGCGACATCGGGGCTCAAGAAAGAATACGATGAAATAAGCGAGAAGCTGCTGGAGCTCAAAATGAAGGCGGAGGACAGCAGCGCGGTTTATTTTGACCAGCTTGGCGTAACGCGGCTTTTTGTTGACGAAGCGCACAATTTCAAAAACGTGCCGATAGAGGCGAAGATAAATCACGTTTTGGGAATGAACCTGACAGGCTCGCAGAAGTGCCGCGAAATGCTGGAAAAGGTGCGTTTGATTCAACGAAACAACGGCGGCAGCGGCGTGGTGCTCGCGACGGGCACGCCGATAACGAATTCCGTCGCCGACACTTATATTATGCAGCTTTATCTCCAAAGCGGCGAGCTTGCGCTGCTCGATTTGCAGAGCTTTGACGGTTGGCTCGGAATGTTTGCGGAGAAGAAAACGGAGTTTGAAATCGACGTTGACACAAGCACCTATCGTCTTGCAACGCGCTTTTCAAAATTCCACAATCTGCCCGAGCTCACGGCGCTTTTGGCTTCCGTCGCGGATTTCCACGCCGTTGATGAAACCGCGGGTGTTCCGCAAACAGACGGCTATTCCGACGAGCTTGTCGCAAAAACGCAGCGCTTTTCGGATTACTTAAAAGAAATCTCAGAAAGAGCCGACGCGGTTAGGCACAGACAGATAGAGCGCACGCAGGACAATATGCTGAAAATCACGACCGACGGCAGGAAAGCGGCGCTGGATATCCGCCTTGTCGACCCCGAATGCGGATTTTCACAGGATTCCAAAGTCGCGAGGTGCGCGGAAAATGTCGCGGAGATTTATTTCAGCACAACGGACAGGCTTAGCACGCAGATAATTTTCTGCGATACTTCAACGCCCAAGGCGGAATTTAATGTTTACGATGAGCTGAAGCGGATTTTAGTGGATTTGAAAGTTCCGAGCGAGCAGATTGTGTTTATCCACAGCGTGGATAACGAAAAGCAGCGCGAGGCGCTGTTTAAGGAAGTAAGGGCAGGACGGAAGCGGATTATCATCGGCTCGACATTAAAGCTCGGAACGGGTGTGAATATTCAGGACAAATTGATAGCTCTCCACCACATTGATGTGCCGTGGCGTCCCGCGGATATGACTCAGCGCGAGGGCAGAATTCTCCGACAGGGCAACGAAAACCCGAGTGTCAAAATTTTCCGTTATATCACGGAGGGGAGCTTCGACGCGTATTCGTGGCAGCTGCTCGAAACAAAGCAGCGTTTCATTTCCGACTTGCTCTCGGGCTCACTCACCGAGCGGAGCGGCTCGGACATCGACGACATCGTGCTGAACTACGCGGAGGTTAAGGCGCTCGCGGTCGGCGACCTGCTTATCAAGGAGCGCGTCGAAACCGCCAACGAGCTTGCGCGTTTCACAATGCTCCAGCGAAAACTTATCGACACGCGCACAAGGCTTGAAAAGGAGCTTTCGGAGCTCCCCGCAAAGCAGGAGCGCCAGCGCGATTTAATTGCGAAATGCGCCGAGGACGTTGAATTTTTGGAGAAGCAAAACGTGCTTGAAAACGCCGATAAAATCCCCGAGGACAGCAACGCCAAAAAGGAAAAATCCGAGCAGCGCAAGGCGTTCCGCGACAGGCTTGGCGCGGCGCTCAGAAGCAATATTTTGCAGACAAGCGAGTCGTTGTTCGCGAATTACCGAGGCTTTGACATAATTCTCCCCGTGAATATGAGGCCGACGAAGCCGTTTGTGTGGCTCGTGAGAAACGGGAAATATCGCTTGGAGCTTGGCGGCACGCAAACGGGCGACCTAATCAGGATAGACAATTATATCAACGCGCTGCCCAAGCACCTGAATGAATTAAAGCACAATCTGAACAAATCCGAGGAAAGGGAGCGCGAGATAAAAGCCACCCTCGCAAGCAAGGAGAGCTATTATGACAAAATCGAGGAGTGTGTTGACAAAATAAAATCACTAGACAAAGAGTTGGAGTTGAGAAAAAATGAATGATGTGAAAATATCAAGCCTGCCGTCTATGACGGTAGGCAATATAACGGAAAAATTGTCAGAGGCTTATTGCAGGATAATCGAAAACGGCTTGCCCTTAAAAACGTTTCCGTCCGTTATGCTTTGGGGTGCGCCGGGTGTCGGAAAGTCGCAGGCGGTGCGGCAGATAGCCGCCGAAATCCACGATAAAACGGGCAAGGAAACGCACGTCACGGACGTGCGGCTGCTGCTTTTTAATCCGATAGACCTCCGCGGAATTCCCACCGCGAACGCCGAAAAAACACTCGCCATTTGGCTGAAGCCGCAGATTTTCCAGATGGACAGCTCGGACGATGTAATAAATATCCTGTTTCTCGACGAGATTTCCGCCGCGCCGCAGTCCGTACAGGCGGCTGCCTATCAGATTACGCTCGATAGAGTAGTTGGCGAGCACAAATTGCCCGAAAACTGCATTGTAATCGCCGCGGGAAACCGCACGACGGACAAATCCGTTGCATTCAAAATGCAGAAGGCGCTCGCAAACAGACTTCTCCATATCGAGGTTGAGGGTAGTTTTACGTCCTGGAGGGAATGGGCGGTGCGCTCGGGAATCAACGAAAAAGTTATCGGATTTTTGTCGTTTCGGCAGGATTATCTTATGCGCTTTGACGCGGCGAGCGAGGACCTTGCGTTCCCTACGCCGCGCGCGTGGGAAATGGTGAGCAATCTGCTGAATTACGTTGATGACGATATAGATAAGATTTACCCGCTTATCGCGGGTGTTGTCGGCACGGGCGCGGCGGTGGAACTCCACACGTGGGAGAACGTCTGCAAAAATCTCCCGTCCGTCGAGGACATTTTTGACGGTAAAAGCCCCGCGCTCCCAAGTGGTGCGGACGCGCTCTACGCGCTTGCGTCGTCGATGACCTCCTACGCGAGAGAGCACAAAAACGACATTCCGCGCATCGCGAATTCGATAAAATACGCGCGCAGAATGCCCGCGGATTTTTCGGCGGTTTTAATGCGCGACTATATGTATATCGAAAAGGACTTCACGAAAAAGCTGCTTGCAATACCCGAATTCAAGAAGTGGCTTGAAACCACGGGAGGCTTGCTGAATGGTTCTGTCTGACGAAAAAATGCGCGAATATACGCGTCGGCTTTTGCTCTCGCGAATGAGAATTCTCATTAACAACGGCTTTTACGGCTTGCTTTTAATGGGTATGCTTTTTTCGCTTGACGAGAGCGTTGAAACCGCCGCGACAGATGGCAAGCGCATATATTTCGCGCCCGGATTCCTCGAAAATCTGAGCGACGCGGAGCTTGATTTTGTAATGATGCACGAAATTCTGCACGTCGCGCTGAAGCACATTTTCCGTGGGAAGGATCTCGACCGGGAAAAGTTCAATATTGCGTGCGATATTGTCGTAAATTCTAATATTCTGAAATCGAACAATAATAACGTTTCCTCCATAACCTTAAACGAATTCGGCGAGGCGATGCACTTAACGCCGAACGGCGATGAGGGTTATAAATTCACCGCCGAGGAAGTTTACAAGATGCTGGGCGCCGCGAAAGACAACGGAGGCAACGGAGGAAGCGGCGGCAACGGAGGCAATGACGGCAACGGCGACAAGAGCTCTTCAAATAAGGGAAAAGGCAATGGGAATTCAAAATCACAATCGCAGGAGGGCTTTGACTTTCACGGGCGCTGGGAAACTGTTGACGACAACCTGCTTGAGGACGTTTGGAACAAGAAAGTCGTTGACGCGTGCGGGGCGATTTTGATCCGCGACCCGTCGAACACTCGCGGCATTTTGCCCGCGTTCGCCGAGCGGCTTTACAAGGAATTGACAAAGCCGCAAACCGACTGGCGCACGGTTTTAAACGAATTTGTCCAGGAGGAAATAACCGACTACTCCTTCACGCCGCCGGACAGGCGCTTCGATGACAGCCCGTTCTTCCTCCCCGATTTCAACGAAAAGGACGACATCGTTGAGGACGTTTTGTTTATGATAGACACGTCGGGCTCGATGAGCGACGATATGATTACGGCGGCGTTTTCCGAGATAAAAGGCGCGCTGGAGCAGTTCAACGGAAAGCTGAAAGGCCGGCTCGGTTTTTTTGACGCGGCGGTTGTCCCGCCCAGGCCGTTCAGCGACGAAGGCGAGCTTGAAATCATCAAGCCCAAAGGTGGTGGCGGCACGAGTTTTCAAGTCATTTTCGATTATGTTTTTCAGGAAATGCCCGAAGCTGCAAATAACCTCCCCGTTTGCATTGTGATTTTAACGGACGGCTGCGCGCCGTTTCCGGAGCAGGCGGCAGCGCGCGGAATCCCCGTGCTGTGGCTTCTCAACAACGAAGATGTAACCCCGCCGTGGGGCAAAACAGCAAGGATAGCCTTAGATTAAATCCCGGAGGAACAGCCTTGACACCTTCCGTTTTTTGTGCTATAATTAAGGAAATAGGGATTTAATGGAGTATTTCCCCGCCCTCGGCGGGGAAATTTGTACGAACCGTAAATGAACCATCTTAATTTCACGCATAAGAATGGAGGACATATAATGAATGAAAAAGAGAACACAACGATGAAACCCCGCCATTCTCAGATATGGAACTTCTTCCACAGCCTTTTTGATATGCGCGAGGACACTATGGAGCACGATGAGCTGCACGAGATGATGTACGAAAACACCGTCATTCACGGCTCGAATATGTGGATTCTGATGCTCGCGATTCTTATCGCGTCAATCGGACTCAACGTGAATTCCACCGCTGTAATCATCGGCGCGATGCTTATCTCTCCTCTTATGAGCGGAATTCTCACAATGGGGTATTCCCTCGCCGTAAAGGATCTGGCGATGCTCCGCCGCGCTCTTACGAGATTTGGAGTGCAGGTTTTCATCAGCCTTTTCGCCTCTACGGTGTATTTCATCATCTCGCCGCTTGATATTCCGACAAGCGAAATGATCGCGCGGACAAGCCCCACTATCTGGGACGTGCTGATAGCTCTGTTCGGCGGTGTCGCGGGAACTATCGGAAACACCCGTCAGAAGAAAAGCAACGTTATCCCGGGCGTAGCTATTGCCACCGCGCTTATGCCGCCGCTTTGCACGGCGGGCTACGGGCTCGCGACGCTGCAGCCGCGCTTTATTTTCGGCGCGTTTTATCTGTTTTTGATCAACACGCTGTTTATTATGCTCTCCGCCGCGCTTGTTACCAGAGTCCTCAAAATTCCCGTGAACGAAATCGCGGACAAGAAAAAGGAAAAGCGCATTACGGTGGGCGTTACGATAATCACGATAATCACGGTTATCCCAAGCATTTTAATAGGCGCGGCAACGGTTTATTCGGGAGTTATGGAGCGCAACATCTCGAATTACATAAACAATGAGTTTGTGTTTTCGGACACGCAGGTCGTGCAGAGCAGCGCGGACAACGTGGAGCGCGTTATCTCCGTTTCGCTTGTCGGAGCTACCGTTTCGGACGACGTGATAGACGTTCTCGAAAAGGCAATGGAGCGATATAGCCTCAAGGACTACACGCTTCGCGTAACGCAGAACAGAATGGTTGTCGACGGCGAAAACAACGACAAAATCACGATAGCTGTTCAGGAGAAAACAATTCAGGATTTAAACGAGCAGCTTGAGGCGCAGAAAACACAGCTCGACGAGCAGGGCAAAAGGCTCGGCGAGTTCGAGCGCGAAAAGGCGAGCGAGGTTGATTATTTCAAGCTCTCGCAGTCCGCCGCGAAGGTGTTCACGAAGCTGCATGGCTGCTATTGCGGCGCGATGAGCGGGAGCGAGGGCGACTGCGTTATTCTCACCGCGAACATCGACGAGCCGCTCTCCGAGGAGGAAATCGTGACGATCAAGAACTGGCTGATCCTGGAAAGCGGCGCAGGGCGCGCGGAGCTTGTGACGTTCCTGCCCGAGGAGAATTCCGAAGAAACGGTTGAGGAGTAGTTATGCGTAGAATTCTGTTTATTTACAATCCGCGTTCGGGCATGGGGAAAATTAACGCGAGCCTCTCCGATGTGGTGGATATTTTCACGAAAAACGGCTTTGAGGTGACTGTGTACCCCACTCAGTCGCCCGGCGACTGCACTCGCCGCGTTATTGCCGCCGCAGATGATAATTTCGACAGGATAGTTGCCGCGGGCGGCGACGGAATGATGCACGAGCTTGCGGCGGGCATTGCCAAAACGAAATCGCAGACCGCCGTGGGATTTATCCCGACCGGCACGGTCAACGACTTCGCGTCCACGCACGGGATTCCCAAAACGATACCCGAGGCGGCAGAAAACGCGGTTCGCGGGAGGATTGCTTCTATTGATGCGGGGCGCTTTAACGATACGTATTTTTCGTATGTCGCCGCGTTCGGAATGGTCACACAGGTTTCCTACAACACAAATCAGCGCGCGAAAAACATCTTCGGCAGCTTTGCGTATTTCCTCGAGGGCTTGAAAAGCCTGGATCTGATTCACTGGCAGAAGTCAACGAGCGCGCTTAAAATTACCGCGGGCAATATGGAAATAAGCGGCGATTTTATTTTCGGCGCGGTGACAAATACCACGTCGCTCGGCGGGATAGCAAACTTCCTCCCGGAGGGCACGGTTATGACCGACGGGCTGCTTGAGGGCATTTTCGTAAAGCTGCCCAAAACGCTTGCCGAGCTCGAGCAAATCAGAAGGTGGCTGTTTAACCGCTCGTTTGAAGCGTCCTGCGTGATTTTTCGGCGCTCGGAGAGATTTTGTATCGAGCCGCTTAATCCGGAGGAAAAGGTCGCTTGGACGCTTGATGGAGAAAACGGCGGGCTTCACGGCGCCGTAAATATCGAGGTGCTACCGCTGGCGATAAATATCGCGCTGCCAAGTCCCGAAAACGAAATCGCGGGAAAACCGCGCATAGCTTTAAATCCTTAATCTTATATTAAAAGGGGGTTACTCAATGTCTTCCGCCGATTATAAAATAGCCCACGAGCTTGGGCAGAAGGAATACCGCGCGTGCGTTTCGAGCGGGCGAAATCCGAATTTGCTCGTGCTGGACACCGTTCTTCAGTTTTATGAAACTCAGGGTGAGGAAAACCTCGGGCTTGTAGATATCCCGCTTGAGCGCATTGTCGGGACGAAAACCGCGGGGCGCACAAGCGCCTTTGCCGCGAATTTTATGCCGCTGCTTGACGAGGGCACGGAGTTCGCCGCAAAGTGGTCAAGCCTTGTCGATTCGCATCTCGAGGAGGGAATCCACGACCCGATAACGGCGTATGAGTTTATGAACAAGTTCTTTGTCGTGGAGGGAAACAAGCGCGTTTCAGTTATGAAATACTTCAACGCCGCGACAATTCCGGGCACGGTAAAGCGCATTATCCCAAAGCCGCAAAGCTCCGAGAAAAACAAGGTTTATTTCGAGTTTCTGGAATTTTATAAGCTCACGGGAGTGAATTTCATCTGGTTCAGCCGTCCCGGCAAATTCAAGGCGCTTTTGAATATTCTGACTAATTCGGAAAATTCGCGCGTTTGGACGAAGGAGGAACGCACGGATTTCGCGGCGGCTTATTATCGCTTCCGCAAGCTTTTCAAGGCGAGTGGCGGAGATCGCCTGCCCGGAACAACGGGCGACGCGTTTTTGGCTTTTCTTTCGATATACGATATAAACAGCGTCCGCTCGGATCTCGATACGGATTTGCGCAAGAAAATCGAAAAAAGCTGGAGCGAGCTTGCCGTTTGCTCAATCCCCGAGCCTATTGAGCTCGCTCTCGACCCGAGCGACAAAAACACCGCGAATCTTTTTACAAAAATTCTCTCCCCGATAAAGCCGATTACCGAAACGCAGAAAACGCTTAAGGTTCTGTATGTCAGCGGCACGTCGCCCGAGTACTCCGCGTGGGCGTATGCTCACGACAAAGGGCGCAAAAAGGCGGACGAGTTTTTTGGTGGGAAGGTTGCGTCGCGCTTTGTCCCGAACGTAAGGCCCGAGATGTTTGAAAGTGTCATCGAGCTGGAGATGATTACGGGCATCGACGTGGTGATCGCCGCGTCCTCCGAGCTTCTCCCCGCGTGCCTCAAAACCGCCGCGAAATATCCGAACGTCAAATTCCTCAACTGCTCCGTTTACTCGCCGCATCCCTCGCTTCGAAGCTACAACGGCAGAACCTACGAGGTTAAATTTTTGGAGGGGATAATCGCGGGCGCTGTAACGAAAACTCATCAAATCGGCTACATCGCCGACTATCCGATTTACGGCGAGCCCGCCGCGATAAACGCCTTCGCGCGCGGCGCGGCAATGACCGACCCCTACTCGAAAATAATCCTCAAATGGCGGCGGCAGGTAAACGAGGACCCGCGCGGGGAGCTTGTTTCGCTCGGCGCGGATATTATCTCGGGCTCGGTTTTGACGGAGGACAATTATATTAAAGAGCACGGGCTTTATAAAGCCGAAAACGGCGAGTTTAAACGGCTTTGCGGCTGGCGCACCGACTGGGGACAATTCTACATAAGGATTCTCGGAGATATTCTGGAGCGCAAATGGAAAAGCCGTCCCGACAAGGAAAAGCCCAAGGCGGTGAATTACTGGTGGGGTCTTTCGGCGAATGTGTTTGAGATTGAATACACGTTCGAGATACCGCCCGACACCCTGCGGCTTGTTTCGATGCTTCGCGAGGGCATTGTAGAGGGGCGCATCGCGATTTTCGACAAGGAGGATTTCTCCCCCGAGAAAATTATTATGCTCGACGAGATCGCGGAAAACGTCGAGGGCGGGCTTCCCGAACTGTCGGAGCTCCCCGAAAACGCGCAGAAGCTTGCGAAAATTCAGGGAATCCGTCCCGAGTTCAGGGAGGGTTTGATTTGAGAATACTGACAATTGCCGACGAAACGGACAGGTATATTTATAGCGAGAATGTCCGCGAGGCGCTTTCCGGCGTTGATATGATAATCTCCTGCGGGGATTTGCCCGCGGAGTATCTTGATTATCTCGCGACATTCACCGCCGCGCCGGTTTTCTACGTCCACGGCAACCACGACACGGCGTATCTCGAAAATCCCCCGACGGGCTGCGTCTGCATTGACAACAAGCTGGTGACTTACAAGGGCATAAGAATGTTAGGCTTGGGTGGCTCTATCCGCTACAACAACGAAAGCCCGTTTCAGTTTACGCAAAAGCAGATGAAAATGAGGGCGTTTAAGCTGCTTCCGAAAATCTACCTTCACAAGGGCTTTGATATCCTCGTCGCGCACTCGGGCGCGTTCGGCACGGGCGACGTCGACGACCGCGCGCACGTCGGCTTTGAGATTTTCAACGACCTTATTGATAAGTGGAGGCCGATGCTCTTCATTCACGGACACTCGCATTTGAATTACTCGACAAAAAACAAGCGTTTGACTTACCGCAACAAAACGCAGGTAATAAACGCTTTCGAGAAGTATTATTTTGATATAGACGACCGGTGAGCGGCGGAAATGTCACCGCGGCGCTGTCCGTTCCCGAATAAAAACGCGGCGCTTTAACAGCGCCGCGTTTATTATTTTACAAAAGCGATGACAAAACCTTTTCGAGAATTCTGTAAAACCGCATATCCTCAAGGTTCCAAGTCACCAGCGTCGAAATTGACGCGCAGGTCATTACAAAATGCCCGCCGCTTTTGCCCGTGATGTCAATGTGGATTATCGATTGAATTCCCTGATTGCAAAGCTTTTCGTAAAGCTCGGGGTTTTTCACCGCGAACGCCTTGACGTTGTTGACGATCATCGCGTTGTCGTTCGTGTGCTCGGCAATTCCGTCGTCGTAAAGATACTCGATGTTCTCCTCAATAATTTTAATATCCGTCATCGCCGTGCCGTATTGCATCATTACCTTGCGCTCGTCCTTGTTATAAAGCACCACGCGCTCCACGCCAAAGTGGTCTGCAACGTCTCTGATAACGTTCTCGGCGGTGTAATCCTTGCCGCAGATAACCATATCGGCAATTCTGCAAACGACCTCCGCCTTGCTGAGCCCCTTTCTCCCCGAAATGCCCACCGCCGCGGAGTCGACGCTTGAGCGCAGAATTTCCTCCACCGAGCCGTGTTTTTCGCGGTCGTAAATGATGTAGCGGTTTTTGCCCTTGTGCTTGGCGCGGTAGAGCAGATAGTCCGTCAAGCGGAACAACGAGTCGTAATCCTGTGCGTCGCTCGGGAAAGAAGCCGCGCCGATAGAGGTTGTCACGCGGAAGCCGTCGCGCTCTTCTGAATACGCCCCCGCGATGTTGTTTTTGATAGACCGCAGGACGTTTCTCAGCGTTTCCAGGTCGTGAATGTGGTCGAAAACCACAATAAACTCGTCGCCGCCGATGCGCCCCGCTTTTCCGTAAGCGCCTGTTTCGTTCTCGATTATAGACGCGCACTTTTTCAGTACGTCGTCGCCCCTCGCGTGGCCGTGATGGTCATTTACGTATTTAAAATCATCGATATCTATAATCGACAGAAAAATCTTCTTTTTCCTGTCGGAGGTCGCGTTCTTCGCGTAGTTGGTGATGTCCTCCTTAAGCGCGAGTCCCGTCAGCTGATCCTTGTGCACAAGCTCGCGAATCGGGTTCGCGCCGCCGCTTCCGAAATTCCCGACGGTTTTGATATGCACGTCGTAATCGTAAATCGCCGTGCCCGAATATGTAACGGCGTTTTCCGAATCCGGGGCGAAGCACCCGGTGAAACTCCTCGCGCCGTTTGCAAGGCTGCTGATAAACATTTCGGCCTCGCCGCGGCAGTCCTCGGACAGCCGTTTTATCATCTGTTCCTTAAAGGTATCGAGCTTAAGCTCACAAAGCGTTGTCTTTCGGCTGTCATAGCGATAGCACGTAATCATATCCGAAGCCTTGCTGTATGAATAATAAACGCAGTCATACTGCGACAGCAGAGTATTAGTTTCCAGTCGCGCCATTTCGTTCGACAGATATTTCTCAACGACCTCCTCAAGTGCCCACATATGAATGTTCAGACGCTCGGGGTCAGCGTCCTTGGCAAGACGACAGATTACATCGCGCGTTGATTTTTCGTCCTCGGTCTTCAGGCTCAGAACAAACGGGCTGTCGTAGGAGCGCTCCGAAACCGCCTTCACAAACGTTTCAACACAGCCGCTTGCTACAATAGTATTAAACGTGGTATAAAGCCTGTCGCCCAGGAAGTTATAAAAATTCGCGTTTCCGATAACAAGGTCGTAGTCGCTTATTTTGATTTTGACGACCATTTCAAAAACGTCTTCGGGATTGTTCATCTCGTCCTCCGTCAAATGAATTTTTTATACTTGATCAATAACATATAAATAAACGCGCTTCAGAATTAGGAAGATTTCGCGCAGTCACACTTACACATAGTTATTGTAGCATATTTTTAAGGATTTGTCAATAAACTTTTGTGGTTTTTTTCTCGAGATTGTGAACAACCGGGGCGTGTAACTTCGTTACATCTAGGCGGCAAAACACTTGACGGCAATTGAGCTTTTTGCCGAATTGTCCTTTTAACCGAAACGGTTTGGAAAACTTTGTACAGAATAGACAAAAATTACATAACATATTGCAAAATTTAGAGCCGTATGTTATAATGATTATGGTGGGGGAAATTCAGCTTAATTGCTTGAAGTACCCTAAAAGGCGAGTTCCCTCGGCTTCTGAAAGGGAAGTGCTCCACGGAACTCTTCCCGAACGGTCGGCTCCGTATTCGGCAAACCGCGCGGTTTTATCGCGCTCGGTGTCGTTCCACTTGTCGAAGCCCTCTTTGGAGATGTGTTTCCCATAGCGGCAGTCGATAAAGGCGGATTTGCCATAGTCGCGCCATGGGCGCGCAAGGAAAATCGAGCCGTCCACGACTGCTTCTTCACAGGTAAAATCGCAGTCGTTAAACACGAAGCCGATGTCCTGTGAAAGCGAGTGAGCCGGCGCGGCTACATAGCCGTGACCGCGCACATCAAAGACGGAGCGAATCTCGCAGCCCTCGAAAAGCGCGTCGCCGCAGCCGAAGATAAAGTCAACGTTTCCCGCTATGAAGCAGCCCTTGAAGATTTGCTTAAGGTAATTCCCGCGGCGGAGCTCGTCTTTCAGAAAGCCGTCGTACCGTTCGATAAGGTCGGGCGGCAGCGGGCCGCAGAAAATCGTGTCCTGCGTGGAAACAAAGCGGCAGTTCTCGGCGTAAAATCCGTCGCCGTAAACAGTCAGCGCGACCTCTTGTCCCTTGGTTTCGGGCGAAAGCGCGTCGTTGGCTATTGTGAGGTCTTTCAGAGCTATGTTGTCGGCGGTGACGGCGACGGTGTAGGTTCTGAACGTAACAAGCTCACGCCCCTGCTCGTCAGGCTTCTTCGCGTAATCGTCCCAGACGATTGTGGTTTTCTCGGCTCCCGCGCCGATTATCTCAACATCGGGGACGGAAAGCTCGAGCTTCTCGCGGTAGGTTCCCTCTGAAAGCAGGATTTGAGTGTGCGGCTTTACGGAGCGCAAAGCCTTCGAAAGGCTGTCCTTTGGAGTGACATTGACGGTTGTCATAAGAAAATCTCCTTTATATAAAATAGTATGCGCATATGCGCTATCTTGATTATAAATGATTTTCAAGAAAATTTCAAGCATTTTGTGAGTTGTTTTATTATGAAGCGAACCTTTGAGCAATACAGAGCCATAGATTTGACGATTATGGGCGTTATTCTCGCGGTGTGCGAGTTTCTGACGGCAAACGGTGCTGCAAAGTGGTTCCCGAACGAGCTGTACGCCTTGTCGCCGACGGTGGCGGTCGTCTGCATTGTGATGATGCGCTGGGGCGGCTACGCAGCTATCCACGCGGTGCTGGGCGGACTGGTTTATTGTCTGACGCTCGGCGGGGACTGGAGGCAGTTCGTTACATATTGCGTTGGAA
Source organism: uncultured Ruminococcus sp. (assembly GCA_964430965.1). Taxonomy (GTDB): domain Bacteria; phylum Bacillota; class Clostridia; order Oscillospirales; family Ruminococcaceae; genus CAG-115. The sequence continues at coordinate 5,819 of CAYSHU010000010.1, read as the reverse complement.
ATTGCTTTATGCTTATCGCGCTTGCGTGGTTCAAGTTATTCGGCAAGGGCGAGAAGGGCTTCAGGGGCGGCAAGGAGAAGGTAAGAAGCAAGTATTACTTCACGCTGCTGTTCACGATCAACGCGTTTCTCGGCGCGCAGATAGGGCGCTTTGCGGTGAGTGTGGCACTGGGCGGGTCGTTTTCGTTCGGAGCGTTCGGGACATTCTTGGCAAACGACGTTATCACGCTGCTGTTCTCGGTGGTCGTCGTGCTGATTTCTCGAAGGGTCGACGGCTTGTTTGAGGATCAGAAAAGCTACCTTATCCGCACCGAGGAGGAGCGCAAGAGGGAAGAGGCTGAAAAGTCCTTCAAAAATTCATAAATATGTTAAATAATATCGTAGAATTACGACTTAAAATATTAAATCCGGGAGGTTATCTGCGATGGAATTAAGTGGAACCGAATATTTGATTTTCGATGCGGAAAGCGGCACATACATCGAAAATCCCGAACAGGTCGTGCGAGATGATGTTGAAAAGCATTACTGGCTCAACGTCCTGCGGACTGTCATTAAGGACTGGCGTCTTTATTTGATGCTTGTCCCGATGATTTTAATTTTCCTGTTCTGGCGTTATTTGCCGATGTACGAGCTGCTCGGGTGCTTTAAGCTCGACAGCGAGTCCAAAACTGTGGCGGAGCAGTATTTCGTGGGATTCTCCAACTTCAAGTCGCTTATTATGGGCAACACGGACTTCTGGCGCGCGTTCAGAAACACGTTCCTGCTCAGCTTCTACGGCTTGATTTTCGGCTTCCCGATGCCGATTATCATCGCGCTGTTCTTCAACGAGATCCGTTCGAACATCGCGCGAAGCATTTATCAGGTGCTTACATACTTGCCGAAGTTTATGTCGACGGTTGTTATGACCTCGCTGGTTATGATGCTTGTAAAGCGCGGCTCGACGTTTACGGGCGTCGGCGTGCTTTCGCAGATGTTTGAGAACCTCGGCTGGCTTGACCACGCGACCGCGGAGGCGGGTCTTATGTACAACCCCGCGTTCTTCCGCTCGATTTACCAGATAAGCGGTATCTGGGAAACGGCGGGCTATGACAGCATCGTGTTCTTCGCGGCTATTATAGCGATTTCGCCTACAAGCTACGAGGCGGCGCAGATAGACGGCGCGGGCAAGATGGCTCAGATGAAATACGTCGTACTGCCGTGCATTTTGTCCACAATAGTAATTATGCTGATAACGAGAATAGGCTCGCTGCTTAACATCGGCTATGAGAAGGTATTGCTCCTTTACAACCCCGACACCTACGTTACCGCCGACGTTGTTTCGACGTTCGCACAGAGAAACGGTATCGACGGCGGCATGAAGGGACTGTCGTCCGCGGCGGAAATGATGAACAACGTCATAGGAATGTTGTTGGTTATCGGTGCGAACACAATCGCCAAAAAGGCGTCGGACACTTCGCTGTACTAATAATAAAAGGAGTAGAGGTTTACTATGAAAAGAAAACTCGAAATATCCGAGCTTATATTCAAGGTTATAAGCTATACCTTGCTTACGGCGTTCGCGCTGGCGTGCTTGTACCCTTTCCTCTTTGCGGTTTCGTCCTCGATAAGCGGACGGCATGAGGTAGAGTACAGCCAGATAATTTTGCTGCCGAAGAACATACAATTTGAAGCGTTTTCGATGATGTTCAACGACAATATATTCTGGAACGCCTACACGAACACGCTGTTCCTTACATTCTACGGAACGATTTTCTCGGTTGTCACGTCGCTTCTCGGCGCGTATGCTCTGTCTAAGAAGAGATTGCTGTTCCGCAAGGGCTTCAACTTCTTCCTGGTATTCACAATGTGGTTCAGCGCGGGTCTTGTTCCGCAGTATTTGAACTACCTGGCTACAAAGCGCGTGTTCAACTCTGTCGGCATTATGGACGACAAGTGGCTCGTTGTTATTGCAATGGGTATGGCGGCGATGAACATCATCCTGCTTCGTAACTCCTTCGAGGGCGTTCCGTCCGAGATCGAGGAGGCGGCTATCGTCGACGGCGCAACCGAAATGCAGGTTTTGTGGCGCGTTTACGTCCCCATGAGTAAATCCATAATCGCAACGGTGTCGCTGTTCTTCGCGATTTCCCGCTGGAACGGATACTTCTGGGCAAGACAGATGATTTCCAACACCAATGAGCAGCCGCTGCAGGTTTTCATAAGAAGAAGACTTGAGGAGTATACCAACCCCGAGCTGGTCTGGAGTGAATCCTACGCGTCGGACTCGGCAATCTATGCGCTTGTCGTATGCTCTATCGTTCCGATTTTGATAATTTACCCCTTCATTCAGAAGTACTTCGCAAAGGGTGTAAATGTCGGCGGCGTAAAGGAATAATTCAATCAGTCATCAGCCGCTATTCCGCGGTTGACATAAAAAGGCGGTACGGCGCGGCTTTTAAAGCGCGCGGTGCAGACTAAACAATCAAGATCCTTAAAGGAGGAACAACATGAAAAGCAAGAAACTTTCGGCTAAGCTGATTGCCATTACGGTAGCGGCAGCCGCAATGCTTTCGGGCTGCGCAAAGGTGCCCGAAGCGCCTACAAGCTCGAGTGGAGATTCTACTCCCGCTTCGACCGGCACTTCTAACGGCGGCGGCACGTCCGATGGCGACACCACCAGCGGTGCCAGCGATCCCGGCAGCGCATCTGCTGCAAAGTGGGAGCAGACGCTCACATTTGCGGCGGGTACCGAGCTCCGTATGGCAACAGGCTACAACAACAAGGATACCGGTCTTTCGTTCAGTGATAAGGCAGGCTCCGGCATTACGCTTGCTGATGGCAAGACCTACAACGTCGGCGACCTGAAGCCTACCTGGGTAGCGGTTCAGGATAAGCTCGGCTTTACTATCAAGGATCAGTATCAGGGCAACTCCGCGAGCGACGAGTTCGAGTACTGGAAATCTCAGATGGATCAAGTTGATATCGTTTCCGGTACCGCTTCTAAGCTGACCGAGAACAAGGACCTCATGGTCAACCTTGCAGAGCACCTCGACGAGATGCCTTTCTTCAAGGCTTACCTCGACGAGAACCCCATCGTTCGCCTCTCCATCACGGGCGACACCTCTAACGGCGGTATCTACTTCTCGCCGTACTTCGACGGTGTAAACGATATCGAGCGTATGCCCCTTATGAGAACCGACTGGGTTGTTAAGCTCCTTGACGGCGACGGCGAGTTCACCGCTGACAAGTCCAACAACACCGCGGCTCCCGTTTACCAGCCCTATATGCCGACTTCCGGCACGGTATCTATCGATGTAGTTAAGCCCGACGGCAGCGGCACCGAGAAGGTTACTAAGGACTATGGCAAGGCTGGCAACATCGTTGCTAAGATGAACGAAAAGGGCGCTATGTCCGGCGTTGAAGCTGTTAATATGCTTCGTAAGTACATCGACGAGGCATACGGCGGCTACTACGGCACCGCTCGTTCCAACCTCTTCGTAGGTCAGAACGCTGCTTGGGACGCAGACGAGCTCGTAGCTCTTGTTCGCTGCGTAGTTGCTAACCCCCAGACGCTCAACGGCACCGATACCGTTCAGGGTATCTTCTCTCGTGAGGACAACAACAACCAAAGACGTGTTGATATGTTCCGCTTTGCGGGTCACCTCTTCGGCGTTCGCGGTCTTGAGTCCAGACAGGATTATCTCTATGTAGGCACCGACGGCAAGCTCCACGACGCTCGCCAGGAGGCTGATACCTACGAGGCTCTTGACAGAATGAACGCAATGGCAAAGGAAGGCCTCCTTTCCAAGAACTTCCTCGACAACGCAGAGGCTAAGACCGAGCAGTACCTCGAGAACGACGCAGGCTTTATGCACTACGACTACAACCAGACCCAGACTCTCTACAACGAAACCAAGCTCCAGGACGGCGAGCAGTACATGGCTGTAATGGTTCCTGTTGCTCGTTGGTACGACGGCACCAGCTCCGACGGCGTTTATATGAGATTTACCGAGTCTTGGCGTTCTGTTAAGACCGACGGCTGGGGCATCTCCAAGAAGGGCGTAGGGGGCAACGAGGATAAGCTCAAGGCAGCTCTTACTCTTATCGACTACGCTTACAGCCCCGAGGGTCAGATCCTTATGTCCTATGGTCCCGATGCGTTCATCAAGACCAAGGCGGACGGCAGCTACGAAACCTTCAACTTCAACGGCAAGGAAATGCCCGTTATCTCCGATGCTACCTATGCTGAGCTTTGGAGCCTCGGTAAGGGCAACTACACCAACTACGCTCGTTTCTATCTCGGTTCTACCCTGAGCTTCGCAAAGAGCCAGGCGTTTGAGTATCAGTGCACTCAGACTGTAGGTAAGATCGGCGCAGGCTACATCTCCAACGCAATCGGCCTCGGCACAATCAAGCACCCCGAGCTCGCGATCACCTCTAATCCTTGGTACACTTCCGTACCGACTGTTCTCCCGCACACCGACGCTGAAAACAACGAAATCAAGACGTTCGACAAGCTTGCTTCTAAGGGTGAGTTCTCTTCGAGCAAGGATCAGAAGAACCTGTTCGTAGACATCATCGCAGGCGGCTACAGCGGCCAGGGCACTTCCTCCGCGGCAGAAACGATTGCAACCGTTTCCAACGACTGGGGCGGCGCAACCTACCTTGAGCTGAAGAACGACGCTTGGAACAGACTTAAGAAGTTCTACGAGAGTCTGTAATTCGGCAAGGCAATATCCGGCAATTTTTCAGAGATAAGGCGGCAGTTCAAAATGCCTGCCGAGCAATGGCGCATTGCCGCTCAGCGGCGGCAATGCTATATCCTGATTTATGTTTGTGGGGAGAGGTTCTCCTCTCCCCTTTAACATAAAGGAAGAGGGCTTTATGTATAAGAAACAGTTAATCCTTCAAAAAGTCGTATGTTTTGCGATGTTGGCAATGTCTGCCATAATTTTCCTATACACTCTGGGTATTATGACCGATATATACGATACCCTTTATTTCACTATGTCCGATCCCAACAATATCTATGATGTTGAGGGCGGGTCGACAAAGGTTGCGGGCGCGTGGATTTATTATGAAATGCAGAACTTTAACGGTAATTTCACTAATTTGTCTATCGGGCTGATTCTGGTTACGCTGGTTCTGTTTGTAACCGGTACACATTCGCGCAGAAAATATTACATAGGCAACTACATCGCGGTTGGTCTTTCAACCCTCGCGAACGTTGCGTTTGCGGCGTGGTCGCTCATTAACATCATCAAGTTCAGAGCGAAGTATCTTGAGGTGGACTTCGAGGCGCTTAAGGCGTTCTGGGAGAGAAGAAATAAACCTGATGTGTATACTGATTCCACATTCTGGTTTGACATAAGCTACGTGCTTTTCGGTATTCTGATATTGCTGTCCGCGCTGCTTATTGTCAATACAATTTTGAAAGTAAAACTGATGGAGCAGGAAAAGAGCCGCATCGGTATGAGAAAGGACGGTAGGTTGGTATGAAGAATAACGACGTTGAGTATATCAAAAAGGATAGGCTTCGTTATTCCAAAAACAAGCTGTCCTCAAATCTCACGCTGCTGGCGATTATCCTTAACGCAATGTACTTCGTCAGTATCTATAAATCGGATGTAGGCACGTATTATTACACCTATTTAATAGGAATTTCGATTGTCTACAACCTGTTGTTTATGCTCGTTGCCTTCCTTGCGTCGGAGGGTGTAAAGAACTATAAGCTGGGCTATAGCTTTGTGCTTATAGTGATCGGCGTGGGGCAGCTGCTGAGAATTATGATAATTCCGATGAATGCCAAGGACGCCACGATAACCCTGGGCGAGGAAACGC
>CAYSHU010000009.1:0-23565 GCA_964430965.1 uncultured Ruminococcus sp. | reverse complement strand
GCGAGCGGAACCTTTGCAGGTGGCGAGCGCAGCGAAGCTGCGCGCTTTTTCGCGATTTTTAAATAAGGAGCTTAAAATTTATGCGAAAGACTTTTAAACCTGCGTCAATATTTTTAATGCTGGCGCTCTTTGTTTTTTGCATATTATTCACCCCGACTATGACGGCAAGCGCGTCCTCAAAACCGCGCGCCTATAAGGTCGGGGCAAACGTGATGTTCGGAGTTACGAAAACCGACGCGGGCTATACGGGGCTGTCTTGTGATTATCTGAATGCCATTTCGCGGTATACGGGCGACAGGTTTGAGTACGTCGAGGGGACGGAAGAGCAGCTTTTCCGTATGCTGAAAAGCGGCGAGATAGATATTATCCCGTGCGCGACGGAAAGCGAACGGGCTTATTACGAGGCGCTTCTCAGCGCAGGCGACCCGAACGGCGTTACGTTTACGGCAACGCGAAACGCGCTCATCTCCCGCTTTGGGGCGGTTTATGTTTACGACAAGGGCGCGTATGGCGAAACGGTTATGAACGACGTTTCGGCAATTCGGAATATGAAAATCGGCTATCTTAAATCGGATTATCAGCGGTTTTTCTTCGCGAACAAGCTGATTTACAGCGAAATCGACGGCGCGGAGTTTTCCGCTTATGACCTCGAAACGGATATGCATGCGGACTTCCTCGCGGGCAGAATTGACGCGGTTATCAAGGACTGCTTCCGCCCGTGGAGCGACGAAACGGCAATTTACGTTTTCCCCGCAAAGCGCGGCTTTTTCATCACGCGGACGGGCGACCCCGTTTTCAACAAGCTGGAGGACGGGCTTACAGAGCTGTTTATGGCACAGCCGACGTTCTACGGCAGCGTTTACGAGAAGTACGTGTCGAATTACGGCGCGAGAAAATTCGCGTATAACGCGGAGGAAAGCGAGTTCCTGAAAAATCACGAGGAAATAATGCTCGCGTTTAATCTCGAAACGGATATTATGCAATGCTATAATTCCAAAACAGACAAGCTTGAGGGCGTTGTCGGCTCGTTTATTGAAGAATTTTCGCGGACGACGGGGCTTAAAATCGCGATAAAGCCCTGCGCGAATATCAGCGAGTGCTACGCCGCGCTTAACGGCAAGCAGGCGGATATGATTTACGGGGGCGTCCACGGAATTGACAGCGGTCAAATCGGAAATAATTATCATATCTCCGCGCCCGCCCTGAACTTCCCTCTCGTACTCGCGGGGAAGGAGGGCACAGAGCTTGGGGGCACCCCGAGCGTTGCCGTATACAGCGGCTGCGATGAGGCGGTGAATTCGCTCGCCCGGGTCCTCCCGGACGCGAATATCATCTACTCCGACAGCGTGTTGACGGGCTGCGATATGGCGGTAAAGGGCAACTGCGCCGCGATGTGCCTCAACGGCTACGACGCGATTTATCTGAAAAGCAACGGCTATCCCGAGCTGGATATTCTCGAGGTTCTCCCCGCGTATTCCGTAGAGTGCTTCGCGCTGCGGAGCGCCGACAAGGGGCTTTGCGGGATTACCGAAAGCGCGCTCGCGCGGATAAACGGCTCGGAGGTTATGACAAACGTCCACAATCTCCTTGAAGCGGAGGATTACGCGACAAAGCCCAAAATGAAAATCTGGATGATGCTCGTCGCGTTCGCGGCGCTTGCGGCGGCGACAACGGTCGGGATCATTCTCGTGAACGTAAAGAACAAGCGCCGCGCCGAGGTAGACCCGCTTACGGGCGGCTTTACAAAGCGCTCCTTCATCACGGAGGCGGAAAAGGCAATAAAGCGCTCCGGCACGAACAAATGGGCGCTGGCGGTTTTCGACATCGATAAGTTCAAGTTCATAAACGACCATTTGGGCTATGAAGAGGGCAACCGTATGCTCGAGCGTATGCATAAAACGCTCGGCGACCATATGGAAACGGACGAGCTTTACGCGCGAATTTCCGACGACATCTTCGCGTGCTGCGTCCGCGACGCCTCGGACGAGGATTTGTCGGAGCGCTTAAACGGCGTGTTCGAGGAATTCGACCGCCGCAATTCGCTGTTCGTGTCCTATCCCGTCGTGTTCAGCGCGGGATTTTGCAGGCTTGACCAGTGCACCGCGAAATACGGCTCGGTTGACCTCAATATGGCTATCGACCGCTGCAACATCGCGAAGAAGACAATAAAGAATCTCCACGCGACAGCTACGGCGTTCTACGACGGCGAGATACGCGAAAAGACGCTGCGCGAGCGCGACCTCGAAAACGTAATGCCGAGCGCCCTTGACGATAACGAGTTCTTGTGCTTCATTCAGCCGAAATACGGCGCGAGAACACGGAAAATCGAGGGCGGCGAGGCGCTTATCCGCTGGAAAAGCTCGGAGTTCGGGTTTATCTACCCCGACGAGTTCATTCCCGTTTCCGAAAAAACGGGCTTTGTCGTGGAGCTGGATTTCTTCATTCTCGAGGAGGTCTGCAAGGCAATGCGCCGCTGGCTTGATAAGGGAAGAACGCCCGTTGTGATTTCCGTCAATCAGTCAAGGCTGCATATGTCGCACGATGACTATATCTGGCGGCTGCGCGAGATTGTTGACAAATACGCTATTCCGTATGAGTATATCGAGCTTGAGATTACCGAAACGGTCTTCACGGACAACGCCGAGCTGCTGCTTAAAATAATGCAGAAGCTCCACGAGATAGGCTTCAAGTTGTCGATAGACGACTTCGGCTCGGGCTATTCCTCGCTGAATATGCTGAAGGATATGCCCGCGGACGTGGTTAAAATCGACCGCGAGTTCTTCAACGGCACGGTGAATTCCGACAAGGGCAGAGCCGTAATAACAACGGTCGTCGACCTCGCCAAAAAGCTGAAAATGCACGTGATCTCCGAGGGAGTTGAAACGCTCGACCAGGTGGAGTTCCTCGACGAGATAAACTGCGATTTGATACAGGGCTACTATTTCGCAAGACCGATGCCTATCAATGAATTCGAAACACTTTGGTTCAAAGAGCTCGAGGAGGCTGACGGAGAGGCAGGATAGCTGCCGACTCTGCAAACCAATAAAAATCTCCCCGCCGTGGGGGGGATTTTTTTACCAAAAACGCCGAACTTCTTTGTGCAAAATATACAATTTTCAACAACCTCTTGACTTTGTTATTGTAATGAGTTATAATATAATTATATAATTATAAATAGGTAAATGGCAGCAAGTTGAGCTTTCGGCTCGGAGAACAGGCAGCCAAGCCCTATAAAATCAACAACTATACGGGGGTGATTAAAGATGTCCGAAAATATTTCGGAGGCGCTGGAAAGCGCAAGACAGGAAATTGAAAGACTTACGGTAGCGCTTCGGGCGGAAAAGCTTAAGACGCAGATCACCTCGGAAACCGCGAATTTCGGACTGTGGGAGTATGATATCGCCACCGACACCGTCTTCCGGTTCAAGAAGATAAACAGGTTTGACGACAGCACCGATACTGTGAAGCATTACCGCGACACTATGATAAGCCGCGGACTGGTGCTGACGGAGGACGTGCCGATTTTCAAGAAATTCTGCGACTCTATGAAGGCGGGCGAGCGCGAGGTCGGGTGCGACGTGCGCGTTATTAACGACCGCAATGAAATCGTGTGGTTCAGATACTCAGGCAAGACCGTTTTCGACGGCGACGGCAAGGCGATCAAGGTCGTTGGGAAAACGCTGGACGTTACGAAGGAAAAGGGGGGCTCTTCCGATGCTTCGGAGGCGGGCAAGGACGCTCTTACGGGTGCAAGCTCCTCCGAGGTTTTCCGCAATTTCGTCGAGGAAAAGCGCAGCGGCAAAAACCGCTATAACAGCGCGGCGCTTATGGGAATCAGCATCGACAATTTCCGCGAGATCGAGGCGAAGTGCGGCAGGGAGTATTCCGACAATATCCAGAAAATTGTCGCGAAAATACTCACAGGCGTTTGCGCCGTGGAGCGCGACAGAATGGTAACGCGCGTGCGCAGCGGCGAGTTTTTGATGTATTTGGGATTCTCCGACGCGAATGTCGTGGACGAGGCGGCGCGGAAAATCGTGGAATCCGTGCGGGATTATAATTACGAGGGCGACGCCGTGACGGTGAGCGTCGGCATTGCCATATGCAAGGCGGGCAAGCCGCTCAACGAAGTGTATGACGAGGCTTCGCGGGCGATGTCCGAGGCGGCGAGAAGTGGCGGCGGGTGCTTTGTGCACTACACAATGGCAATGTCATCGGGTATGTACGGCGCTTTGACGGAAATTTCCCCCGACAACGAGCTGCTGCGGCTCTCCAACGATGCTTCCAAGGTCTACAATATGATAATCAGGGCGTTCTGCGAAACGAACGAGCGCGCGGCGATGATAAAGGAGGCGTTCCGCGCGGCGGGACAATGCATAGGCGCTTCGAGCATTTATATGTTCACAAAGAGCGAGCAGGGCTTCGCACGGTCGATAATCTACAACTCGGACGACCGCCCCGAGGAAATGTGCGCGGGACTTGAAATAACCTGTCCCGACGAGGTTCTCGAAATGGTTCTCGGCGGCGGAAACGCAATGAGAATTCACAGCGCGGAAATGCTGTTCGACGGGCTGACGCTTGTCAATAACGCAGTCTGCGCTGAGTGCCGCGCGATACGCGTGGAGGGCGCAATAAAGGCGATTTTCGCCGTGGTTTTTGAAAGCAGCTTTGAGCTTACGGACAGCGACATCAGAATTCTCGACGTGCTGGAGGACGCGCTTTCGTCGATGTTCCGCGCGTATGAGGACGGGCTTGACGCAAAGAGCCGCCGGCGCCTGCACTCGACTATCATCAATAATCACAGGATCGAGGGCTTTTCGATAATCCCGGGCACTTTTGTTGTGGATTACATCGGCAAAAACGCCGCGGAGCATTATGACATCGCGCCGGGCGACATTTGCTATCAAAAAATGCGCGGCCGCGACACTCCGTGCGAAAACTGCCCGGCTGTTATGCTGGAGCAGCAGGGGACGTTCTTCGCGTCCGCGGCGCAGTATTTTGAAAACGAGCAGCGCTGGTTGGACGTTACGGCTTCGGTCGACGAGGATAACTTCGGCGAGCGGCGCTATGTAATAAGCTCCACGGACATCACCGACTGCCTCGGGCGAATTCAGATGACGGATAGGCTTACGGGGCTGATGACGTTCAACGTGTTCACCGCGGAGGCGCTTCGTATGGCTTCTATGCTCGAAAGCACGGCGGGGCTGTACGCTATGGTTATGAACGTCGCGGACTTCACGAGAATTAACGACGAAAAGGGCTATGAGCTCGGCGACGCTATTCTTGTGGCTATGGCGGATATTCTTCAGCAATGTATAGGCGAGGGCGAGCTGCTGTGCCGCTCGGAGGACTCGCGCTTTGCGGCGTTTGTCAAGAGCGACAGCGTTGACGAGCTCGAAGCCCGCATCTCCACGCTGATGAACAGTATTCAAAAGCAGGTTTACGCGAAGCTCGGCGTGCACATTTTCCTGCTTGTCGGAGTGTGCGGACTTGGCACCGACAACGTGAGCGTTGTCGGTGCGGTTGACCGCGCGATAACCGCGCAGAAAACGATCCGCGACCGCGCGTTCTATACCGAAAGCCTTATCGCGTATTACGACGGCGTTATGCGCGATAAAATTGCCGAGCGCCGCGATATTGAGAGCCATATGATAGAGGCGCTCAACAACAACGAGTTCCACGTTTATTATCAGCCCAAGGTGAATATAGAAACGGGCAAGGTTGTCGGCGCGGAGGCGCTTGTAAGGTGGATCCGACCGAACGGCGAGGTTGTATCTCCGGGCAAGTTCGTGCCGATTTTCGAGGAGAACGGCTTCATCACGGAAATGGACTTCGCGATTTATCGCCAAGCCGTCGCGGACATCGCAAGGTGGATGCGAATGGATATTGATGTTCCGCTCATTTCGCTTAATGTATCGAGGCGGCACATCGCGGACGATGATTTCTGCGACAAGTTCAATGCGCTCGTAAACGCGCTGAACGTTCCGCGCGAATACATAGAGCTCGAAATAACCGAGAGTATGCTCACCGAAAACCTCAACAAGCTCGTTGACGTGGCGACCAAGTTCAAGGAGCAGGGATATCGTATCTCGATAGACGACTTCGGCTCCGGGTATTCGTCGCTGAATCTGATTACGATGATGCCGTTTGACACGCTGAAGATTGACGGCGGGTTCTTCCTGCGCAACGACCTATCCGAGAAGAACAAGAAGGTTATAACGTCTGTCGTATCGCTTGCGAAGAGCCTCAACCTCGAAACGGTTTCCGAGGGCGTTGAAACGCAAACCCAGGTGGACTTCCTCAAAGACCTTGGCTGCGATATGATTCAAGGTTTCTTCTACTATAAGCCGATGCCGGGACCGGATTTTGAGAAGGTCATCGCTACTCAAAACAAGAGAACAACAAATTAACGGCAAGCTCCTCCCTCAGCGGAGGAGCTTTTTTCGGCAGGAGGCATGAAATGAACGTTGACGAGCTTTTTCGGTTTGAAGAAACCGAGGGCGGTTATGCCGTCGCAGAGTATCTGAAAAAGAACAACCCAACCGTGACGGAGCTTGAGATCCCCGGCGAGTATAACGGGCTGCCCGTGGTAAGTATCCTGGAACATGCAGCCATCAGCGCGAAATACATAAAGCGCGTGAGCATTCCGGGGAGCGTTCGAAATATTAAGGAATTTGCGTTTTGCGAGTGCTCATCACTTGAAGAGGCGGAGCTTTCCGAGGGGCTGGAAACAATAGAAGACTTCGCGTTTGCGGAGACAGGGCTGAAAAGCGTCAGGCTCTCGAAAAGTCTGCTCACGCTCTGTGGAGCGGCGTTTCATCGTTGTAAGGATCTGGAGCGCGTGGAGTTTAACAGCGCGCCGATTATCGGACGGAATGCTTTCAGCAGGTGCCCAAAGCTCCCGCCCGAAACGGTCGTTATGGGGCTGGTGTGCTCGTTCGATATAACAACGCCTGTTAACAATAATATTCTTTGGAGTATAACGGATAGTCATTTCGGCGAGTGCCCCGAATGCTTCCGCCCCGACATTTTTGAACTGCTCGCGAAAAGAAACATCTTTCAGAAATGCAATTTGGAGGATCTGTTTAAGCGAATGATCGACGATAAGCCGGAGCTTTTCCCGGTTGCCGAGCAATACGGATTGTTGGATAACCTAACGCCTGCGCTCCTTGATTCGTTGATCAGCCGCGCGGCAGAAAATCAAAAGACCGAGATCACGGCGTATCTTCTTGATCTTAAAAACAGGAAATTCGGCTTTAACGGAGGGGATAAGTTTGAGCTATAACGTTGACGAGCTTTTTGATATTGCCGACGACGGATTTGGCTTTCACGAAACGGCGTTTGTTTGTGATTTTCTGAAGCGCGGCGACCCAAGCGTAACGCGCGTGGAAATACCCGCGGAATATCACGGCTATCCTGTAAAGAATATACGTCAGTTCAGCTTTTCGGACTGCAAATATCTGCGCGAAATATTCATCCCCGACAGTGTGGAAACTATCGACACATGGGCGTTTGAAAATTGCGAGGAGCTTCGCGAAGTGCGGCTGCCGAAACACGTCAGCATCGAGCTGCAAGGCTTTAAGAATTGCCCGAGGCTCGCGCCCGAGGTCGTAATGGCGGGGCTTATCGGAAACGCAGAGGATATCTCCGCGCCGCTCAACAGCGAGCAATGGCTTGACAGGGACGCGCTCCTGCGCCCGGAGGTTTTTGAGCTCGCGGTGAAATACGACAGCTTTCGCCTGATAGGCACGGAAATGCTCTTCAAGGAAATCGTCTGGTGCGGATTGTTATCGCATTTTGAAATGCTCGAAAAGGCAGGGCGTTCGCCCGAGCTCGAGCATACCGACAGGCTTATCGAATTCAGCTCCGAAAACGGCTATACGGAAATGACGGCGTATCTTCTCGATCTTAAAAACAGGAAATTCGGATTTAAAGGAGGGGATAAGTTTGAGCTATAGCGTTGACGAGCTTTTTCGGTTTGAGAAAACCGAGGGCGGTTATGCCGTTGTGAAGTATCTCAAAAAGGGCGACCCGAACATAACGGAGCTTGAGCTCCCGGAGGAATATAACGGCGTGCCCGTAACTGCGATTTTAGGCTTCTCTCACTCAAACTATTTAAAGCGCGTCGTTATCCCGTCAAGCGTTCGTAGTATTGGTTCCGAAGCCTTTTGGAGATGTAAAAGTCTGGAAACGGCAGAGCTTTCCGAGGGACTTGAGGCAATAGGAGCCGGCGCGTTTGAAGAAACAAATCTAAAAAGCATCGCGCTCCCGAAAACCTTAAAGATGATATGTTCGGAAGCGTTTCTGCTTTGTACGGAGCTGGAGCGCGTAGAGTTTAACGGCGCGCCGGCTATCAACCCGAATGTTTTCGGCGGCTGCCCAAAGCTCCCGCCGGAAACGGTCGTTATGGGACTGGTATGCTCGACCGACATAACAAGCCCTTTTTCAGAAGCGGATATTTGGGCAATAACGGAATATTCCCCAGGTGTGCCGGATTATATCCGTCCCGACGTTTTCGAGCTCCTCGCGAAAAATAACTGCTTTCGGAATTGCGATTTGCGGGATTTGTTTGAAATTATAATAATCGAAAACAAGCCGGAGCTTTTCCCGGTCGCCGATCAATACGGATTATTGGAAGACCCGGCGCTTCTTGATTCATTGATCAGCCTCACAATAGAAAAACAAATGACCGAGATCACGGCGTATCTTCTCGATCTTAAAAACAGGAAACTCGGGTTTAACGGAGGGGATAAGTTTGAGCTATAACGTTGACGAGCTGTTTCGGTTCAAGGAAACCGAGGGCGGGTATGCTCTGGCTGGGTATCTCAAATGGGACGACCCGAGCGTGACGGAGCTTGAGATACCCGCGGAGTATAACGGCTTGCCCGTTGTGAAAATATTGAGCACGGGCATCGGCTATGCGAGGTTCTTAAAGCGCGTGAAAATCCCGGAAAGCGTCCGCGGCATTATGGGATCGGCGTTTCATAGCTGCCCGGAGCTTTGCGAGGTCGAGCTTTCCGAGGGGCTGGAGATGATAGGAAGCTCCGCGTTTCAGCAAACAAAGCTGAAAACCGTGAAGCTCCCGAAAAGCCTGAAGGAGCTACTTTGGGGCGCGTTTCGGCTCTGCCGGGAGCTGGAGCGCGTGGAATTCGGCGGCTCGCCGTGGTTCGGAACAAGTGTTTTCAGCGGCTGCGCCAAGCTCCCGCCCGAAACGATAGTAATGGGACTGGTGCGCTCGACCGACATAACGCGCCCCATTTTCAATAAGGATATTTCGGAAATAACGGCAAAAATCCCCGACGTGCCCTGCGATTGCTTCCGCCGTGATGTTTTTGAGCTGCTCGTTAAAAACAACAGCTTTCGGGACTGCAATCTGAAGCGCGTTTTTGAGGGGATTATAAACAACGAAAGAGCGGAGCTTTTCCCTATCGCCGAGGAGCACGGATTGCTGCCGAGCGCGAAGGTTCTCGATAAGCTGATAAGCTATGCCGCCGAGCGGCAAAGCACGGAGTGTACGGCGTATCTTCTGGATTTGAAGAACAGGAAATTCGGGTTTAAAGGAGGTGACGATCTTGCCATTTAGCGACGACGGGCTTTACAGGTTTGAAATAAACTCCGACAAAAACATCGGCGGGTATATGCTCGCGGAGTATCTGAAAAGGGACGACCCGACGATAACCGAGCTTGAGCTCCCCGCGGAGTTTAACGGCAAGCCCGTGACGATGATCTGCGGCTGTTTTTACGGGACTTTTTTAAAGCGCGTCGCGATCCCGCCGAGCGTCCGCTATATTGCCCGAAGCGCCTTCGCCGACAGCGCGCTTGAAAGCGTCAAGCTGCCAAGCGGCCCGATAAAGCTCGGGGGCTTCGCGTTTGCGGGGTGCAGGAATTTGCAGAGCGTGGAATGTGGCAGTCCGCCGCCCGAGATGATTGAATTAGGGCCGCGCGTTTTCCACGGCTGCGAAAAGCTCCCGCCGGAAATTCTCGCGATGAGCATGACGCGCTCTCTCGGCGAGCTTCGCCGCGTTTGCCGAACGGATTATCGCTCGACGTTAGGCAATTATGAGATAACACAATGTGACAGCTTTCGCGCAGATGTTTTCGAAATTCTCGCGAAGAATAAGTGCTTCAAAAAGCTCAACGTGAGATTTCTGTTTGAGAAGATGATAAACGAAAACAGACACGACCTGCTGCTTATCGCCGAGAAATACGGAATGTTGGACAACGCCGCGCTTCTTGATCTGCTGATCAAATACACGAGTGAAAATCAAAGGACGGAGTTTACGGCGTATCTTCTGGATTTGAAGAACAGAAAATTCGGGTTTGATTTTAAAAGCGGTGGTGATAAGTTTGAGTTATAGCGTTGACGAGCGTTTTAGTTTCAAAAAATTTGATAACGGGTATGCTCTTGACAAATATCTGAAAAAGGACGACCCCGGTGTGACGGAGCTTGAGATCCCCGCGGAGTATAACGGCGCGCCCGTCGTGAGCATAAATATGTCCGCGTTCGGCAACAGTGATTTTCTGCGCGAGGTTTTTATTCCCAACAGTATCAAAACGATTGGAGAGTGGGCTTTTCACAATTGCCCGGAGCTTCGCCGTATTAAGCTGCCAAAGGAAGTCAGTATCCAAAAGCCGGGGTTTTTGGACTGCCCGAAGCTTGACCCGCAGATAGTAATGGCGGGACTTGTCGGAAATCCGACGGATTTGTCGAAACCGTTTGGTTTAATACTCCGCCTCGAATGGGACGATATTCTTCGCCCCGACGTTTTCGCCCTCGCGGTGAAATACGACAGCTTCCGCGAGATCGGCACGGAAATGCTCTTCAAGCAAATCGTTCGGCGCGGATTGTTTTCGCATTTTGAAGCGCTCGAAAAGGCGGGGCGTTCTCCAACCGCCGAGCAAACGGACGCGCTTATAAAGTTCAGCTCCGAAAGCGGCTATACGGAAATGACGGCTTATTTGCTTGAATACAAAAACAGAAAATTCGGGTTTTACGGAGGGGATAAGTTTGAGCTATGAGGTTGACGAGCTTTTCGAGTTCAGGGAAGTGAAAGGCGAGTATTTTTTGGCTAAGTATCTCAAAGAGGACGATCCGACCGTTACGGAGCTCGATATCCCCGCGGAGTTCCACGACAAGCCTGTTGTGGCGATCGGGAACGGCGCGTTCGCATACTCGTGGCATCTGCAAAAGGTCGCGGTATCCGAGGGTATTCGGGGGATAGCCGCAGACGCGTTCACAGGCTGTATAGGTCTGCGCTCTGTAAGCCTTCCCGCAAGTCTTGAGGTTATCGGAAGCTTTGCGTTTTGCAAATGTATGGCTCTGTGCGAGGTGGAGTTCGGATCTTATCCGAAATTTGGCGAGGCCGTGTTCAGGTTCGACCCCAATCTCCCCGCAGAGATCACTCTGATGGGGTGGGTTCGCTCGCGGGATATTACCCGCCCTTTTGACAACACTTGCCTACGCACTGAGGTTAAAATGGCGTTCGATATGCCGAAGTATGTGCCGTGGTTCTGCCGCTCCGATGTTTTCTCTTTGGCAGCGGAAAACGACTGCTTCCGCGAGATCGGCGAGGATATTCTGGACGAGCTCATAGAATACTCCATAAAGCACAACAAGACCGAGCTCACGGCGTACTTTCTCGATCTCAAAAACAGAAAATTCGGCTTCAAAAAAGGCGGTGATCTTGACCTATGATAAAGAAAATGTTTGACTTTGAAAAGTTCGACGACGGGTGGGAGCTTGTGCGCTATAACTACAACGACGACCCGCGTATTACGCGGCTGGAGATACCCGCGAAGTACAAATTCCACAAGGTGAAAAGCATTTCCCCGAAAGCGTTTAACTCGGCGAGCTTTCTGAAATCGGTCGTTGTGCCGGATTGCGTCACGAGCATAGGCGCGGCGGCGTTTGAGTACTGCGAGCAATTAGAGGAAATTACGCTGCCGCGCGGGCTGAAAATCATCGACTACAATATGTTTGCGGAGTGCGCCGCGCTTAGGAAAATCGAGCTCCCCGCGAAGGTCGCCGTTATTCGTATGCGTGCGTTCGCGAGGTGCGTGTCGCTCGAGGAAATAACGCTCCCCGAAATGCTCTGCGTGGTGTACAATATGGCGTTTCAGGACTGCGCGGCGCTTAAAACCGTGCGCTTTCCCGATTCCGAGGTGACGCTGCTCGGCAACACGTTTATGAACTGCCGCTCGCTTTCCGCGGAAACGGCGATGTATTCCCTCATCGGCGTGAACAATCTCGAAAAGCCGTTCGCGGTCAACTCGGAATTCAATTGGGACTTAGCCCTGCGCGAGGACGTTTTCAAGCTCGCGATCGAGCACAACAGCTTCGAGAGTATCAGCAAAGCGGAGCTTTTCAAGCAGCTTATCGACCGAAATCTGATAGACTATATGCCGCTCGCCGAGGGCTTGCTGAACGAACGAATTTTGGGGAAGCTTGTCGACTACTCAACGGCGCAAAACAAAACCGAATTCACCGCGCGGCTTCTGAACTTTAAAAACGGCGGGAATTCGGCTGTTGAGGATATTATTAACGCGCAGTTTAATCTGTGACCTCGCGCTTGCTGTAAATCGCAACGGAGATAAACCACGACAACGCGTAAAGCGCGGCGACGGCGGCGATTATTATCCGCACGATATAGGTAATTTGCATGATTATGGCGTAGAGCTTCTCGACAAAGGACAAAAGCGTGAACACCCCCGCAAGCATAACCATAAAAAAGATTATTCTCCCCTTCTCCGTGCCGAATTTAAAGCAAAATGGCAAGCCGACAGCGGTGACGAGAAACGATGAAATGCACACTCCGCCGAATAGGACCCCCGCCCCGGAAAGCACCACGCCGCCTATCGTGTTCGCGTAGATATCCAAAACCAAAAACATAACAAGCGTTGTGAACGCCGCAAATATAATGCTGATAAGATATTTGGACGACACTATTTGCTCCGCGCTGTACGGCAAAGCGCCGCTGTATTTCGTCCACTTCGATTTCTCGTCGAAGCTGAGCAGGTTTATCGAAAGCTGCCCCGAAATTATCACGGGAAAAATCAGGAACATAAAGCTCGCGTTGACAGTGCCGCTCAGCGCAAAAGACATCACGATAAAAATCAAGTCGATAATAAAATATATTTTGCAGCTTTTGAGCGTTACATAGAGATTCTTTAAAAGCAAACCTTTCATACGTTTCCCTCCTTTGCCGTCCGGACAAAAAGCTCCTCTGTTGAAATGGGGCGAAATGAGGCTCGACACCGAATTTTGAGGAGATAACAGACGAGAAATTCAATCCGTGATTTCCCGTCCCTTGTAAAGCGCTATCGAAAGGAGCAAGGAAAGCACGTAAAGCGCTGCGACCGCGGCGATCATGATCAAAACGAAGTTTTTTGAGCTGATAATTCCCGCAAGCTTGTCAAAGGAAACGGAAAACGCCAGCCCGGCCCCGAATACAAGCCCCATATAAATAACGCGTCCCCTTTCCGTACCGAATTTAAAACAAAACGGCAGACCAACCGCGGGGATAATAAGCGAAAGCGTAAACACTCTGCCAAGCACGCCTGCCGATTGTGAAAGCGTTTCGCCGCCTATGATTTCTACCCGTATCATCAGAGCCAAAAGCACAACAAGCGCCATAAGCACTTGAAAAATAAACCCGAAAAGGTATTTTGCCGACACTATCTGCGCCGGACTGTACGGAAGCGCCTTGCTGTATTTCGTCCACTTGAATTTCTCGTCAAAGCCCAGCAGACTTATCGGAAGCGCGCCGAACATTATCACGGGGAGCATCAGAAACATATATCCGTCGCTGAAGCTGCCGTTTAATAAGAATGACATCAAGACAAACATAAAAACCACAATAAAGTACATTTTGCAGCTTTGCATTGTTACATAAAAATCCTTTAAAAGCAAGCCTTTCATACGTTCTCCTCCTTTGCTGTTCTGACAAAAAGCTCCTCTATCGAGATAGGGCTCAGCTCCGTGCCGCTTGGAACGGCGCTTCTTTTGACGATAGCCTCCGCGCCGTAGGGCGTGATTTTTTTGTGCTTTATCGCGGTCGGGTCAAGCTCCGACAGTCGGCTTTCCGCGCAGTAAATTACGCCGTATTCCGCGAGCAGCGCGTCCTTTTCCTCAAACAGAATGAGCTTGCCCTTGTGCAGGAACGCGATGTAATCGCATATCTTTTCGAGGTCGCTGACGATATGCGAGGACATCAGAACCGAGTGCTCCTCATTGCGCGTGAATTCGTTGAGAATATCCAGAACATCGTCGCGGACAACGGGATCAAGTCCGCTTGTCGCTTCGTCAAGGAGCAGCAGCTTCGCGTTGTGCGACATCGCGACGGCAAGCCCGAGCTTCATTTTGTTTCCGCGTGAGAGCTTCCCGAACGGCTTGTCGATCGGCACGGTGAGCCTTTCCAGCAATCCGCGGTAGAAAACGGGGTTCCATTGAGCGAACGTCCCGCGCATAATTTTCCCGACCTGAACGGCATTAAGACATTCGGGAATTCCCACCTCGTCAAACACCGTGCCGACGTCCTCCTTTATCAGCTTTATTTCCTTGGAATTATCGCGCCCGAGTATTTTGACGCTGCCGCCGTCGCGCTTTATCATATCGAGAATGAGCTTGATCGTCGTGGATTTGCCCGCGCCGTTCTCGCCGATAAGTCCGAGAATATAGCCGCCCGGCAGCGTCAGATCGAGATTTTCCAGCGTGAAGCCGTTGTATTTTTTCGTGAGATTTGTAATTTCGATAGCGTTCATTTTTCTCCTCCTTTTGAGTTTTGGGTTGATTCCAGTGCGAATTTCACCATTTCCAGAAGCTCCTCGGAGCTCAGCCTGCACGCGGCGGCGAGCTCGATCGCCGCGTCGATGTGCTCCTCGATCTTCTTGAGGTTCGTTTCGCGGATAAGCTCGAGGTTTTTCGGCGAAACATAGCAGCCCTTTGCGGGCATCGTGTAGATAAAGCCCTCCTTTTCAAGCTCCTCATACGCGCGCTTTGTAGTGATGAAGCTGATCTTGAGGTCCTTGGCAAGCCCCCTTATCGACGGGAGCATCTCGTTTTCGGCAAGCTCCCCGCTCATGATCTGCTGTTTTATCTGCGAGCAGATCTGGTCGTAGATAGGCGTGGAGCTTCGCACGTCAATAAAAATGTTCATTTGTGTCACCTTTTCGCGAATTTTGGTAATTAGGGGGGATTTCTCGCCCTTTGAACTGTATATATCAATTATACACAGTCTATACAGTTTTGTCAAGGGGTTTTTGAAAATTTTTTAAAAAAATTTCACAAATGGCTTTGCAATAAGTTTTTCACGCTTTCAACAAAGTTTTCAACAAAACAAAGGCTTGTACAAAGCAAATCGGCGGGTTTTTGCCCGAAATTGTTGAAAACTCTCCGGTTTCGAGGAGTTTTCAACGGTTTTCAACAGCTTTTCAACAGGTTTTACAGTTGAAAGTGTGGAATATTTCGGGGGGATTTTAACGGAAAGTATAGCGGCAGAGGAAGCTTTATTTTCCCCGGCAAGAAGCAAGCGCCCTTCCCCGCCTCAAGCCGCTTTTACCTCAAGCAGATTTTTTCCCCAAAGCCCTTGACATTTCCTCCAAAATGAGTTAAAATATAGATAGGGGAAAAATCCCCAACGGCGAGTTCGATGACCAAAGCGGAGAGAAGCTCGCGCTTATAAAATTGCGCCGAAAATCTTACGGGTTTTCAGCTGTCACAGCCTTTCCGAAAAGTCCCTCGGAAAGGGCAAGGCGCGGGGCAGAGCGCGAATGTATCAAAGCGGAAGTTTTCGGATAAACCACCGCCGCCGCACGGCGGATTGCGGGCTTGCACTCAGGCGGGTTTCGCGTGCGGAAAACTAACGCAGATAATCGGTAAACAGCTTAACGCGAAACGGTAAGCCGAGCGTTGCGGCGTTCAGGCTCACGGGGTCGGTTCGGTGAAAGTGCTGATTTAAGGCGTTGCTTTAGCTTCAGAGAAATCGCTTATGCGAAATTATCGGGTAATTTTAAATACGCAACAGAAATAAAACCCCCGCATGCTCCGGCACGCGGGGGAATTTTTGCAGTAACTAAAAGCGGCGCTTGAAGCTCAAGCGCCGTTTTTTTGAATTACTTAGCCTGGGGAGCGCTAACAGGGCAGGTGCCCGCACACGCACCGCAGTCGATGCAAGCGCCTTCGTCAATAACGTACTTGCCGTCGCCCTCGGAAATAGCGGAAGCAGGGCACGCGTCGGCGCAAGCGCCGCAGGAAATGCACTCGTCGGTGATCTGATAAGCCATAGCAGTTTACCTCCTAATGATAGTGAACCTTAGTCCTATAATAATTGTAACATATTTTCCGAAAAAATCAAGTAACAAAGCCTACAAAATTTATTCTCATTTTTGTGTATTTTGACCACGATTTTATTAGTCAAAACTAACGGAGCTTCGGTATTTGGCAAAAGCCCTTGCAATTTGTTCGGATTTGTAGTATAATATAGTAGATAATGGGGGAATGTCGCAAATCGAGGAAATTCGCCTGATTTCTCCACCAAAAACGGGGGTTTACCTATGAAACTAATGTTCGCGATAATCAACAACGACGACAGCCACGCGGTGCAGTCAGCGCTTACCAAAAACGGGATCCAGACGACAAAGCTCGCGTCGTCGGGAGGCTTTCTTATGGCGGGAAACACAACGTTCATGATCTGCTCCGAGGACGAGCGCGTGGACGAGATACTTGAAATAATCAAGGCGCACTCGCACAAGAGGCAGCAGTTCGTGCCGAATTCCGCGTCGCTGAGCTCAAGCACGGCGGGCGCGTACACGTCCTATCCTGTAGAGGTAACGGTCGGCGGCGCTACGGTGTTTGTTACAAATATCGAGCGGTTTGAGAAAGTATGAGCGTGTGTTTCCCGCCGTAGGCGGGAAATACAATTGATTTGGGAGCAAGTGTATGAAGCTGTACGGAAAAGACGAGCTGAAATCGCTGCTGGACGACATCGCCGCCAAAGGGCGTTTGCCCCACGCGATGATGTTTTCGGGACAGAGCGGCTCGGGGAGGAAAACTCTTGCGAAATACGCGGCGGAGCTGATTTTGTGCCAAGGCTCACCACGAGCTTGCGGCGAGTGCGCCGTCTGCCGAAATATCGAAAACGACATACACCCCGACGTGATTTTCGTAAAACGCGCGTGCGGCGGGACGTATTTAATGGAGCCGTTCCGCGAGGTGCTGCGCGATATGGTTGTAAGGCCAAACGACGGGGAGTTCAAGGTCTACGTCTTCGAGGACTGCGACACAATGCGCCCCGAGCTTTACCAAACGCTTTTAAAGCTGATAGAAGAGCCCGCCGAGTATCTGCGGTTTATTTTCACGTGCGAAAGCACGGGGATAATTCCCGATACGATAATGTCCCGCGTGACGGAGTATGAGGTGCCGAGCACGCCGATAAAGGATTGTGAAACGGCGCTGCTTGACAGTGGTGTCGACAAAAAGCAGGCGCGGGCGCTTGCGGAAATGTTCTCGGGGAACATCGGCGACTGCCGCGCAGCGCTCGACGGCGGCAGCGAGGCGGAGCTTATCGAGACGGCGAAAAAAGCCGCCGCGGCGCTTGGCAAGCGGGATAAATTCGGGCTTGCGGCGGCGCTGCTCGAAAAAGCGAACCGCACCGACCTCTCCCGCGTAATGGAGCATCTTACGAGAATTCTCCGCGACGCGCTGGCGCTGAAGCTCGGCGGCGAGGCGGAGTTCTTCGCGAAAACAGAGGCGAAAAAAATCGCCGAGGCGTTCTCCGAGGAAGAGATTTTGCACGCGCTGGACGTCCGCGTGGAGCTTGCGAAAAACGAGGTCTATAACCTCAATTTGCAGCTTACCGTCGCGTATTTTGTATCGCGCGTGTTTGGAGGATAATGTATGAAACGCCATTTTATCATTGCTTCGGCGATTTCGGCGAGTATCGCGATAGGGCTTTGCGGCTGTTCTAAAGACGAGCCCGCCGCTCCCGCTTCGGAGTCCGCGAGAAGCGTTCTTATCGCGGACGAGGAGAGCTCTTCGAAAAGCTCCGCGGAAAGTGCGGAAAGCGCTACGCAAGACGTAACGGAATACCCCGTGCAGAACGAAACGAGTTATATTGTGACGATTACCTACTATGAGGACGGCGAGCCGAGCCGCATCGAAACCGAATTCCGCGATGAGCGCGACAACCTGATAAAGTCGTCCACACAATACGGGGATTATTATTACGCATACGAATACAACGCCGACGGCACGCTGCGCGTGAAATACAGCGACAATTACCACGAGGAGTACGAATACGAAAACGGCTTGGAGGTCAAGTGCACGAAATACGACGCGGACGGCGAGGTGTTCACCGTTTCAACCCACGAATATGATGAACACGGAAATGCCACTAAGTTCACACACACGCTCGGCGAGTATTTAAGCGTACACAAGTATGAATATGAATACGATGAAAACGGCAATTGGACAAAGGAAACCGCCTATAATGAGAACGGCGAGGTTGACGGCGTAAGCACGCGCGTCTACGGCGAAAACGGCGAAGTCCTCAGCGGAACGCTGGAAGAAAAAAACGCCCTGAAAACCTACGAATACAAATACGACGAGAACGGCAATGAGATCGAGCACCACCAAAAACAAACGCGCGGCGGAGAGGTCACGTGGGAGCGGCGCGTCCTCACAGAATACGACGAGCAGGGCAGGATTTCCCGCAAGGAGGAATACCGCCTCGACGGCGGAGAGCGGCTCGTTTCGACAAAGGAATACGACTACGCGGTGTAACTAACGCATTATAACAGCAACAGGAGGAAAACTATGGAAAAGAATTTCGCGTTTTTGATCAAAAAGACAGACGATGAAACTATCGGCTTTCGCTTCTTCCCGAAGCGCTCGCACGTCCACGGCTTCGGCGACGAGTGCCCGAAAAGCTGGAGCGAGGTTTATAAGGTTTACTATGACTGGTGCATTTACTACACGTGCTTTGACGAGCGCGAGGCGTTTTATGTGTGGGACGAGTGCAGTGCTCTGGGCGATGTCGCAAACACCATAACGCGCTTCGCCGCCGTCAACAAAACCGACAGCGCGCTTCTCAACTCCCTCGGCGACGGCGCGGACTGGGATATTCGCTATGTTGTAAACGAGGATATCGACCTGCACAAGTTTGAGTTCTGCGTCTGGGACGGCCACCGCGGCTTCCGCTTTTTCCTGGAGCGCGACGACGCGCTCCGCTTCGCGGCGTTTATCCGCAGGACGCTGGCTTATATGCTGGAGCATAGTGAGCCGATTTAAGAAATTCGCGCGGCGGTGTTTACAAACGCGAAAATTTGTGGTATAATATATAGAGTACCCCGCGAGAAGAATAAAAGCCGCGTTTCTCTCCCCGCCGCAGGCGGGGAGAGAAACGAAAAATAATCTCACCGGCATTTGAAAATGAAAACAAAGGAGAAATATGGAAAATAACGAGTATTTTACGGAGAAAATAGCTCCGAAAAAGAATAATCCTGCGCAAAGCTCTCAAAGCGCAAATCAACGGCAGAGCAAGGGCGAACGCCCCGAGAAGCGCCGCAGAGAGCCGCCTCGCAAGCCCAAAAGCGAGCCGAAGTCTATTGATCTGACGCTGACCGCGGACGATAACTCCCCGAAAGTTGAGATAATCGGCGTGCGTTTTAAGGACGTGGGCAAGGTGTATTTTTTCGCTCCTAAGGGAGTGCAGTTCAAGCGCGGCGAGAGCGTCATTGTCGAAACGGCGCGCGGCGTGGAGTGCGGCGAAGTCGTCCTGCCAAACCGCGATTTCCCGCAAAGCGGGCTTGTTTCGCCGCTTAAGGATATAATCCGCAAGGCAACCGATGCGGACTTCCGCCAGCTTGAGCAGAACAAGAAAAAGGAAGCCGAGATAATGAAAACGTTCACGGATAAGATCCGCGAGCATAATCTGGATATGAAGCCCATCGAGATAGAGGTGACGTTTGACGGCAGCAAGATCATGTTCTACTTCACGTCGGACGGGCGCGTGGATTTCCGCGAGCTTGTAAAAGACCTCGCGTTTATTTACCGCACGAGAATAGAGCTTCGGCAGATAGGCGTGCGCGACGAGGCGAAAATGCTCGGCGGCTTGGGTATCTGCGGCAGACCGTTCTGCTGCTCGTCGTTCCTCGGCGATTTCCAGCCCGTTTCGATAAAAATGGCAAAGGAGCAGTCGCTGTCGCTGAACCCAACAAAGATTTCGGGAACGTGCGGGCGTTTGATGTGCTGCCTGAAGTACGAGCAGAACTGCTACGAGGACTTTTTGAGAACCACTCCGAAGGTCGGCGCGTATGTAGAAACGCCCGAGGGGCGCGGCTCGGTTCAGGAAGTCAACCTTCTTACGGGAATTCTTAAAGTCAAGCTCGACAAAAAGCCCGACGTTCCGCTTGTTGTCAACAAAGATGAAGTCAAGATAATCAAGGACGGCAAGATAAAAATAGACCGCGAGGAGCTTAAGGCGCTGAAAAACCTTGAAGAAAACTAACTACTACAAGAGGTAATTTATGAATATATTGGATATTTTAATTTATCTTGTCGGTACTTTTGTGGTGGCGTATTCGGTGTACGGCATATACAAAACCGTCCGTGCGCGGGTTGTCGCGGGCAAGGCGGGAATTGTCAAGGTTTGTGTGAATTGGATCACGCTGATAGCTCAGCTGGCAGTCTGTGCGTTTTTTGCCTATTTCGGTATAAACAGAATGAACGCGGCGCGGGACTATCTCCGCAAGGCGGACGCCGCCGAGGCGTTGGTCAACGGCGTTGAGGGCATTGTCGGCAGCGATTATCAGCAGGTTTCTGAGAAAAGCATATCGGAAAAAGCCGACAATCTCAGAAAGCAAATCGCGAAATACAGAGAACTCGGAGAGGCGTATAAAACCTACGCGATAGTCATGCTTATTTGCGCCGCTTCCGAATTGGTCAGCGGAGCCGCGGCGGTTTGGTACATAACCGAAGAGGGAATTATGCTCACGAACCTTAAAATGCCCGAGCCGTTCTACACCGTGCTCAACGGCAACAAGATTGAGGTTCATTTTATGGCGCAGTTTAAAAACGGCAACAAGGTAATCACGTTCAAATCCACGCCGAAAAACCTCGCGATTTTCGGGAGGTTTATGCAATGGGAAGAGGAGCAGAATCCGCAATTCCCGCAGAATGTTCCGTTTCCGCAAAGCCCGCAATATCAGATCACGCAAAATCCCAACGACAAGGAGCAGCTATGATATTAACAATAGACGTCGGCAACACGAACACGCAGTTCGGCGCGTTTGATGATGACGAAAAATTGGTTTTCCAGTCGCGAATCGCGACAAATCAGTTCCGCATGGAGGATGAATACGCCGTTACGCTTATGGATATCCTCAAGCTGTACAGCGTGGACGCAAAGAGCATAAGCGGCGCGATACTCGCGTCGGTAGTGCCGCCCGTGACGGTGCAGATAAAGCCCGCCATTGAAAAGGTGTGCGGGTGCAGAGTTAAGACGGTGGGTCCCGGGCTGAAAACGGGCTTGAATATCAAGATAGACGAGCCCGCGGCGCTCGGGGCGGACTTGGCGGCGGTAGCGGTCGGGGCAAAGGAAAAATACCCGCTGCCCGCGATAGTCATTGACCTCGGCACGGCGACGAAGATACTCGCGGTGGATAAAAGCGGAGCGTTCGTCGGCGGGATAATCGCGCCGGGCGTGAAGATCTCCGCGGAGGCTCTGGCGGCAAAGACGGCTGTGCTTCCCCTAATCGGCATAAGCGGCGAGCCGATAAAGAGCGTAATCGGCACAAACACGATAGACTGTATGCGTTCGGGGCTGCTGAACGGCACGGCGTTTATGCTGGACGGAATGATAGAGAGCTTTCAACAGGAGCTCGGCGAGAAATGCACCGTCATCGCGACGGGCGGCTTCTCCGGGGTGATAAAGCCGCTTTGCAAAACGGACTTTATCCTGGACGAAAATCTGATACTTAAAGGGCTTCTTGAAATTTATAAGAAGAACAATTGAAACTTGGGGTCTGCGGTGATTTCACCGTAAATATATACCCGCGGTACATCAATCAAAAAGCGCAGCAGCCAAAAAGCTGAAGCAGAGGAGCGAAGCGACGGCTGCGAAGCTTTTTAGCGAGCGAAGCGAGCGTCGCGTTGCTGCGCGCTTTAAATAGGGTTGAGTGCCAGCAAAGGAGTTTTCTATGGAAAACACAACAAAAGCGCCCGTAAAGGGCAAATTCAGTGTGTACACTATCGTTGGGCTTGGATTGCTCACGGCGATAGTGGTGGTTTTGCAGCTGTTCGCGTCGCAAATCAAGATAGGCGGGCTGTTCTCAATAACGCTCTGCCTCGCCCCGATCGCGATTGGCGCGGCGCTGTACGGCTGGAAGGGCGGCGTATGGCTCGGGTTTGCGTTCGGGCTGGTCGTAATGTTTACGGACACGGCGCTGTTTTTCCCGATAAATCCCGCCGGAACTATCATCACGGTTATGGCAAAGGGAATGTTGGCGGGACTTGCGGCGGGGCTGCTGTTCAAACCGCTCGCGAAAAAAAGCGATTTGTTCGCCGTTATCGTCTGCGGAATTGTCGTGCCGCTTGTAAACAAGGCGCTGTTCGTGGCGGGCTGCGCTATCTTCTTCCTCGACACCGTAAAGAGCTGGGCAGGGGAGTCGACAAGCCTTGTCTGGTACTTATTCTTCGGAATGACGGGCTTTAACTTCTTAGTTGAGCTCGGTGTTAATCTGGTTTTGAGTACGGCGATCGTGCGCATTATTCAGCTTGGACGGAAGAAATTGGTAACGCAATAATCAAACAAAAATCCGCGGTTCTTTGAGCCGCGGATTATTTTTGTAAAGAGTTGACAAACTTCTCTAAATATGGTATAATAAAGTGTAAAAATCTTGCGTATAACGCATAAATTAAGGAGATAAACGTATGAATTGGTATGAAAATGCTGTCTTTTATCACATCTACCCTATCGGGTATTTCGGCTGCCCTCGGCAGAACGACCAGACGAGCGAGCCGACGCACAAGATTTTGAAGCTCATCGACGATATTCCGCATATCAAGTCGCTTGGGTGCAACGCGATTTATTTCGGGCCCGTGTTCGAGAGCGTCGCGCACGGCTATGACACTATCGATTACAAGACGATAGACCGCCGCCTCGGCACTAACGAGGATTTCAAAAAGGTCTGCGACGCGCTGCACGAGAACGGGATTAAGGTGGTTCTCGACGGCGTGTTCAACCACGTCGGGCGTGACTTCACGGCGTTTAAGGACGTGCGCGAGAATAAGCTCGGAAGCTCCAAAAAGGATTGGTTCCACGTGCGCGAGGGCAACTCCGGCTACAACGACGGCTTCTATTACGAGGGCTGGGAGGGGCATTACGAGCTCGTTAAGCTCAACCTCTTCAACGGCGAGGTAAAGCAGTATCTCAAGGACGTTATCACGGGCTGGAAAAACGAGTTCGGCATTGACGGCTTGCGCCTTGACGTGGCGTATTGCCTCGACCAGAATTTCCTCAAGGAGCTGCGCGGTCACTGCAAGTGGCTCGCGGAGGACTTCTTCCTGCT
>CAYSHU010000008.1:23609-25556 GCA_964430965.1 uncultured Ruminococcus sp. | reverse complement strand
AAAGCCGCCGCGACCGCCGCCATTCCCGAGCCTAATCCGATAAACAAAGCCAGCTTGCTTTTCGGCTTTTCAGCGTCCTTATAAGCGCCCTCGATGAGCTTCGGGTCAACCTCGGACATTTTATCCAACAATTCTTTTCCGTTCATAATATATTCTCCTCACACCTGAATTCCACGCGCTTCAAGAAATTCCCGAAGCTCCTCTCGTAATCGGAAAAGCGTAGTTTTCGCGTTGCTTTCGGTTATCCCGAACTGTTTCGCGACCTCCTTTATCGGGTCTAAGTAAAAATACCGCCGCATAAAGATATTCCGCTTTCCCTCGTCCTTTGAGAAAAGAAAATCGTTGATGAGCTCCATAAGCATATTGCCCTCCGCCTCCGCCTCAACGCTAAGGCTCGACGGAATACACTCCTCCATTTCGTCGGAAAGCTCCACCAAAACCGCCCGCCGCTTCAGCGACGAGCGCTCTCGGCAGATCGAGATCGACAGGTTTCTCGCAATTCTCGCAAGGAACGCGAACAAATAAGACCGCGGTTCCGTCGGCGGGATATTCTCCCACGCGCGGAGATATGTGTCGTTTTCGACCTCCTCTGCGGTAAGGTCGTTTCCCGTGATGCTTTTTGAGATGTTAAGAATACGTTTGCCGAATTTGAGCTGAGAGTGTTTGATGGCGCTTTCGTCGCGTGCTAAATACAATTCAACGATCTCTTCGTCATTCAATTCGTTTTCCATTGCAATGAAATCCCTTTCTTCCTGTCGACGTCGTGAAGAGGTTTTTTGCCCCCTCACCCTAAATAACGCAAAAAGAGTATGCGAGGTTACAGAATTTTTCAAAAAATTTTTCAGAGCCGAAAAATTAGCGCTTCTTATAATATTATAGCTTACAAATCGCGAATTGTCAACCAAAGAAATCCCCCGCCTCTTTGAATAGGCGGGGGAAATTCGCTGTTTAGTTTAATTGATAAATCGAGAGATTCAAATAACCCGCAAACGTCACCCAAAGCAGATACGGGATCATCAAATACCCCGCGGGCTCGGAAATGCCGTGGAACAGATACGTCGTGATAAGGATCAGCACCCACATGATCACAAGCCAGATAAACGCGAACAGATACTGCCCGAAATTAAAAAAGATTATCGACCAGAAAAAGTTGAACGCAAGCTGAAGCCCGTAAAATACCAGCGCGGCTTTGTGCGGCTTTCCCGATGTGACGACGAGATACGAGGCTATCCCCATTAGAATATAAAGTATAGTCCAAGCCACGGGAAACAGCCACCCGGGCGGCGCGAGCGCGGGCTTGTTCAGCGTTTCAAAGGTTTTCATTCCCTCCCGCGTCAAAAGCGCGGAAAGCCCGCCGACCGCCAGCGGCAAAGCAATGCAAAGAATCAGCGTTTTCCAGGATTTTTTCATAAAAAAACCACCCCCTGCTAGTATTATGCTTTGTCCGACGGATTTATTCTGCCGTAGGCAAGAAAAGAGGTAAGAGTTTTCGTTTAACTCTTACCTCTTACTTCTTGAATTCTAACCTCTATCAGCCGACTTTGCTGAGGTGCTCCTTAAGCAGCGCCGCCTGATTGTCGAGCGTCGCGCTTGCGGAGGCGGTTTGCTGCGCGCCCGAGTTTGTAATTTCTATCGCGTGGTCCACCGCCGCGAGCTTCTGGGAAACATCCGTTATCATTGTTTTCTGCTCCTCGGAAACCGCCGCTATTTCGGACACGGATTCGTTTATCGTGCTTGTTTCCTCGACGATCTCGCCGAGCATCTCCGCCGCGAGCCCCGCCGCCGTCGTGCCGTTTGTAATCGCCTTGACGGTGTTGTTGATAAGCTCCGCGGTGATTTTCGAAGCCTCCGCGGATTTTTCCGCGAGGTTGCGTACCTCCTCCGCGACGACCGCGAAGCCCTTGCCCGCCTCGCCCGCGCGGGCAGCCTCGATAGAAGCGTTCAGCG
>CAYSHU010000008.1:0-23599 GCA_964430965.1 uncultured Ruminococcus sp. | reverse complement strand
CAGCGCAAGAATATTCGTCTGGAACGCGATGTCCTCAATCGTCGAGTTTATCTTGACGATCTCGTCCGCGGACGTTGAAATGCTGTTCATAATCCCGACGAGCTCCTGCATTTTCTCGTTGCCGACGCCGATCTTCTCGGTCGCATCCGCCGTCTTGTTCTTAACGGAGAACGCGTTCTTCGAGGACTGCGAAACGCGCGCGTTGATGTCGTTGAGGTTTTCCGTAACCTCAGCGACAAGCCGGCTTTCGTCGTTCACGGCGTTCGCGAGGTCGGTAGCTCCCGCGGAAGCCGCCTGCGAGCAGCTGAAAATCTGGTCGGAAACCTCGTTCAGCTCCCGGAATGTCGAGTTTAAAACCTTGCAGATGTTTCTGATTGATTGCTCCATTGTCATAAACTCACCGACGAATTTCAGCGAGCTGTCGTATCTGCTGATATCAAATATGCCCTCCGCCATATTCGCGAGAATTTTCTCGATGTCGCCTATGTAGGATTTCAGCGATTTGTTTGTTTTTTGAAGCGACTCGCAAATCGAGCCTATTTCGTCGTTTGCCGCCGTGGGATATTCGTGCTCGAGAACGCCGTGCGACATATCGGTAACTATCTTCTCAATCGCCGAAAGCGGTTTCAGGCGCTTCGTGAACTTAACCCAGAAGTACAGGCCGCCGCCCAGAATCGCCGCAACGGACACGATAACCGCGAGGATTATAATGTTGTTGAGCTTTGACGTAGCCTCCTTATAATCCGCCGCGTAAAGTACCTTCCAGCCTGTGTTTCCTATCGGAACAACAGGGAAGAAATGCTTTTCGCCGTCGTAGCCCTTGCCCGAAACGACGTTCGTGCTGCCCGTTGCCGAGAGCACCTCGGAATAAATCGGCGCGAGCTCAACGAGCTTTGTTACCTTTTCGGTTACGCCGTCGGGCAGCAGCTGGTGCGAGTATTCCTCGTTCGCGGAGTGCGCGACGATATTGTCGCTCGCGTCCACCAGAACCGCGTAGCCGCCCTCGTCCGCCTTAAGCGCGCGGCAAACCGAAACAAGCTCGCCTATCTCAATGTCCAAGCCGCAAACTCCAAGCACGGTTTGGTCTTGGTTCGCGGCAAGAAGCGGACTCGCGACCGTGATTACGATTTTGCCCGTAATAGCGTCGATGTACGGGTCGGTGACGACAGTCTTCTTCGTGCTTTTCGCGGTTTGATACCACCCGCGCGACTGCGCGACGTAATCATCTCCAACCGGGAATACGCTGCAAACCATTCCCACCGTGTCGGTTTCCCACGCGAGATAGCCGTTCATAATGCTGTCCGACGTTGTGTGAACAACGTTCAGCATATGAGCCTTCAGCGCCTCGCCGTGGAAATCCTGCTCCACAGCGGTTTTCGCGAAGTCCTCCGCGATTGTCGTGTGCTTCGTAAACCACGCGTCCATTTGCGCGGATTCCGCCGCGACGGTGTGATAAAGGTCGGACTTTATCGACGTCGTATAGCGGATATTAACGTTTATCGAAAAAATAAGGCAAACCGCGACAAGCGCCGCAGTAAACACTCCCACCGAGGATACCAAAATGCTCGTAAGCAGACTTTTTCTGTTCATAAAACCCTCTCAATTCCGAAGCGATTTTTGCTTCAAATTCCGCTTCTGATTATAAATTCATACATACGCTGTCATTATAACATATTCCGACAGATTTTTCAATATAAAAAAACTCAAAAACACAAAAAGGCGCTTAATTGACAAAAAAAGCGCTTAATTTACATAATTTGCGGGAGAGCCATGGATATGGCGCTCAACTCAAAATTTGTTCCAAATAACATAACAAGGTTCAGAATCCTGGATCTGAAATATTGTTGGCGGACTTTACTGCCGGAAAGGAAAAAAACTATGGATAATAAAAGCAAAGCAAGCACAAAGCAAAATAACGTGAAGAGCATCAAACGTTTCGCGTATCTCGGAGAAGGACAAGTCTTTTACGAGGAGCTCGCACGGAAAGCCCGCTCGGAGCCATGGGGATATGCGGACAATGGCAATAGGCCCTTTTTGATTTTGGAGAGATATATTAAGTACACCTTTGCTCGGCTCTCCGGTGAGAAAAAGATATGTTATTCGTCCGACGGGCAGTTTTCGGCGTTTAACACGGGGCTTCGTGATAATTCAAAAAATTATATCTACGCTTGCTTTGTACATAACGACAAAAGCGGCGCTTCCGAGTGGAGGTACGAAGGCTTGTGCACGGCAGGCGAGGGTGCCCTGGGTGAGCGCCTTGCCGCTGAATTCAAGCCCCTGCCTCCGCTTGCGAAATACCCGAAAGGCGTTGCTTTTAATCGTTCCGCGCGGCTCAACATCTATAATCCCGACCACATTCTTGAAAACATCGACCGCCTGCCGCTTGATTTTATTGATCATCATTGCGTCGGGAATAAAGAAGCACGCGGGCTTGTGGACGAAATCCGCTTCAGCCGCAATTACACACGCAACAGCCTTTATGAAAAGCTGAAAAGCGTCATCAAAAAAGACAAGGCGGCGAAAGAGCGCATAACCAAAGGCGTTACGAGCGCAATCAAGCTCGCTGTGAACCGCGCCCGCCGTGACGAAAGGCTTGCCGTGCAATATTACTGTGAAACTCACGAGCAAATGATGTATCTGCTTCCTCTGTGCTTATCGGACGGAAACAGTGCAGACGCGGCTATTGTGATCAACCCAAGGTGCAAGGGCAGACTTATATTCAAGACGATTTTGACGCTCAAAATGGCGTATGAGGACTTGCGGCTGACTTGCGATGAAAATGACGGCTGGCTTTCCTGTCAAAGCGTTATCAAGCCCTGACGCACCATATTCTTTTAAAGCAAGGCCGAGGGGGGATTTGCACTTGCTGTGATAATGTTACCAAAAAGCTTTGAAGCAAAAACAACGCTGACAACGAGCTGAGAGCAAGCCGAAGGCGCAGCTCGAAGCCGTTGACGTAAAACAAAAAACGCCCTCGCTGCGCGAGGGCATTTTTTTGTTTTACTGGTGGATCCGAGGGGAATTGAACCCCTGTCCGAAAACCCGTCCTAGCAACCTTCTCCGAGTGCAGTTTGTCTTTTAAATCTCCCGCGCGCGAACGCCGACAAACAGGCTTTCGCAGTTGGCAGCCTTTATTACAACGAGAGCCTCAAGGCTACGAGCCCACGCCGTTCACCGCTGAGTGACGCCACAACCCCGCCCGCGGTCCTGCGAGGAGTGACGGCAGCGCGCTTAGGCAGCTGCTAAAACGAGATCGTCGTCTGCGTTTAAATTTAGGTTGCGACTATTAAAGTGATTTCGCCCTCACTACTCGCTTATTGCTCATCAAAGCCGCCGTCGAAGCCTTTACGGACCCGTTTACAGGTAAGAGTTTTCAGAGGTAAGAGGTAAGAAGTCGGCTTGCTTCTAAAACTCTCCTTTGCTTTGGTATTTCATTATAACACAAAGCGTTTCGTTTGTCAAGGGTTTTTGAGAAATTTTTTGAATGTATTTTAAGTAGTGCTGAGCGAATCTTAAATCTAAAAAGCGCGTCGCATGTTGCTTGCACGTTAGAGGCAAAGAAAACGTCCACCGAAGAGCTCGGCCGTGCAATCGCGCTGCTATAAGCCAAAGCGCCCCGCCAAAATCGGGGCGTAAATTTTTTTAAAAAATTTCAAAAACCCCCTTGACAAATCCAAATCAATATTGTATAATATAATCAAACAATTGAACAATCGTTCAGTTGAGCAGACGAAAGGATAAGTAATGAGCGAAAAATTTATCGAGAAAAATGACGAAATCCCGCATTGCGAGTATATGCACGCGCACCCCGAAACTATCAAGAAGATCAAGGCGATAATGCCCGACGACGACGCACTTATCGATTTGGCGGAGCTCTTCAAGGTCTTTGGGGACAGCACGCGCATAAAAATCTTGTGCGCGCTGAGCGGCGGGGAAATGTGCGTCTGCGACATCTCAACCGCCGTCGGAATGTCGGGCAGCGCGGTGTCGCATCAGCTTAAAATCCTCAAAAACGCCGAGCTGGTGCGGTTTCGGCGGGAGGGAAAAACCGTTTTCTATTCCCTCGCGGACGGTCACGTAAACACGATCCTCGACCAAGGGTTAGAACATATCAACGAGTGAACAATTGAGAGAGCTGTGGAGCAGAAAAAGCGCCTGCAAATGCGGAGTGAAACGGAGCGTTTGCAGGCGGTTGGCGCGCTTTGCGCGCGTTTTTCTGCGACTTAATAAGGAGGGAGAAAAATGGATTTCTGGGACAGATTTGCGCGGATTTATGATTTATCCGAAACTATCAACGGCAAGGTCTACCGCGAAATGATACGGCTCACAAAGGGCTTGATAAAGCGCGGCGACAAGGTTCTGGAGTGCGCCGGAGGCACCGGCGAGCTGTCGCTCGCGGCGGCGGAAAAAGCGGACTTTGTGTTCTGCACGGATAACTCCGAAAAAATGCTCGATGTAGCGCGAGAGAAAGCCAAAAAGCGCTGCTTTGAAAACATCAAATTCGCGCGGCAGAATATCTTCAAAATCTCCGCGGACGACGAGGAATACGACGTTGTAATAGCGGGCAACGTCCTCCACCTGCTTGAAAACCCCGAAAACGCCGTGAGAGAGCTTTACCGCGTAACAAAGCGCGGCGGGAGAATTTTATTGCCGACGTTCGTCACCCGAGCGAGCTCGCCGTTTACGAAAGCAACGCTGAAGATCTATGAGCTGTTCGGCTTTAATCCAAGCGCCGAATTCACCCCGCGCTCCTATGTTTTTATGCTGAAGAGCTGCAATCTCGGCATGGTCAAGGCAAAGCTGATAAAAGGCATGGTGCCGTGCTGCTACGCGGTCATTATCAAAGACAATTGACTTTGTTCAATTGATAATGTAGTATTGACAATTGACAATTTAGGAACGCCGCTTCGCGGCGGCTTAAACAGGAGGTAAATTATGAAAAAGACATTCAAGCTCATCGACCTGGACTGCGCGAACTGCGCCGCTAAAATGGAGGACGCGATAAAAAAAATCGACGGCGTTACCAACGCCTCCGTCAGCTTTATGAGCCAGAAGATGACACTCGAGGCCGACGACGCTCGATTTGACGATATCGTAAAAGAGGCTGTAAAGGTCTGCAAAAAGGTCGAGCCCGACTGCGAAATTGTAATTAAATAACCGCGGAGGCTTGTTAAAATGAGCAGAAAGCAAAAGCGGACGATGCTCCGCATAATAATCGCGGCGGTCGTTTTCGCGGTCGGCGTGGCGCTGGGATTTATCTTCCCCGAAAGCGAGGAGCCGTTCAAGTCGATGTGGTTCGTCCGCACGGCGGCGCTTGTCGCGGCGTATCTTACGGCGGGGTATGACGTTTTGTGGAAGGCGCTGCGAAACATCGCCCACGGACAAGTTTTCGACGAGAATTTCCTGATGACGGTCGCGTCGATAGGTGCGATGATAATCGGCGAATACAGCGAGGGTGCGGCGGTTATGATTTTCTACCAGGTCGGCGAGCTGTTCCAGTCCGTCGCGGTAGGGAAGTCGCGGCAGTCGATCTCCGATATGATGGATATCAACCCCGAATTCGCGAACGTAGAGCGAAACGGCGAGGTAATAGAACTTGAGCCCGATGAGGTTGAGGTTGGTGAAACCGTTGTGATAAAGCCGGGCGAGCGCGTTCCGCTGGACGGCGAGGTGATTTTCGGCGCGAGCGGGCTGAACACCGCCGCGCTCACGGGCGAAAGCGCTCTGCGCGAGGTGACGGTCGGCGACGAGGTGATAAGCGGCTGCGTCAACACCGACGGCTTGCTGAAGATCCGCGTAACAAAACCATATTCGGACTCCACCGTTTCAAAGATTCTCGAGCTCGTCGAAAACTCCTACGAGGGCAAGGCGAAGACCGAGAATTTCATCACGCGCTTCGCGAGAGTTTACACGCCGATAGTTGTCTTTGCCGCCGCGCTTCTTGCCCTCGCCCCGACGCTTGTCATCGGGCTTACAAAGGGCGAATGGCAGTGGGGCGTGTGGGTTTACCGCGCGCTGACATTTCTTGTAGTAAGCTGCCCGTGCGCGCTTGTGATTTCCGTTCCGCTGTCGTATTTCGGCGGCATCGGCGGAGCTTCTCGCCACGGCATTATGATAAAGGGCGCGAATTATCTCGAGCAGCTTGCCAAGGCGCAGACGTTCGTTTTCGATAAAACGGGAACTCTCACAAAGGGCACGTTCGCGGTCAGCGAAAGCCACCCCGCGGGAATTTCCGAGGCGGAGCTTTTGTCGTATTGCGCCGCAGCGGAGCAGCTTTCAAACCACCCGATAGCCGCCTCAATAGTAAAGGCGGCGGGCGAAATCCCGAAGGCGGAGAACGCACGGGAGATCGCGGGCTTCGGCGTTGAGGCGGAGGTAGGCGGCAGGAAAATCTCCGTTGGAAACGCAAGGCTTATGGAGAAGTGCGGCATCACAATCACCGAAACGGAAGCCGCTGGAACTATCGTGCATTGCGCAGTTGACGGCGAATATCGCGGTTATATTCTCGTGTCGGACGAAATTAAGGAGCAAAGCAAGCTCGCAATCGCGGATTTGAAAAAGCTCGGCGCGGCGAAAACCGTAATGCTTACGGGCGACAGAAAAATCACCGCCGAAAAGGTGGCGGGGGAGATAGGGCTCGACGACGTGCGCTCGCAGCTTCTCCCCGACGGCAAGGTCAAGGCTCTTGAGGAAATCTACGCCGCCAAGCCCCCGAAAACCGCGCTCGCCTACATCGGCGACGGAATGAACGATGCGCCTTCTCTTGCGCGGGCGGACGTGGGAATTGCAATGGGCGGCTTAGGCTCGGACGCGGCTATTGAAGCCGCCGACATCGTGCTGATGAATGATAACATCGCGAATCTTTCGTTATGCGTCAGAATAGCGAGAAAAACGCGCCGCATCGTTATGCAGAACATCGTGTTCGCGCTTGGCGTGAAGCTGGCGGTTCTGGCGCTGGCGGCGTTCGGCATAGGCAATATGTGGCTTGCCGTTTTCGCGGACGTGGGCGTTTCCGTTATTGCCATACTTAACGCAATGAGGTGTATGAGAATCAGTTCGCCTCGCTGATTTCCCCGAAAATCCTCGACAGAATACAATCGACTATCAAAGCGGCGGCGTGGAGCATCACGCCGCCGTTCAGCGCACAAAGCGCCGAAAACGCGATTTTAAGCGAGATTTCAACGCAGTCCAAAGCACAGGACCTAAAGAAATTCCGCGCCGCCGCGAACGCCGCGGTGAACATCGAAAGCACCGACAAATCCCCGATAAACTTGATAACAGCGCGGAAAATCCCGCCTTGAAGCTCCGCGGCAAGGCAGGACAGCGCCGCGATAACGCCGCAAACAGCAATATGAGCGGCGGTTTTTTTCATCTCCATTTCAAGCTCCTTTGAATATGAAAGTATGTTACAAATTCATTTTACCATATTCTTCCAAGACAGTCAACGCGATTTATTGACGGGTTTTCGCTCAAATTGTTGACAAGCGTCGAAAATTATGTTATAATGAAAATCAGAACATATACTTACGCGGGGAGAACCCACCGTATCTGCAAGCGAGGGGGTATAGAATTGGACTTTATAACCGTACTTATAATCATTCTCGGCGCGGGGAATTTTGGCGTTTTTTTCATAACGAGCCGCGTCGTTGCGGGGCTTGAAAGGCTCGTCCACCCGAAAGCCGACAGGCGCAACGGCATAAGCGCCGACCTTTCGCTTACAAGCGAGGAAACCGCGCAGCTTGGGAAAAGCTCCGCGAGAGCGTCTTTTTTCTACACGCTGTTTTTAAACCTCACCGCCGTATTCCCGCTTTTGGGAATTCTCGGCACGGTGATCTCGCTAATGAAGCTCTCGGGCACGGACGACATCGCCGCGAATTTCGGTATGGCGCTCCGCACGACGCTTTGGGGGCTGATTTTCGCGATAGTGTTCAAGCTGATGGA
Organism: uncultured Ruminococcus sp.; assembly: GCA_964430965.1. Taxonomy (GTDB): domain Bacteria; phylum Bacillota; class Clostridia; order Oscillospirales; family Ruminococcaceae; genus CAG-115. Next base: position 15,658 of record CAYSHU010000008.1, on the reverse strand, counting down.
TTCGCTGATTTCCGCGAAGCTCGACAGGGCGCTTGACGAGGCTGACTACCTTATCCACGAGCATGATCTGGAAAAGCTGGAAAAGAGGAACGTATAATGCGGCGCGGCAGACGTAAACGCGACATCGTAATTGAGCTCACGTCGCTTCTGGACGTTATTATGATAATCATCTTTATGGTGATGAAGGAAAACAGCCGCGTGATCGGCGAAAAGCAGTACGCGCTCAACGCCGCGCAGCAGGTGAATTCACAGCAGGCGGGCGAGATAGGCGAGCTTTCGGGCAGGCTTGAGGATTTGGAATTACAGCTCGCCGACGCGGAGGAAAAGCTCGAGGGCGGCACCGCCGATGAGCTCCGCGAAAAGCTGAAGGAAGCCGAAAACAAGCTCGAAAGCTATCAGGCGATCGACGATGTTGTGATAGTACTGAACATCGGCTTGGAGAACAACTACAACAACTCGATCCGAACGCTTACCTTCGGCAAGGTTTCCGAGGAGTCCACGGTGCTTCAAAACCGCTCTAACGACGAGTTTGACGTGTCGCTTAATAAGCTCAGGGTTTTCGTCACGGATTACATAACCAAGGTTCTTGACGACAAGGACAACCAGACGATTGTTTACGTCGTGTTTACCTATGATTCCCACAAGGTCTACGAGCGCGATTATGAAGCTGTCGGCGAGGCTTTGAAGGACGCCGAGCGAAAAGCGAACAGCGGCAATTTCCGTTATAGAATAAACCCGATTTCTTAACAACGAAAGGAGTTTCACCATGAAAAAACACGATAAAAATCTCCCTCCCGAGGGACATCAGCTGCCTCCTCCGCCCGAAGAGCATCATAAGCGCGGGCACCGCCACAGAAGAGGCGGAGGCGTGGTCGTTGTAATAATCCTGATTGTAATTATAATCGCCGCGGGCTATATTCTCTGGCAGAACGGCTTTTTCAGCTTCGGCAAGGGAAACGGCGACGGCGAGGGGAGCGGAAACGCGGTCGTTTCGGATGCCGCGGCGAACTCCGCGCACATCTCCGCTGAGCTCGAAAGCACGATTGCCGAGATACTGATCGAAAACGACAAGATTTACTTCGACGGCGAGCAAGTCGCAAGCGCAGAGGAGCTGAAAAACAAAATCACCGAAATCGGCGACAAAAAGACCTATAATCTGATCCACGACACCGCGATAAAGGCGACCTATGACGAGGTGAAGGCAGTGCTCACCGAGCTTGAACGCGCGCTCAGCATCAAGGTCAACTACAACGACGAGCGATAAAACAGCAAATAAAAATTCCCCGCCTCAGGCGGGGAATTTTGTTGATTTTATTTGAAAAACTCGTTTGCGAAGCGAATGATCGCCGCAGTCGTCCCCTCGATCCCGAGGGCGGTGCTGTCTATGCAGAGATGATAGTTCTGCGGCTGGCCCCAGCGCTTGTCGGTGTAGTAGTTGTAGTAGGACGTGCGCTGCTTGTCGATGCGCTTTACATAATCGGCGGAGTGCTTGGCGGTGATGCCGTAAAGCTCCTCGGCGCGCTTGACTCTCGCTTCAAACGGCGCGCTGATGAAAACGTTCAGCACGTTCGAGAAATCCTTCAGCGCGTAGTCCGCGCAGCGCCCCATAATAACGCAGCTTTCCTCCGACGCTATCTTCCGGATAGCCTCCAGCTTCGCGAAGAAAAGCGAGTCGTCAAACGGCACGCCGCCCTGCCCGTAGGTCGTCGAAAGCAGATACAACAGGCTGTTCGAGCGCTTTTCGTCGTTTTCCTCAAAGTGCGACTGATGAATTCCGCTGTTTTTCGCCGCGACCTCCAGCAGCTTGTTGTCGAAAAACTCCACGCCGAGAGCCTCCGCAAGCCGCTCCCCGATCTCGCGCCCGCCGCTGCCATACTGCCTTGAAATTGTAATCACCTTGTTAGCCATAAAAACACACCACCTTTAGAAGTCAGATAATAGAGATTAGAAGTTAGATTTCTGCTATCTTTATTATACTGCATTTTCGGGCAAAAGTCAATAATTTGTGGGAAAATTGTTTTAGTACTTGAAATTCTTTGCCAAGTGTGTTATAATAAAATATATATTAAAATAGATAATTGCGCGTGATTTTCACCGCACTTTTATTCGAGATATACGGAAAGGAAGTGAGCGCAATGCAGTTAGTTGCAATCGTCGGCAGACCAAATGTCGGCAAGTCCACGCTGTTCAATAAGCTCGTGGGCAGGCGGCTCTCGATAGTCGACGACACGCCCGGCGTTACCCGCGACAGAATTTACAGCCGCTGCGAGTGGCTGAACAGGGAGTTTATGCTTATCGACACGGGCGGCATAGAGCCCCGCACCGACGACGTTATCCTCGCGCAGATGCGAGAGCAGGCGCTGCTTGCTATCGACTCCGCCGACTGCATAATCTTCGTCACGGATATAACGACGGGCGTTACGGCAAACGATATGGACGTTGCCTCAATGCTCACGAAAAGCGGCAAGCCCGTTGTCCTCGCGGTGAACAAGGACGACCACATAGGCGAGCCGCTGCCCGAGTTCTACGAGTTTTACAATCTCGGCCTCGGCGACCCGATCTCGGTTTCCGCCGTGCACGGGCACGGCACGGGCGATTTGTTGGAGGCGGTCTTTGAGAAAATGCCCCCCGAGGAGGCGGAGCCCGAGGACGAGGACGCTATCAAAGTCGCCGTTATCGGCAAGCCGAACGTCGGGAAATCGTCGCTTATAAACCTTATCACGGGCGAGGAGCGCTCGATAGTTTCCGACATCGCGGGCACAACGCGCGACGCGGTTGACAGCGAGGTCGTCCGCGGCGAGCAAAAATATATTTTCATCGACACCGCGGGAATGAGAAGAAAGGCAAAGGTAACCGAAAACATCGAGCATTTCAGCGTTTTGCGCGCGCTTATGGCGGTTGACCGCGCCGACGTCTGCGTCGTGATGATAGACGTGACGGTCGGCTTTACCGAGCAGGACAGCAAGGTCGCGGGCTACGCGCACGACAAGGGCAAGGCGTGCGTGATCGCCGTAAACAAGTGGGACGCTGTCGAGGACAAAACCGACAAGACAATGCAGGAGTTCACGAAAAAGCTCGAGGTAGACTTCTCGTTTATGAGCTACGCGCCGTTCATTTTCATTTCGGCGAAAACGGGTCAGCGCGTCGAGAAGCTCTTCTCAATGATAAACGAGGTGCACGAGCAGCACAGCCGCCGCATTTCCACGGGCGTGCTTAACGATATGCTGAGCTACGCGACATCGAGAGTTCAGCCGCCGTCCGACAAGGGCAAGCGCCTGAAGCTCTACTATATGACGCAGGCGAGCTCAAATCCGCCGAATTTCGTTGTGTTCTGCAACAGCAAGGACCTGTTCCACTATTCCTATCAGCGTTATATCGAAAACCAGATACGCGAAACGTTCGGGCTCGATAAAACGCCTATAAAATTATCCGTAAGAGAAAGAGGAGAGTAATATGAAAAAGAGAAAAAGCGCGCTTTGGTTTGTAATTATGATTATCGGCTTCGCAATCGGTCTGCTTATCGGCAGAGGCATTGAGTTCTCCGATGATGATGACGATGACGACGATTTTGACCTTGATTTATTCAGCGATTAAAAAATGAAGCAAATCATAAGGGAGTTTTACCGAGTAAACGGCGTTGCGCCGCTTCGCTTCGCGATAGTAACGGCTATATGCGCGGCGGCGTTTCTGCTCACGGGGAGCTTTTCCCATGAGAATACCCGCCCCCTCGCGATAATAGTCACGCGCCTTTTGGCGGCCGTAACGGCGTTGTCGCTTGTCGATTTTTTAATTGCGGGAATCCGCTTCAAAAAGCGCCTCGAAATCCTCCCGGAGAATTACCGCGCTGAGATTCTGTCGGGATTTTCGAGCGCTCCGAGCATCGGAAAGCGTTGGTTTTTCGAGAAATCCTTGTTGTATTTCACGCGGCGAAGAATAGAAATAGTTTCCTATGACGAGCTGGAAAGCGCCGATTTAAAGCACGGCAGACTGTACCTGAAGCTGATTGGCGGAAAAACGCTCCCATTACCGTTCGAGAGCTCGGAAAACCCCGCGATGCTCGTCGCGGCGCTTCGCAGCAGAAACGGAAAGCTAAAGGCATCAATAGACGGAAAGCCCGTTGATTTCGATAAATCCGAAAAAAAGAAAAAAGGAAAAGGGGAAAATTAAATGCACTGGCTTTGTTATTTAATAATGCTTGTTGTGCCGTATCTGATGTCGGGGATAAATTTCTCGATAATCGTCTGCAAGCTCAAGACAGGCAAGGATATCAGGACAATGGGCAGCGGCAACGCGGGGCTTACGAACACAATGCGCGTCCTCGGAAAGCCCGCCGCGGGGATTGTTCTCGTCGGCGACGTTTCAAAGGCGGCGCTGGCGGTGCTGCTTGTGCGGCTTTGCTTTAAGTGGATAGCGGGCATAAATACTGCGGACTATGCCTCGGAAATGAAGTGGGTGGAGTATATGGCGGTGTTTATGGCAACCGTCGGGCACTGCTTCCCGCTTTATTACGGATTCAGAGGCGGCAAGGGTGTGCTGGCGGCTGTTTCGGGGATTTTCGTGTTAGACTGGCGCATCGCGTGTATTCTGCTCGGGATTTTCATCGTCATCGTCGCGATTTCAAAATACGTTTCTCTCGGCAGCACAATAGCGTCGTCCTGTTTTTTCATCGCGGCGATTTTGTTCGGGATTTTGTGGAACAAAGACCCCGCGTGGATAGCAAACTCAATAATAGCCGCGTTCTGCGGATTGCTGATAGATGTAAGGCATAAAGACAATATTAAACGCTTGATCAACCATAACGAGAAGAAACTCGGAGAGAAAGCGAAGTAAAGGGGAAGATTTATGGCAAGAGTAACAATTCTCGGCTGCGGCTACGGCACGGCTCTCGGCGTTCTGTACACAAAATACGGTCACGAGGTGACTACCTGGACTAAATTTGAGGAGGAGGCGGAGCTTCTCCGCACGGAGCGCGAGCACAAGCGGCTGCTTCCGGGCGTGAAGCTCCCCGAGGCGCTGAGGGTTACGACCGACCCGACGTGCGTTTCGGGCGCGGATATCGTTGTGGTGTGTATTCCGTCGAAGTTTTACAGCGACGCGCTCACGGCGGTGAAGCCGTATATCGGCGAGCATACCGTAATGGTAAACGCGTCGAAAGGACTGGAGGAATCGACCGGGCGGCGGCTTTCGGAGCTTATCAAGCAGGAATTCCCGAAAAACCGCGTCGCGGTGATAACGGGACCCTGCCACGCGGAGGAGATAGCGCGGCTTATGCCGACAACGGAGGCGGTCGCGGCTTACGAGCCCGAAACGGCGGAATATATCCAGAAAACGCTCTCCAACGAGCGTTACAGGATTTATCTAAACGATGATATTATAGGCTGCGAGCTCGGCGGTGTACTTAAAAACCCGATCGCGCTAAGCTGCGGAATTGCGAGAGGAATGGGGCTCGGCGACAATACGATAGCCGCTATCATGACCCGCGGAATGACGGAAATAACGCGTCTTGGCGTATCCTTCGGCGCGAACTGGAAAACCTTTACGGGAATGGCGGGCATAGGCGATTTGATCGTGACGTGCACGTCGGAGCACTCCAGAAACTTCCGCGCGGGGTATCTTATCGGCAAGGGCACTCCCGCCGCGGAGGCGGTAGCGCAGGTCGGCACGGTGGAGGGCTACACGAACGCGAAAACGGCTTATCGTCTGGCGCAGGAGCACAAGGTCGACACGCCGATTATCGAGCAGGTGGTGAAGATCTGCTACGAAAACGCCGTCCCAAGCGAGAGCATAAACGCGCTTATGGGCAGAGAAAGCAAGCATGAGCGGGAACTGTTCTGGACGGACTGATTTGATGATTAGGAGCATAAGTGCGTATGAAGCGTTTTGTTTCGGAGATATTTATTGAGGAGCCGAAACGTTGGGGCTTACGCGGGGACCCGTTTTTGTGGAGATATTTAAAGGAACGCTATGAAACGGTGGCTTTGCCGTATCCGCCCGAGGAGCTGCGGCTGGATATTCTGCGGGCTTTCGAGCATTTTGCGGGCGAGCCTCCGGTTCTTGGCGGGATATACCGTGCGCCGGAATTTGCTAAGGTACACGTGGGAATGTCGACGGGAGGATTGTCGGGCGATTTCTGGCTTGATTCGGCGATACCGCTGCTTATGCAGAGACTGGCGAAGAGTAATGAAGAGGCGCAGTTATAAGCGATTAAAATGCAACGCGCCTGCGTTTGGGAGAGCCGTCAAAGGCGCGTAACGACTTAAAACAACATCATGGAGGTGACATAAATTTCAAAAATTGTCAAGATTTTCGAAGAAAATCTTGACCGTTTCCGTCAGCGGTGTCGTTCCGTGCGCAGCGCGGAATGACATCGGTGACGGAATTTTGAAATTTAAATTAAAATATGTCAGAAAAAATATCCGCCACACCCGACGAACAAATCGCAAAATTACGAGAGCGCGGGTGCGAAATAAAAAACGAAAAATTAGCGCGTGAAACGCTGAAATATATAAATTATTATCGGCTGTCAAACTACTTCGAGCCGTTCTCTATAAGCAAGCATAAGTATGAGGACGGCACGACATTCGAGAAAATTTTGCGTATCTACGAAATGGACAGAAAGCTGCGAAGCATTCTTCTCGCCGCGCTTGAAGAGGTAGAGATAACGCTTCGCGCCGTTATTTCGAATTATCACGCGCTGCGCTATGGCGCAATGGGCTATTTAAACCCGTCGACGTATGACAGAGCTCACAATCACCAGAGCTTTATGTCGCGGATAAATCATTTAATCGAATCAAATGAGGAGCGCGAGTTCGTCAAGCACTACAAAACGCGCCACGACGGGAAATTCCCGCTTTGGGTGGTTATGGAGCTGTTCAGCTTCGGGACGCTCGCGTTTTTCTATAAGGATATGCAGAATTCGGATAAAAAGGCGGTCGCGAACGAGTTCTATCATTGCTCGCCGTCTGAATTAGACAACTGGATATTCTGCCTTAACGAGCTCAGAAACTACTGTGCGCATTACAACAGGCTCTACGGAAGCCATTTCCCCGTAATGCCGCGCACACCCAGATATTTCGAAAACGACTTAGGGTTGGAGCTTGACAACGATTTATTCGGCTATATAATCGTAATGAAGCAGCTTTATCACGACAAGGCAAACTGGAACGAGCGCGTCGTAAAGCCCGTTTCAAGGCTGCTAAGAAAGAATTCCGACGTGGCAAGGCTGTCCGACCTGGGTTTCCCCGAGCAGTGGGAAACCTTGATAGCGTTTACGGATATCGGGGATAAGAAGGCGTGATTTTACTCACGCGTTATAAAGGGGGGAGCAGTACGGCGGAATTTAAAAAATTTATCCAGACGAACGGAAAGTCGTTCGAGGAGATAAAGAAAACGATTAACGAGCTGGTAAACCGCGCGGTGGAAAACGTGGTTGATACCGTTGTTGATGATGTGACGCAGCTTGCCCCGAAGGATGTTCGCCGCAGTGTCAGGAAAACCGTCCGCGAGGCAAGGAAAAACGCCGCGGAGGGGAATTACAAACCCGAAAAGATAACGCCCGCGCTCCCCGAAAAATCTGAAACAATCGGCGGAAGAGAGCCGAAGAAGAAGCCTGACAGCATCTCTCGGAACGATTTTGCCTACCGCAGCAGCGTCCCCGCAAACAATCGGACAGAATACCCGCACGAATATCATTCCGAAAATATGTCATCGCAGGAAAGCTATATGCTGACGAAAATCGGGCAGATGCGCGAGCTTGAGATTTGCGTCCGTGGGTTTGGGGTGGTAAAGCGCGCGGTGGAGCTCACTATTGTAGAGCAAGGCGATTTTATGGCACAGGTCGAGGACGACTTCGCACGAACCGCCTATTGCGTGTTGGCAACGCCCGTTTACGCTGCGATGTCTAATTCTCAATTAAGAACATTCTTTACGTGGAGAACAGATGTTCGCCGCGGAATTTACAACCGAACCGACAAGCCGTATATTTTGCTTTATTGCTATGAGCTGCTGAATAAAATCGGCGAGCACGAGTCAATAAAGGCGTTTGATAAGCTCTTGGAGGTCTGGGAAAACTGCAAGGGCTTTGCGCCGTTTTTAAACGAGCTGATGCCGCGCTGGCTTAAGGACTTCTACGCGTTCAACGACGTGACGGAAAAATATCCCGATATAAAAGCCGTTACAGGCGATTGCGAGGAGGACGCGAATGAGCGCGAGTTTTCCGCGTTTGAGGCGGGCGATTATTCGCGCAAGCTGGATTTCCTCGCGGCGAATTCAGCGTATGATATCAAGGGCAGCGTGTTTTATTCCGATGATAAAAGGCCGCTTATCGAGGCTGCGTGCGAGGCTGCGCTGAACGCTCTCCACGATTATTTTTCAAAGCGCGGCATAGAGCTTTCGGAGCTTGTCTGCGGCAAGCTGAAAAAGGACTACACTTGGACGCCGTTTAAGGACGCGGTTGTAAATCTCGATACTACGGACGGCTTTCGCCCGATAAGAATAAGCGCCGCGGAGCGCTATTGCGTAAAGCGCGGCGAGCCCGCCCTGGAGCTGTTCGATTTTTCGCCGTCAAAGGGCTTTATCGGCTATCTGTTAAAAAGCGTCGAGGCGGAGCTCCGCGTGAAAACGGGCAGCGGCAGAAGGCTCACCGCGAAGCTCGATATGGTGAAAAACGACTTCGCGAACCGCACTAAAATAATGGAGGCGGTTTCCGCCCCCGAGTTTGTTGAAATAATTCCCAAAGCGGTGGGCGAATTCTGCGCCGCGAACGGCATAAAGCCTCCGCAAAAGCCCACTAAGGACGCGTACAGCGACGACGTGTATTCCTACACGCGCGAGCGCGTGGAGATCGACGTCAGCAAGCTGAAGGAAATCCGCGAGCGCTCCGACAGGCTGACGGAGCTGTTGATAATCGACGAGGAGGAAGAACCGCAAAATCCCGAAAACGCTTTCGAGCCAAGCGAAGCCGCGGAGCAAATCGAGGCGGAGGAGTTTTCGGAGCTTATCGGCGAGCTTAAGGAGGAGCTTTCCCCGCACGAGGAGGACGAGCTGCCGCTCCGCGCGGAAAACCCGTTCTTTGAGGATTTAGACACCGACTGGAAAACCTTCGCGAACGCGCTTATCCCGCTTCAAATCGGTGCGCTGAGGGCGCTGCTCGACGGCACGTTCAACGTCTATTGCCGCCGGAACAACCGCCTCCCCGAAACGATAATCGAGGAAATTAACAACGAAGCTCTTGCGGCGTTCGGGGACGTGGTAATTGAAAACGTCGAGATAATCCCCGATTACCTTGAAGAAATCACCAAAATCGTAAAAGCCTCAGTCTAAAGAAAATCCCCCGAAATTCGGGGGATTTTTTGTCGTTAAATTCCGTAGTGTCCTATCTTGTAAGCAAACGAATCGCTCATCTTATGCCACGGCAGATAATCGTACGGGTCGAGGTATGTGTATTCGCCGACGCTTACGCCGAAGTGCAGGTGATACGCGTATGTCGCGCCCGTCAGTCCGACGTATGCGATACAATCGCCCGCCGTTACGCGCTGTCCCTTATACACGACAACCTGGCTCGCGTGATAATAGTGCGTTGTAAGACCGCTCTCGCCCAGAATCTCCACATAATTTCCCTTGCCGCCGTTGTAGTAGCCGTCGTATGCCGCTCCGATAACAACGCCGTTCTCCGCCGCGTATATAGGTGTTCCGGCGGGCGCGATAATATCAACGCCCCTATGCCCGGAGTATCCGCCCTTCCACCAAACAGGCTCGTTAAGATATCCGCCGTCAGCGCCGCCCACGGGCCAGAGCATCTTGCCCTCTTCAATGGTTTGTCCGGGCGCAACCTCGTTTGTGCGCGGCTTTGTGCCGATCCCCACTACCTGCGTTACCGGATCCTTGGTCAACAGCCTTATTAAAACCTGCCGCCCGACCTCCACGCCGTTGATATAGGAAACCTTCGCGACAATCGAATATTCACCGTTCTCACCGGTGGTTATTATTATATTGTTGCCCGCGTAAGCGGTGCTGTCGTCAACATATTCCGTATCAAAGCCGAACTCTTCCTTATAATGCTCCTCGCGCGTTACCTTAACCTTGAGGTAAGGCTCGTCCACCGTGATTTTGAGTTTCTCGCCCACATCGGGGAGCGTTTCGCTGTCAAAGTTTTCGTTCTGCTCCGCGAGAAGCTCAACGGAAACGTTATTCTTCTGCGCGACGCCGGGTACGGTGTCGCCCTCTTCAATCGTGTAATAGTAGGTTTTGCGGTTTGTCGACTTGAACTGCCTGATTACATCCTGCTCCTCTACAAAGCTGTCCTGCAAATATGTACCTTGAATGTAGGTGATTTCATTTTCAAATTCAACCGTTTCGTTGGTCGTGCCGTCGGAGTATTTCTCAAGTAATTGGCTTAAGGCGAGGTCAAGGTTGTCGTGGTCGGTAAGCGTCCCGTAGAACGAATCACCGAGATAAAGCCCATAGCCTTCGTTTACCTCCTTGCCGAGCAGCGCGATGATGCTGTCCGCAACCTGATATTGATTAAGCAGCGCGCTGTTTCCGATGCTTTCAATTTCATACACAGGGTCAAAGCTGAAAACCTCTGTGTGACTTCCCGTGTAGTTTATACGGTTCTGAACCATTTTCTGCGCGTTCGCGAACGTTGTTTCATCGCTGATGTAGCCGACAAAATCTCCGTTTACGGTGAGCTTCAGCGCGTAGTTCTGATTGTTCGCGTAGCTTACGACGTTAAACAAGAAAATGCACGATGCTATCGGCAGAGCCCAGTTTACCACGGTCGCGAGAATTCCGCGCTTGCCGAAGAACGCGCGCCCAACGACCTTAATTCGCGCCGCAAAGCCGCCCCAAGCGCCCCTTTCCTCCTTAGCCTTTGCGACCTCCGAGGAGCCGAGCTTTCTTGCCATACGGCGCTTGCGAAACGGCGCTGTTATAACGTCCGCGGTGCGCTTCCAGAAGTCCTTGATAGGCTTCTCAACGTATGTAAAGCCCCTGTAAATCGTTGCGATGATATAAAGCCCGCAATAGCCCAGGAACTTCACGGCCTTTAAAGCCGCGTCAACAAGATATTCGCCGAGCCCCGCCACAAGGGCAAAGAATTTGTTATCCTCAATGGGCTTCCTTTCTGCCTTTTTTATCGCCTTTTTCTCTGCCTTTAACGCGGCTTTTTCCGCTTTCTTCGCGGCTAATTCCGCCTTCCTCGCGGATTTATCGTCAAGCCTTTTGTCGGCTGCTGTTTCGGGTTTGTTTTCAATCTCGATTTCCTTATCGAGATTTGCCGCGGAATTCTCCTCGTTAGTCACTGCGTTCAACTCCTTCGCTTTCTTCTCTCCCTCTTCGGGAGGACGCGAGCATAATTCAACATATTATATATAGTATAACATATCCGCCCGCCAAAAGCAACCTTTTTGTGAGTCTTACATAAAGACCTCGCGGAATTTTGTCAACTTGTCACAAAATCCAAGCGATTTCGCGGGGGAAAATAAGCGGAAAGTCAATACGTTTTACAACTTTTCCCGCGTTATAAAATTAAGCGGAACGTCAACGGAATTGCCAAATATCGGGAATTCGCAAAATAAAAGAGGGCGGAAAATCCACCCCCTTGATTTGCCATTTAAAAAGAATGTGTATACCCGTCGCTGAAAGAAATTACTCGGCAAACTCGCTTTCAACCAGCTTAACCAAGCCGTCAACAGCCAGCTGCTCGTCGGAGCCGTCAGCGATAATGCGGATCTGCGCACCGCCTACGATACCGAGCGAAAGAATACCCAGAAGCGATTTAGCGTTTACTCTGCGCTCCTCCTTCTCAACCCAGATAGACGACTTGTACTCGTTCGCCTTCTGAATAAAGAATGTAGCGGGTCTTGCGTGTAAACCTACCTGGTTTTTAACTTCAATGTCTTTCATGCACATAACAGCAACCTCCATATCATTGTGTTCGTGTTCAGTGAGCCCTTTCTTTGAAGCGCCGCGATTATAATTTTTAGTATCACGCCGCCCCGAGTTCTCTGTCTGTTTCACTAAAAGAGGATTGATAAAGCCCAAATTGCCGAATTTTATGTCTATGTTGAGCTGTCGGCTTTACCTCTCATCTCTTGAATACAGTATAGCCTAAAAACAAAATTAAGTCAACAGAGATTTTAAAAATTTCCGAAATCTCACCCCAAATTCTGTTTTTTGCCGTATTTTAGACTAAACATTGCCTCAACAATTGTTAATCTTGCATAAAAAGTTTTCAACAATCTAATCAACATAAACATTAGTTTTCAACCACGCTTTTTCGACATTCTTTGCGAAGCAAAACGTAAAAAAGCGTATTCAAGCGAATAAATTTCCGAAATTTTCCAAAGCTTTAAATGAAAGCAACAGATCGGCGGCGCATCAAAGGCGCGTTCCAATCAAAATCAGCCCACCCGGCGAAGCGGGCACAAGTCGCGCGCCGACCACTGGCACCGCCACCAGCGAAGTGTGGAGCGAAAAAAGCGCCGACTAAGGTGGAGTGGAGCGAAGCGGAACGGAACCTTAGTCGGCGGCTAGGCGAACGGAGCGCGGAGCGCGGAGTGAGCCGCTTTTTCGCGACATTTAAATAAGGAGGATTTATGAAAAATTTACTTATGATATTGATTTTGTCGCTCGGTATTGCGGCTTTTACGGCTTTCGGGGCGTTTCGGACGTTCTCGGCGAGCTGCGAGGAGGTGCAGGGTGAGGTTTTGCGGCTGCATATTCCCGCGAACTCCGACAGCGACGAGGACCAGGCGGTAAAGCTGCGGCTCCGCGACGCGCTTCTTGAGCGCTTCGGCGGGGAGCTTTCGGAGTGCGGCGATCTCGAATCCGCAAGAGCGCTTGCCGAGGATAAAATCCCCGAAATAGAGCGCTTCGCGAACAAGTTTCTTGCTGAAAACGGCTTTTCCTACGGGGCAAAAGCGGAGCTTGTAGAGATGTATTTTACAACGCGGGAATACGAGCGTCTGATCCTCCCCGCGGGGCATTACACCGCGCTCCGCGTGACGTTGGGAAGCGGGGAGGGCAAAAACTGGTGGTGCGTAATCTTCCCGCAGCTCTGCGTTCCCGCGGCTGCTGATTATGAGCAGGACAACGCCGAGCAGGTTCTCGAGGCGTTTGGCAAGCCCCAAAAAATTACGGCGAAGTTCGCTCTGTACGAATGGCTGCTGGAGGCAAGAGGATAAGAGGCAAGAGCGGGCGCAAGGCTCGCTTTTGTGCAATTTATCCAAAATCCCCGCTCTAAAATAAGTAAATTCTACAAAGTTTTACAGCTAAGCAAAAAAACCCTTTTCTTCTTGGAAAAAATGTGCTAAAATATATATGAGTACTATAGGGTTTTATGCGGAGAAGTATTATTTAGAATATAGGGACGCTTCTTGAAAGCGTCGGAGAGGGGAATAAATATGTCACAAATTATCGCTGTAACGGCAGGCAAAGGCGGAACGGGAAAATCTACGACGTCGGCAAACGTCGCGACGGGACTTGCGTCGCTCGGGCACAAAACGCTGCTCGTAGAGCTCGACTTCGGTCTGCGCTGCCTTGATATTATGCTTGGAATCAAAGACAAGGTAAAACACGACATCGGTGAGTATCTCGAGGGAAAGATCGATATCCTCACCGCGACGACCAAGGTCGACAGAGTGGATAACCTGTATCTTGTGTGCGCTACGAGAAACCCGTTTATCGATATCAATCCCGAGAAGATAATGGGCGTGTGCGAGGAAATGCGCGAGCACTTTGAGTATATCATCATAGATACCGCGGGTATCGGAAGCTCGGTGTTCAGCGTAATCAAGGCGGCTGAGCTGATACTTATGGTTACGACTCCCGACGCGGTGTGCGTCCGCGACGGTCAGATGCTTTCGGACTTTTTGTATGTCAAGAATTGTGTAAACCAGCGTCTTGTAATAAACAAGGTAAGCTCGAACTTCAAGGACGAGGATATACTTTACGATTTGGACGTTGTTATGGATACGGTGGGAATTCCGCTTATCGGCGTTGTTCCCGAGGACGTGAACATTAAGATCTGCGGCTCGAAGGGGCTTGCGCTGCCACCGAGCTGCGGCGGCTTCAAGGCGTATTCATCGATAGCCAAGCGCATAGACGGACAGGATGTTCCGCTGTCAATTAAGATAGACTGACCGCCCCATTGTCGAGGATATTTAACGGAGGAAATTTTATGAACGTTGCTCTCATCGCCCACGATTCCAAAAAGGAGCTTATGGTTCAGTTTTGTATTGCGTATTGCGGAATACTCAGCAGGTATAATATTGTAGCCACGGGAACTACGGGAAAGCTGGTGTCGGAGGCCTCTGGGCTTCAGATACAGCGCTTTATGAGCGGTTCTCAGGGCGGCGACCAGCAGCTTGCCTCGAGCATCAGCTGCAATGAGATAGATTTGCTTCTGTTTTTCCGCGACCCGCTCAACGCCAAGGCTCACGAGCCGAATGATATAAATCTGCTGCGGCTCTGCGACGTGCATAATATACCTGTCGCGACGAACATAGCCACCGCGGAGGCGCTTATCCACGCGCTGGAACGCGGCGACCTCGACTGGCGCGAGTATATGAGGTAATTAGAATTTGTTTGTATTCAATGAGGGCGCTGGTTTGCAAGCGTCCTTTTTGTTTGGTATGTTGATTTGAGGGGATAGAGGTTAGAGGTAAGAGGTAAGATTTCTGCGTGCCTCTCAGCCGCTATAAAAATGCCATGCTGATTACTTTAGACGGGATAGTTCTTGCTCGCCGCGAAATCGGCGAGAACAGCTGCTTTATTGATATACTGACGGACGAGCGTGGGCTTGTCGAGGCGACGGCTCACGGGGCTAAGAAGCTGAACAGCAGCCTGTTGTCAAGCGCTTCGCTGTTTTCGTATTCGACGTTTTGCTTGAATGAGAACAGGATGCGGTACACGGTGAATTCCGCGAAGCCGAAGTTCGGGTTCCACGAGCTCGGTGCAGATATCAAGAAGCTGGCGCTGGCTTCGTATTTCGCGCAGGCGATGAAGTATTGCACTCCGTCGGAGCAGAATCAGCGTGAAAACAGGCGGCACGAAAGTGTCGTAAGATTCCTCGCGGTGTGCCTTTACGAGGTGCTCCGCGTGGAAAAGGGCCCGCTGTCGCTGGAAACGATAAAGGCGGCTTTTGAGCTGAGGTATAGCGTAATTCTCGGCTTCGCGCCGAACCTCATCGCGTGCGATAGCTGCGGACAGTTCGAGCCCGAGTGCGGAATGTATTTTCTGCCGCGGAAGGCGAAGCTCCTTTGCGCGGATTGCGCCGGGCGAGAAGGAAAGCCCGAGGGCGAGAGCGTGCTGCTGTACCCGGAAACGCTTCTTGCAATGCGCGACAGCGTGTTCGCGAAGCTGGACGAGCTGTTTAAGCTGATAATGATAAGCGGCGAGGCACAAAAGCAGTTCT
Source organism: uncultured Ruminococcus sp. (assembly GCA_964430965.1). Taxonomy (GTDB): domain Bacteria; phylum Bacillota; class Clostridia; order Oscillospirales; family Ruminococcaceae; genus CAG-115. Next base: position 243 of record CAYSHU010000008.1, on the reverse strand, counting down.
CACAGATCGCCGAGGATTATTTCCTGTACGGCGCTGAGCGGACGTTTACGGCGCTGGAGTATTATAAGAAGTTAAAATTGAGTTAGGAGAGAGGCATTAAGCAAGTCGTCTGTCGAAACAGTCACATAACTCCACGGGCAATTAAGCAAGTCGTCTGCCGAAACAAGCACTTAACCCCAAGAGCAGTCGGAGCGAAAAACGCGCCTGTAAAGGTGGAGCGAGCGAAGCGAGCGGAACCTTTGC
>CAYSHU010000007.1:0-25801 GCA_964430965.1 uncultured Ruminococcus sp. | reverse complement strand
GGAACTACGCGAAAATCGTTGATGTGAAGCCGCGATAATTTTTTTCAAAAAAGTGTAACCAAGCGGGGTGTTTTTACGTTATATAAAGTAGAGGGCTCGCGAAGAATTTCTCATTTCTCTCCCGCGGAGCGGGGGAGAAATAAAAATTATAAAATTTTTTCAAAAAACGTGTAATATTCTCCGATTTTTGTTGTCTATATAAGTGAAAGGAAAAATTTCACGGAGGTAGTTTATGAAATCAAATCTGCTTTACAAGGTCTTCGCGATTATCCTGCTTATCCCGCTTGTCGCGCTGATTTTCGGAGGCTGCGCGGACAAGTCGGGCGAGAGCTCTCAAACCGCGCCGCAGACGAGCTCGACGAGCTCCACGGCGGAAATTTCTTCAGTAATTTCCGAAACGCCCTCAGCTCCCGAGGAGAGCGCTCCCAAAGGCGAGCCGACATTCCTTATCGGGCTTGACGGCAAGGCGATTTACACGGGCGAGATAACGAAGCTTGAGCGGACGGACAAGACCGCCGAGACGCTCACCGAGGACGACCTTTACGCGGAAATTTACTGCGAGGGCTTCACTTATGTAAAAGAGCCCGCCGCGCCGTACTACAACAGCTACAAAAACCCGGAGCTGTTCGGGGAGTGGGAGTTTTTGGGCGGGGAGACCGCTAACACGAACCCGTGGCGGCGCGTGAACGTCGGCGACGAAATCTGCGGCTTTAAGGTCAAAGCCGCGCAAGCGCATTTTATGACGCATGACTGGGATTACAACTTCCCCGCGAAGTATTATTCCACGGGGGACAACTTCGTCGAGCTTGAGGGCACCGCGGAGCTTGAGGGCTTTTTGCAGATAACCGCCGAGGCGGCGCTGTATCCCGGCACGGGTGGGAGCGTCAATTTCTACCCGTGCGAAAGCAAGCTCCCCGCGATGCCGGGCAGCAATGTTGAGGACAATAACGTCGGCTATAAAACGGATTTCAGCACAAAGGTCGTTTTCAACCACACCCAAATTCAGTTCCAAAGCGAGCTTGACAGCTTTTATCTTGGGAAAATCGACGAGATAGACTGCGACCTTGACGGGCTTCGGCAGGGCGATGTTGCCTACGCGAGAGTAACTCTCGGCGACATAGAGCTCTTCTGCGGCGGCAATGGAACGGCGACGGTTCAGAAAGTCGAGCTTCTGTCGGACATTCTCGACCACGATGACGACCCCGCGTAGCTTCGCCGACCCGTGCCGACGCTGTAAATTCAAAACGGAGGAAACATAATGAAATCACATCTCAAATTACTCGCGTCGGTTTTTGCCGCAACGCTTCTCGCGGGTTGCGCCGCGAAATCAACCGAAAGCTCTGAAGCCTCTCAACCGATTGTTTCAACTGCAACGGAGATATCAAGCGCCGCCCAATCCGAACCCGAGCCCGAAAGCCGAGAGCTTCCCGAGGACGTTGCGAAGCTCCTTGAGGAATGTCCGAACATTCTGGATTACACCGACGCAAACGGCGATCCTCTCTCGCCCTATGACATCACGCACATTGAGTACCCGACCGAGGAGAACGGCAATTTAACGAGCTTGATAACCTACGGCTCCGCGTTTATTTCCTACGCCCTGCCGATTTACGATTCAACGCTTGACAATGATAATTGGCAAAACGACGGCGACGGCTTCTCAAACGCTGTGGAGTGGGTTGTTTATCGCAGCGAGGAAGCCGACAAAGCCCTCGCGGAGCGGAAATGCTTCGAGGTAAAGCCCGGAGATGTGCTGGAAAACGGTTTAACCGTAAAGTCCGCGGAAACCGTCTACGAGGCGTTTGAGCCCGACGCATGGGCTGAATTGAACGGCAGCGAGTATTGGACTTTTGGCCCGCTTACAACGACAATCGAATTTGAAGGCACGCTGACGCTGGAGGGGATTTTGTTCAAATACGAAGGCAATCCCCAATATTTCTCCTCGCCGAACGACGTATTCTTCTATCCCGACACGACGAAAAACGCGTTTGTTCCGAAATATATTGAGGGCGATCAAGCGTTGAGCGCAACGGCGATTCTTAAGTATCCCGACGACGCGGTGGTTTACGACGGCGAGTATTATCTCGGAAACCTCAACACCAATCTCGATTTGTTCTCCGCGGATTACGACGTTGACGAGGTTCTGGGAGATACGAATTACGCGCGCGTTAAAATCACGTTGAAGGACATCACGCTCGGCACGCTGAACGGCACGACCCAAAGTACGCAGCGGGCGAAGATCGCGGACGTTGAGGTTTTAGATTAAAGGAGAAATTGCAATGAAACATAATCCCCAAATCCTCGCGGCAATTCTCGGAATTGCGCTGCTCGGCGGCTGCGCGGCAAAATCAAGCCCGAATTCAGATAGCTCGCAGACGAGCTCGACAAGCTCCGCGGAGGAAATCTCCGCGCCGAACTCCGAAGCGCCCTCAGCTCCCGAGGAGAGCGCTCCCAAGGGCGAGCCCACATTCCTTGTTGGGCTTGACGGCGAAGCGATTTATACGGGCGAGATAACGCGGCTTGAACTTGAAAGTGTCGAAGATAAGAGCATAACCGCCGAAACGCTCACCGAGGACGACATTTACGCGGAAATTTACTGCGAGGGCTTCACTTATGTAAAAGAGCCCGCCGCGCCGTATTACAACACCTACAAAAACCCCGAAATGTTCGGCGGAACGAACGGAGTCGCGATATTCAATGGGGAAACGCCAAAAAACCCCAACCCGTGGCGGCGCGTGAACGTCGGCGACGAGATATGCGGCTTTAAGGTCAAGGCCGCGCAAGCGCATTTTATGACGCACGACTTTGATTACAACTTCCCCGCGAAGTATTATTCCGCGGCGGACAACTTCGTCGAGCTTGAGGGCACGGCGGAGCTGGAGGGCTTTTTGCAGATAACCGCCGAGGCGGCGCTGTATTCGGGCTTGGGCGGGCAGATAAGCTTCTACCCGTGCGAAAGCAAGCTCCCCGCGATGCCGGGTCACAATGTTGAGGACAGAAACGTCGGCTATGAAACGGATTTCAGCACAAAGGTCGTTTTCAACCACCTTGACATCGGGATTAAAGGCGAGCTTGACAGCCTTTATCTCGGCAAAATCGACGAGATAGACTGCGACCTCGACGGGCTTCGGCAGGGCGACGTTGCCTACGCGAGAGTAACGCTCGGCGACATAACGCTCTCATGCGGCGGCTATGGCTCGGCGACGGTTCAAAAGGTCGAGCTGCTTTCGGATATTCTCGCCCACGATGACGACGAAACGGAGCCGGCACATCAGCCGGCACCGATTAAAGATTAGAGGTTCAAGAGGCAAGAAGCGGACGGAGGAGATTGGTAAAAATTCACGAAAAATCAAAAAAATTAAAAAATTTTTAAAAAACGTGTAACATTTTGACTTTTTTGTTGTCTATATAAGTGAAGGCATAAATTTTTATCTACATTTTTCTTAGGAGGTACTATTATGAAATCAAATCTACTTTACAAGGTCTTTGCAATTATTGTTAGCATTCCGCTTATCGCGCTGATTTTCGGCGGGGCGGTGGGAGCAAACGCGGATAGCTCCCAAACGGATTCGGGCGCGGCTTATTACGAGCAGGCTCGGTAAATTAAGGAGGACGCTATGAAAACCAAATCAACACTGCTGACTATGTGTGCGGTGGTTCTGATTGCGCTTGCGACGACGGCGTGCGCGGAGCAGGGGGCGCAGTCAAGCGACCCGAACGCGTTCGCTAAGGAGAGTTATTCCTACTCTTATTCCAACAATAACGAAAGCACCCCGCAAGAGCAAACCGTCGAGCTCGGCATTAACGGGGAAGTTATGTCGGCTGTCGGGAAAACCATCGACGAGCTTTCAGAGAGATATGGCGCGGGTCGCGCAGTGTATCCCGATGTGTATATATTCGATAACGGATTTGGGGTTTACAATTGCAGCAATATCGGCGGCGTTTGCGAAGCCGTTAACGACATAAAGGCGGCGGATTTCCTTGTCGGCGACATCTCGACAGTTACGCTTGACAACCTTGCGGAGAAATGCGGCTTTAACGTCGTGCCGCTGAACGACGACGGCGGCGCGGGTACGATGTACGACGGATACAGGGTGGCAAATTACACTCACCCCGACTACAAAAACGTCAGCTTCTCGATGCTTTACAAAGAAAACGGCTTTGACGACACGGCGAGCTTCAGCGTTCGTTTTAACAGCGCCGCGTCAACGGACGACCTCATTGTCACGCTGAACTCCGCGATTGACAGCGCCGCGGACGTTGAGGCGCTGAACAGCGGCATAAAAAGCGCCGACATAGGCGAGCTTACAGCCGAGGTTCGGGCGTTTGAGAATCCCAACGCGTTTATCGAGAACAACGAGATGACCGCGGGGGCGCTTGCGGACGGCGCGGTTATTCTCGTGGAGCTCAGCGACGGCAGCTGTTACATCGCGGTGCGCGGCGAAAGCACGACAGACCCCGTTCCAGTGCCGTTTATGCTCTCGCACATCGTTCAAAGGGCGAATTCGGTAGAACAGCTTAAAGCTGAGCTTGATGGCTACGGTCGCGGCGCCTCGGACAAGGTGGCAAGCAAGGTCGCGGTTTACGAGAATGGCGAAGCTGCCGCCGCGGGTGACGACAGCGGCAAAACGATTATAGAAAACGGCAATCTCCTCGGCACGGACGAGGATCTGAAAAACGCCGTAGTTTGCCGCATAGATTACGGCGAGGGGGCATACGTCAGCTTAGCGCTGGATATTTAACGCCCAAAAAGCATGACTTGAGAATATAGATAAAGAACCCCGCGCCGCGCTGAATCCTCCCAAACAGCGCGGCGCAAGGGTTCACCCAAAAAACTTGACTGAAGGAAAAATACAGAGAAAATGAAAACCTATAAACTCCACGCCCTTATCGCGACACTAGTAGCGCTCGCGCTAACCCTCACGGGCTGCCAAGACGCTTCGGAGAAGCCGCTTTCCGTTCCAACCGTTTTAACAGGCACGACTTCAACGACAATTCCCGAAAGCGAGCCCGAAAGCCTCCCCGAAAGCGCCCCCGAGCCTCCGCCTCCGCCAATAACAATGCCGATTCGCGTTGACAGCCTGTCCGAGGCGCTTTCGCGGTTCGACGAGCTTGTGGAGCTGCAACCGAAAAGCGACGACCCCGACGAAATTGTGCGGACGCTACTCAACAAAAACGTGCTGGTTTTCGCAGCAATGCAGGGCAAGTGCTGGACAAGCCCGGCGGAGCGCGGCGAGGTGCGCATCGAGAGCGACTACATAAAAAATCACAAGCAAATGGTGGATTTGTTCTATGGCACGTATCTTGAAGAGCAGGCGTGGCGGCTGTTCCACCCGCAGGAGGTCGACGGCTACGGCAGCCTGTTCCGCGACGCGGGCGGCGGCGTTTATTTCGATATGCAGCATCTTCGGAAATTTCACGAAAATTCCTTTGAAACGGTGACCTACGCGAGGGTTTTGGAGGCGAGCGAGGACGAGATTATTTTTGAGCGTGCGTATGTGAACAATCCGACCGAAGCCTCAAAAAAGCCGAACGGAACACCGCTTAAGGCGGTCAGGGAGAACGACGAGTGGCGGCTGGAGGTCTACATAACCGACGCGCCACCATTTGACGAAGAAGCGCCTGAATACCAAAAAATGGTAACGACGGGGCGAAAGGGCTCGCCCGAGCTCGCGGAGCTGATAAAGGGCGAGGTCGGCAACATCGGCGGCGCGAAATACTGGGGCTGGTACGGCTTTACTAGCCACATCGAGTGGTGCGCGGCGTTTGTTTCGTGGACATACGCCGAAATGGGCAAAAACGGCCCGTACTTCTTGTCGTGCAACTCGGAGGGCAAGGCGTACTTTCAGGCGCGCGGACGCTGGGCGTGGCGCGGCTATGAGGACATCGCGCCCGGCGACAGCATTTTCTTCGACTGGGACGGCGACGGTTCGGCGGATCATGTCGGTTTGGTGCTCGGCACAGATGGAGAAAACGTTTACACGATAGAAGGTAATCGCGACGATGTGTGCGTTACGCTCTCTTACCCCGCCGATTACCCGAAAATTCTCGGATATGGATTGATGAACTGGGATTGATTTGGAAGCGGCAAACGGCGGTGTAAAGCCACGTTGGGAGATTTTTGATGAATTTGCGGGAGCGGGGAAGTTTGCAAAAGCGTATTGTAAAGCGTTGTGACGGAATTCGGCTACGAGCCTCGCAAAGCGGAAACACTCTCGAAAACTGAATACAAAGCCAAAAATTATAGAAATACACTTGACTGGGAAGGAAAATATATAAGAAGAAAAACCGCTCCAACCAGCATTGCCGCTTGCTTCGCTGGTGCTTATGGGCTGCCGTGAGGGGAACGCCTACGAGTGGGAAAACGTTTCGGAAATATTGTTAAAGCGCATTACGAAGGCATACGAGAAATCAGATCCCCTGTATAGCTCTGCTATACAGGGGATTCGTGTGCGTATAATTTGCGTGGAGTATCAAGAATTATATTCTAATGTCTTTTCCTCCTCGTTAGGCTTGATATTGATTGCTTCTCTTATTACGTACTGTGGGGAGTTGTTTATACAGATATAAATTCTGCCTATGTATTCGCCGATCATTCCGAGCATCATCATAATCATGCCGCCGATAAACAGCAGCACGGCCATAGTCGAACTATACCCCGTCTGGATATCGGGATTGAGGAGCTTTCTTATAATTGTCCAAATCCCGTATGCAAAGCCGATAATTGCGCATAAAGCCCCCAGCACAGTCGAAATTCTAAGGGGTTTCACGGAAAATGCGGTGAATCCGTTAAGCCAAAGCTTCAGCGATTTCACAAATGTATAATGCCCAACCCCTGCAGCTCGTTCACGTTCTTCCATATCAACATTGCAGATTTTAGAGGTGGTGCGAAGTGTTAGTCCCGCAAGATAAGGATAAGGCTTGTCATATTTTAGTATTTCGTCAATAACGAATCTTTTTGTAGCTGAAAAATTACCCAAATATAAATCTTTGGGTTTACCTATAAGATGTCGCGTCATTATGTCATTTATCTTACTGCCAAAATTTTTGAAGGCGGATTGCTTGTTGCGCGGGTACCGCGAAACAGAAACATCATATCCGTTATTCAGCGGTTCAACCAACTCCCACAGCTTGTCCATCGGACACTGTCCGTCGTCATCAAGATTTATAATTATCTCGCCGCTTACAACAGAATACCCTGCCATTACCGCTGCGTGTTTGCCACTGTTTTTCGCAAGGTCAATTACTTTTATTCTTTTATCATTTTGTGCAATTTGTTTCAGAACAGTTAAAACATTATCCGGAGAGCAGTCATTCACTGCAATAATTTCAAAATCATACTCAGGTCGCATGCGCATAATATCCCTGATTTCCGAAATTACGTCGTCTATTGTCAGTTCGCTATAATAGCAGGGAATGACGAAAGATTATTTCATCAAACTACCTCCTGATTGTTTATTTAATTTGCCGTATTCGTGTTTAGTGCATTTGTTTTAAGAATGAATATGGCACCGATTATAAAAATCACTTTCAAATCCATCATCAAATGCGAATGGCTCTCCATGGCCCGGAAATGCAGTCAACCCCCTACCTGTTTGCTTTTTTAATAAAGGTATTGTCTGCTCGAAAAAAATCTTTTTATTTCCACCGGGAAGCCTTGTTATAGTGGGATACGGGAGCAAAGTATCTCCCGTGAAAACATATTTGTTCATCAAAAATATACATACACTGCCCGGCGAGTGTCCGGGGGTGGATATAAGGTTTATCTTCTTGTCATTCCAATTCAAGAGGAATGTATCTTCAAACGTAATGTCAGCCTCACACTCAAACGGCTCTATATGGAGTTCCTTTTGATGCAGATTTTCGTTAAACATTATAATCACATCGGATTTATCAGATAGATTTTTAGAAGCTGAGCATATTCTTTCCGCACAGGCTTTTGAACAGCATACTTCCGTATCAAAGTTTTTTCGAAGCCAATTGACTCCGTTAATGTGATCAAAATGCTCATGTGTAAGCAGTGCGGTGATTTTTCGTGGATTTATTTTCAGCAAAAAATCCTCGATTTCCTTGGTGTATATAGGGTCTATCACTAAAGCGAGTTTGTTCTGATAAATCAAATACATATTGGAATTTATCAGATCCCATTCAAGGGAGTATACTTTTTCCTCCCCCATATTAAAAATTTTCATATCCGCACCTTATATACGATGTCCCACAATCCGTCATGCTTGAAATTATATTTCTCGTGAAATTTCATTGACGCGATATTGTTTTCTTCAACCCATGAATACGCGTATTTCCCGCCATTCGCACAATATTGCTCTATCCTGTTCAGCAGCATAGCGTGAATAATGTGCTTTTCATTACGGTTAATGACCTGATTTATATAAAAGCTTTTCGGTTTTATATCTGTCTGCAGGAGGGACAGCTTATTATTTTCACCGTAATATATCATAAACTCATTACGGGCAACAGCCTGTTCAATTTCGGCTTTATCCGGAAGATGCCCTATGCAGGTATCGAAAACGTTCCACAATAAATCATATATTGTATCAACATCAGCGTTGTCTGCAAAACGCCCTATAGATTTGTCATAATAGCAAGACACGCCTGCCTGCTCTGACAAAGCAAAGGAAATATCCGAAACAGAAAGGCGCTTCATTCTTGCGATGAGTTTAAATCCCGCGTCATTAAATTCCTTTTGAAACTGTTCGGGAGTTTTAGTTGCCATATTAAGACAATATTCGCCGCAGCTTAGGCATGCGAATACACACTCAAGAAAATCCGAAATTTCTAAGGTATAATAATATAGGCGGTCGACCTTATATTCGTGCTTAACTATTAAAACGGTTTTTTCAGTTGTAAAGACCTCGCAGCTTGAAAAATCAAATCCCCCGAAGTAATTTGAATATACCTTTCCCGTTGATTTCAAAGCTTTAATCTTTTCATTTATACCGTCATAATTCATTAAAATACCACACCTGTCCAAAATCATAAATCGGAAACAATCATCTCACAATGATGCATCTGTCCCAGCTCAATCACCATAGCCCCCCATGCCAGTCCCGATCCGAATGCGGACAGCATACATTTATAATCGTTTTTTAACAGCTGTTCCTTCAGATTATGAATCGTCACCATCGGAATACAAGCTCCGCTTGTATTGCCATAGTTTTCAACCAAATTCATCGGCAGCTTCTCAAAGGGAATTCCCGATTTTTCCGCCAGCTTCTGGAGCATAAATTTATTCGGCTGGTGAAAGAGGAAATAATCAATATCATTAACACCAAGCCCGGTTTCATTAAATACACGTTCCAGCATTAGCGGCACTTCGGTTTGAACGAAATTGAAAACCGCGCTGCCGTCCATATGCATATTATCAAGAGAACGATAATTTCCGTCACCGGTGTCCTTCATTATCGCCGTTTCCTCGCTGCATGGCAATCTGAATCCGCCGGCAGGAATAATCAAGGCGTCACCCCTTGTGCCGTCCATATTCATCTCGTAATAAATTTCTTTCGATGTGCCGGAATTTTCAACAACGGTAATCGCAGCTCCGTCTCCTATGAGCGGGAAATCGTTTCTGTCGCGCCTGGAAACCTTATGGCTCAAAACATCGGCATTTATTAAGACGACCTTTTTATCCATATGCTCAAGCAGCATAAACGCCTGCGCCAAACCCATCAAAAAACCACAGCAGCCTTGCGGAATATCCATACACAGCACATCTGTGCCAAGACTGGTTTTAGCCTGTACAATGTTGCTGATATGCGGAACGAAATGATCCGGGCAAAGCGAAACCGTAACAAGCGCACCAATATCCTCGCGGTTTATCCAGCTGTTATTCAACATATATTTCAAGCCGTAAACCGCAAAATCCGAAGCGGTCGAGCTGCCCTTTGAAATCCTATGGCGGTCGAAGCCCATCACTTTTTTCAGCCGCAACGTTTGTTTTGCGGGAAAATCGTAATTATCCACTTCATCATCAAAGAGATATTCATTTTCGGGCAATACACCAAGCATAGAGGATATTTTCTTGCCTTTAAAAGTCGTCCGCATATTAGATGCTTCCTCCGTTTTTCTTTACAAGCTCAGCAATTGCCTCGGCAGAGCAGAAATTTTCGGGAACGATATCCAGCCCGTCTATTTTAACGCCATACCTTTCCTCTATCATATCGATAAGCGTTATTACATCGAAAGAATCCAGAAGCCCGTCCTCGACAAAATCAATGCTTGATTTGAAGTCGTTTTCCGGACGTATTTCTGCTAACATTTCATAAATTTGTTCCATCTTGTTTCTCCTTGTTAATGGTAAATTAATACTGGTGAATTGTCAACAAAAGTCATTACACCAAGTATTTGTTTATAAGCTGTTTTCTGTCAATTTTACCGTTATCGTTGTATGGAAACTTTTCCAATTTATAGTATAGCGTCGGAACCATATATTTAGGAATTACTTTCAATAAATAATTCTTCAGCGAATCCTCGTCCTCACTGCCTTGATAAAACAGAGCAATCTGTTTTTGTTTTTTATGGTATCCCGCACATACATTGATTATATTATCATTTCCCATAGCCGCTGCTTCAATTTCACCAAGCTCAATGCGATAACCGGAGTGTTTAATCTGAAAATCTTTTCTGCCTGCAAAAACTAGTTCTCCCAACTCATTATAGAAAACCAAATCTCCGGTCGCATACATCTTTTCATCATAATACGGGTTGCTGGGATTGCTAACGTATTTCTCTTTTGTCTTTATAGGGTCGTTCAAATATCCAACCGACAACGAACTTCCGTATACGCATAGCTCACCTAATTTACCCGTTTCCGATTTAGTTATTACTTGCCCATCATCATCAATAACCAACAGCCCCGTATTTTCACAAGCTTTTCCTAATGGCAGAACTTCTGAATCTGAAAATTCTCTGTCAACAATATAATAAGTACAATTTACTGTTGCTTCTGTAGGACCGTAGACATTCGCAATGGTTTCCAAATTTGGGAGATATTTTTTCCAATAATTTAACTGCTTAACCGGCATAACTTCTCCGCCAAACATTATTAGTTTGACCTTTTCCAATGTAATGGACTTTAATAAATCAAAATTTGCTATATTTACAAAAGCGGAAGGTACCCAATACAAAAAATTTATATTTTTTTCTTTAATAAACTCTAACGCTTTTGCAGGAAACGCAAAGTATGTTACAGGAATAATCCCCATTGTTGCACCCGATTTAATTGTTGCATAAATATCCTGTGTTGATATATCAAAATAGAACGGCGATTGATTACCCATTACAGTTTCTTCGTTTATATTAAAAGTTTTCACTGCCCAATCTGTATAATCAATAATATTGCGATTATTGATTATTACACCTTTAGGTGAACCGGTTGAGCCCGAAGTAAAAAAAGTATAAACAGGATCTACATCCAAAATATCATCAATCAATTCGTCAGCTTTATTGTACAAATTTGGCGATTTAACATCATCTAAATTAATCAACAACTGTCCGACGTCCAAACCGCATTTTTCCAACTTAGATTTTGTTACATTATTGACAATAACAGCTTTCGGTTTAAGTGTATCAATAACGCTCTTTACCTTTTCAGCCGGAAATCGTATATCTGTAGGTGTATAGAAATTTCCGCTATAAAGAATCCCCATAAATGAAATGATACTATCTACTGTTTTGGGCAAGTAAACAAGAATGGGATTTCTTTTTGAATCAAAATGTCCTTTAATATAAAATGCCAAATCAAGAGCTTTATTGCGCAGCTGTAAAAAAGTCAGCTCCTTATCTTTATCAAAGAAAGCAATTTTATCAGGCAATCTTTTAGCTGTATCTTCCAAGTAGGACAATACCGATGTTTGCATTTGTTCCCTCCGTTTTTATACTTTGTTTGGTTTAGAACGTAAAACAAATAATCATTTTTATTTTGATTTTATCCTGCGCCAAAATGATTATTTGCATAAGATTGATCTTAACAATGGGTTATTCTGTTTCTGCAAAAAACAAAACACCTCAAATCAGTCAAGCTAATAGACAATGCAAAAATGCTTAATCATTTAATAATTGACCAAGCATACCGCCGTCTGCATAAACTGTTCGTCCCGTAATAACAGATGATGCGTCGCTTAATAAAAAAGCAATGCAATTTGCTATCTGATCCGGAGTACTAATCCCCAAAAGCTGATGTTTTACAACATTTTCCAGTTTATCTTTTTCAATTTTCTCTGACATAGGAGTATCAACAGATCCCGGTGCAACGCAATTTATCCGTATGCCAAGATTATATATTTCAAAAGCTAACGATTTTACAGCTGTTTCGATTGCAGCCTTAGAAGCGGCATAGACGCTCATACATTTTTGTGGAAGATTCGCGGATATAGATGAAATTCCCACTATGGATCCGCCGGTGGAAAATTTTTTCTTCGCATATAAGGAAATCAACATCATAAACGATGTAAAATTGGTGTCCATAATGTGGCGAATAGCGCTTGCGGACATAACTCTAAGCGGTATCAAATTCGATTCTCCCGCACAATGAACCAAGCCGTTCAGTTTTTCACCGTCCTCTGTAGCTTCTGCAAAAAGCCTGTCGTATTCATCAAAATTCAGCAGATCAAAAGGAATACACAGCGTACTATTCGAGAGCTGCTCTGCCGTTTGTGAAAGCCGCTGCTCGTTTCTTCCGCACAGAACAGTCTTTGCTCCAAGAGAGTCCAACAATATCGCGGTGGCTTGTCCTATTCCGGAGGAAGCTCCCGTGATCAGTATTTTTCGCCCGGATAGATCCATGGTTCTCACTGCTTATTTCTCCATTGTTTTTATAACATCCGAAACAGTCTTAAATGCCTTCACATCTGCGCCCGATACTATTTTGCCGAATTTTTCGTCCATCATCGCGATAAACGACAGCGCGGAGATAGAATCCCACTCGGCATAATCCGCCAGTACATCATCAACAGACAACGTGCCCTCGTCAAGCTCCATAATCTCTTCGAGAAGGGATAATTTTTCTTTTTCGTTCATAATTGTGTCCTCCTAGCAGCAAACCTCATTACATAAGGTTCATTATATCCTGCACGGTTTTAAAACCTTTAATGTCAGCCGCCGTTACAGTCTTTCCGCAATTGTCTTCAAACATAACGATTATTGAAAGCGCGCTCATAGAATCCCAATTATCCAAATCATCCAATTGGTCTTCCGGTTTTATTTCATCCGCCTCAAGCTCCAGCACGTCTGCAATAAGTTCAAGTTTCTTCTGATTATCCATATGTACCTCCAAAAAGTAAAATTTATCGTAAACGGAAACGTATCAGCTTAAGCTACCGCCCGCTACAACCATTGTTGTTCCTGTAATAAATCTCGCTGCGTCGCTGAGTAAAAAAGCTATGGAATTCGCTACATCAATTGCCTCAATCGGCCCCAAGTATTGACTTGCCGCAAAAATTCTATCCATATTCTGCGTTCCGGCAGTTTCAACATAAGAGTCAAACATTTCAGTTTTTGTCCAGCCGGGCAAAACATTGTTTATTCTTACCTCAGGCGCTAATTCATGGGCGATTGCACGTATAGCCCCATTCATCGCAGCTTTTGTAGAACAATAAATCGTCATTGCTTTGTCTCCGCATTTGCTTGCTGTTGACGAAACACCCACAATTGAACATTGTTTTGACCTGTATTTTTTCATAACAATGCAGCGAACAAATTCAATAAAGCTCAAATAATTAACCGTTGCTATATTTAAGGATTTTTCGGGCTTGGTAAACTTCAAAGGAATTGACGGACCTACACCGGCAGAATAAACCGCACCGTCAAACTTTCCCTGTTCGGAATAAATACGGTCTATCATATCAGCTATTCCGCTGGTGTTGCTGAAATCATAAAGATAATATGCGCCTCTTTGTTCTTCCAGACTTTCGACGACTGCTTTCAATTTTTCTTCATTGCGCGCAATCAGGCTAACTCTGCCCCCTAATCTTGTAATCAGCCTTGCAGTTTCCGCACCAATACCCGATGAAGCACCTGCTACAACAAAATGCTTCCCGCTTAAGTCAACAAGATTAATCAAAGGATATATCCCCCTCTGTATAATAATCGTCTGTTTCAATGATGGGATAAATGTGAGCGGCATCAATAACCGTTGTAACAATACCCCATGATAATCCAATTCCGAATCCGCACATAAAAGCGTTTATCTCTCCGCTTTTCTCACCATAAGCATCACATAGCGTTAAAGGTATCGAGCCAATTGATGTATTTCCGTAACGATCCATAGAAATCGGCATTTTTTCACTTGGAATCTTGGACCTTTTGGCTATCTGCTTTAAAATATAGCAGTTTGCTTGGTGCATAGCAAATACATCGTAATCGTCTGTTGTTTTATTTTGAGCACCAAGGAATTCATTTATGTGTTTTGGCACATCGGTTATGCTGAAAGTAAACACCTCTGTTCCGTTCATATATGTACCATATGATTTTTCACCAACACAGACATCGGATTTACGCTTTCTGTATGCTCCGAATGGCTGAACAATAGACATAAATCTGTTGCCATCGCTACAAAAACTTCCGCACATTTCTGAGTTGTTGTTTTGCGTCAGAAGCGTCGCAGAAGCCGAATCTCCAAACAGCATAACATCGGATTCATTTCCGGGATGATTCATTTTTGTGCTGGTATCTCCCACAAGCAGTAGACATTTCCCTATGTTGTTGGTCTTCATAATTGATGCAGCGATATTGATTCCGTAAACATATCCTGAACAACCAAGATTAACATCAAAAGCAACACAATCTATTCCGATTCCCAATCTTTTTTGAATCACCAACGCAGTTGACGGCGCACGATAATCCGGTGTCTGTGTAACAAAAATAATAGCGTTTATTTCCTCTGCGGAAACACATTCTTTGTCCATTAAATACTTTGCCGCCACATAAGCAAGGTCCGAGGCGGTTTGTTTATCCACAGAAATGCGTACTTGTGATACCCCGGTGTTTTTTATAAACCTATCCACCGTTTTATCTCCAACTTTATCCCGATAATCCTGAATATTATCCTTGTGTGTCGGAACAGCCGTTGCAATAGCTGAAATTTTTATACCGTTTAAATTTGCGTAAACAGACATGTGCTGGTTTCCTCTCTAGATATAATTGTGCTTGATGAATACATACTCCACATCGGTGATTATACAGCCGAACAAATTTCCCGCTTTAAAATTCTCGATATTACTGGCCGAAACGTGACCAATAATTTTTTTCGCTCTGCTATTCATATTACAAAGAAGACCCATATACTGTACATAAACACCGTATCCCGTTCCCTCATAATCTAAATACACACCTGACAATACATTTTCATACATGCCAGGCTGTATTTCCTTATTCAAGAAAAAGCCAATTGTTTCATTGTTGTAGGTTACTTTACACGGGGTTCCTCCCTGCGAAATCAAATCGGCAATCCAATATTTATACCGCCGTGCTGACGTGCCTTTCGGAAAGAAAGGATCAAGATAAATCCGATCTGTCTTAAAAATACCTTTATCTATCTCGCTGTACATAATCGCAATATCATCCTCGGTCATTTCGCTGTAGCTGCACCGGTCAAAAATTCTTTTCATGCCCGGCGGTATCGGACAATTTTTCATGTCATGCTTTGTTGTCACAGCCGCTTCGATAAAGCTGTAGCCTTTGCTTTGAAAAAACGGAATCGCCCAGTAACAGTTCGATGGAATTTTTACAACCATATACTGTTTTTCCGTAAGCTCGCTGTATTTTCGGCTTACATCCTACGGTGTATCTCCGTGTTCTATTTTTATTTCATACGTGCTGACCCCAAGATTTCTTTCTTCCCAAACAGCATCAATAATTTTCATACTTTTACCTCTGGTTGATAGTATAATTGAACGCTCATCAGCACCGGCTCCCGCTCTTTGAGGAGCTCATCTGCTTAAAGCCGGGACGGGAGGTTCGTGCCTGTACAGCTGCTGAAAAAATGGAAGTTATACACCTCGAAAAAACAGTTTCGTTCCCAAGCAGCACGAGCACACTACCCACCATTTTGATTATACCATATAACCGCACAAAAGTCAAGCGCTTTTTATCTGTGCGCATACATTCTCTCGTAATATTGCTGATATTCTCCGCTTACTATTCGCTCCCACCACTCTCGGTTATCGAGATACCATTGTATGGTTTTTTTAATGCCGTCCTCGAATTTTGTTTCGGGAAGCCAGCCGAGTTCTTGGTGAATTTTCGTCGGATCGATTGCGTAACGCATATCGTGTCCCTTGCGGTCGGCAACGAAAGTGATAAGGCTCTCGGGTTTTCCGAGCTCCCTGCATATAATTTTCACAATATCGATATTTTTCATTTCGTTGTGACCGCCGATATTGTAAATTTCTCCTACTATTCCCTTGTGGATAATCAAGTCCAACGCACGGCAATGATCCTCAACATATAGCCAGTCGCGGACATTTTCGCCTTTGCCGTAAACGGGCAGCGGCTTGTCGTTTAATGCGTTCGCAATCATAAGCGGAATTAGTTTTTCGGGGAAATGATAAGGGCCGTAGTTGTTGGAGCACCTTGAAATCGTTGCGGGCAGCCCAAAAGTCCTGTGGTATGCCTGAACTAATAAATCGGCGCTTGCCTTGCTTGCCGAATACGGCGAGCTTGTATGCAGCGGAGTTTCTTCTGTGAAAAACAGCTCCGGTCTGTCAAGCGGCAAGTCGCCGTAAACCTCGTCGGTGGAAACCTGATGATAACGCTGAACACCGTATTTTCTGCAAGCGTCCATCATAACCTGTGTTCCGAGAACGTTTGTTTTGAGGAAAACGTCGGGAGTTTCTATTGACCGATCGACATGGCTTTCGGCAGCGAAATTCACCACAACATCGGGGCGCTCTTCCTCGAAGATATTGTTTACGGATTCACGTTCCGTGATATCACATTTGCAGAACCGAAAATTAGGGTTATCCATTACCGGTGCAAGCGTTTCCAAATTGCCTGCGTATGTCAGGCAATCCAGGCATATTATTCTGTAATCGGGATATTTTTTTATCATGTAATGAATAAAATTACCTCCGATAAATCCCGCGCCGCCTGTGACTATCAATTTCAATAGCATCAGCTCCTAAAATTTAAATTGAAAAAATTGCTTAAGTCGTTTATGATTTTAACAGCGACAACAAATATTGCCCGTATGCCGTCATCTTCAGCTCTTCGCCCAACTCTTTCAACTGAGCGTCCGAAATAAATCCGCGCCGCCAAGCTATCTCCTCAATACAGGAAATATAAAATCCCTGCATATCCTGCACCGTCTGAACGAATTCCGCTGCTTTCAGCATTCCCTTCGGCGAACCCGTATCCAGCCACGCCATTCCGCGCCCGAAAAGGGTGACGTTAAGCTGTCCGCGCGACAGATATTCGTTGTTTATAGAGGTTATCTCGATCTCACCGCGCTCCGACGGCTTCGTGTTTTTAGCTATCTCTACGACATTGTTGTCGTAGAAGTACAGCCCGGGAACCGCGTAATTCGATTTCGGGTTTGCGGGCTTCTCCTCAATGGAAATCACTTTGTTATTTTTGTCGAACTCCACCACGCCGAATTCTTTGGGGTTTGCAACCGGATAGCCGAAAATGACCGCACCGCGGTTTGAAACTGTTTTCATTGCACGCTTTAAATACGAAGTAAAGCCTTGCCCGTAAAAAACATTATCCCCCAGAACCAGACAAACATTGTCCGAGCCTATAAAATCAGCGCCTAAGATAAACGCGTCAGCTAAGCCCCGTGGCTTGTCCTGAATCTTGTATTCGATATGAATTCCAAGCCTTGATCCGTCGCCGAGCAAACTCTCATAGCTGGGAGTATCCCTCGGGGTCGATATTAACAGAATATCTCGGATTCCCGACAAAAGCAACACAGCCAACGGATAATATATCAGTGGCTTGTCATAAATCGGCAGAAGCTGCTTTGATACTGCAAGCGTGCACGGATAAAGCCGCGTTCCGCTGCCGCCGGCTAGGATAATGCCCTTCATAATTACCTCCGATTACAAACCCATGATTTTTTGATTGCTCGAATCAAGTTATTTATAGAAATCTTTAATTTTGCCGCAGACATATTTCACGTCACTTTCGTCAAGCCCCAAATACATCGGCAGCCTCAACAATCTCTCGCTTTCCTTAGTGGTATACCTGTCCTCGTCGTGAAAGCGCCCGAACTTCTGCCACGCAGGAGCGCTATGGAGCGGAATATAATGAAACGCCGAACCTATCCCGTTTTCCTTTAGATACGCAATAAGCCTTGTGCGCTCATCAAGATCTTTAATTTTTATATAAAACAAAAAGAACAATGAAGTATAAGATATGGTTTAAACTGTTTCATGCTCTCTTTCCTCGTTTTCGATATTGATTGTGTCGCGTATTACATACTGTGGCGAATTGTTTATGCAAATATAAATCCTGCCGACATATTCTCCTAGCATTCCAATCATCATCATTATCATACCGCCTATAAACATCAAAGCAGCCATAAGCGAACTGTAACCCATTAATATATCGGGGTTTAGGATTTTCCTTATTATTGTCACTATGCCGAAAACAAAGCCGAACAAAGCGCAAACCACGCCAAGCACTGTTGAAATTCTGAGAGGTTTTACGGAAAATGCTGTGAAACCGTTGAACCAAAGCTTTAGCGATTTTTTAAATGTATAATGTCCAACACCGATGCTGCGCTCTCTTTCCTCCATATCCACATTACAAATCCTTGACGTGGTTCTGAGCATTAATCCATCCAAATATGGGAACGGCTTGTCGTACTTTATTATCTCATCGATAACAAATCTTTTTGTTGCACCAAAATTGCTTAGATATAAAGATTTGGGCTTTCCAATCAAATATCTTGACATAAGGGAAGTAATATAGCTTCCAAAATTCTTAAAGACAGACTGCTTTTTTTGGGGATATTTAGCTAAAGAAGCATCATATCCGTTATTTAACGGCTCTATTAAGTCCCATAATCTGTCAAGCGGACATTGCCCATCATCGTCAAGAGATATGAGCACATCACCGGTTAACGCGGACATACCAGCCAACATTGCAGCGTGTTTTCCTACGTTTTTAGCGAGATCTATAACCTTTATATGTACATCATTCGCAGCACATTCTTTTAGTACTGAAATGACATTATCTGGCGAGCAGTCGTTCACGGCAATGATCTCATAATCTAACTCCCGGCGCTCTTTCATTTTGTCTTTTATTTCATCAATTACACTGGTAACAGTATCCTCACTTCCATAGCAAGGAATCACAAAACTGATTTTTTTCATAGCTAAAGTCCTTTATAAAATTTCACTAGCCAGCATACTATCAATTCGATCCAATTTTTTTGTGGATGAATTAGCATAAACATCGCCAGGTTTAGTATTCTTGTGAATATAACACGCAGCCCCAATTAGAGTTTTATCGGCAACCACGATTTTGTCCTTGATGATACTTTTAAGGCCTAAAAAACTGTTACTGCCTATGCGGCAACAACCTCCAACCGTCGATGATGAAAAACAGTTGAAGTCACCTATTGTAGTATGATGACCAATAACAGTATTTGAATAAAAAATGTTGCCATTTCCTATTTCAGTAAAAATATCAAGCCAAACATTTTCTAAAACGATATTGCCCAGTCCCATAGCTTTTGAGTTAATGATTGCTGAAGGGTGATAGTAGCTTAAAATTTCGTACCCCTTCTTTTGCGCCGCATGAAAAATGTTTTCGCGAATAGTATTCATTTTCGTATACCCAACGCAAATATATATGCCATATTCCGCAGGTGGGAAAGTTTCTTCTACAGTTTCAAAATCAACTAAAGGAAGTCCATTGTATTCATCACAGTTTCTGTATTTGCTATCGACGGTATATCCGCAAATTTGTATACTCTTATCCTGGTCCAGATAGAATTGAAAAGTTTCCGTAAATATACCAATCCCGAAAATAATAGCCTTTTTCATAGTTTCACCTCAAATAACTCGTAATGTCCACATTTTGTTCCATCAACACCTACATCAAGCCCGTCATTCGAATTATTTCCGACGTGTTATCCGTTGCAACAACATAAAATCCAAACCGAGAAGAACTGTCAATAACATTGGCATCTTTAACTTCCATATCGCTACACCTGTAAATGATTTCGGGATGATTTTTTTGGATTTCTTCAAACTGCTTTATATCTTCATTTGAGAAAATGAACTTAATGGCAGCCGCCTTTGGAAAGGTTGTCTTCTGAAAGGAAGGGGCTTCTCCAAGTGCAACTTGAATAACCATCTTTAAAAAATCATAACCGGTGGATAGTTGTACCAAGTCTGACCCAATACAATCTCCGCCCATTCTTGATCCTATCTCGATTATTCTTATATTTCCCGAATCATCAATTTTAAATTCGGAGTGTGAAGCACCATAACGTATATCCAATGCATCTAATGCGTTGAAAATAATCTCCTTTACTCGCTCCTCTGTTTGCGGATCAAGTCCTGCTGGTTCGAGATGACCGATTTCAATGAAATGCGGTGCGCCGGTAGTATATTTTTTCGTTATAGTCAGAAAATGGTGTGTACCCTCAAATGATATGCATTCACAGCTGTATTCGCTTCCATCAATATATTCTTCAACTATTGCGCTGTCTTCAAACGAGTCATTGATCGCTCTTGCGATCGCAGTGTCCAATTCGTCTATACGCTCGACTTTAGTTACGCTTCTGCTTCCGGATCGATCCGTTGGCTTGACAATAACCGGAAAATGCATTCTTTTGATTGAATCCAAAGCATCGTTTTTTCCGATTTTTATAAATTCGGGAGTGGGTATCCCCGTCGCCTTAAAAGCTTTTCTCATTTCAGCCTTATTGGTTGAAACCAAAGTGCATCGCTCGCTGTTTGAGATCAAATTTAAATTTTGCGCAACATAATTTACTGTAATATTTGCCAAATCGGAAGCGATAGTTACTACAGCATCTGGAGCTATCTCACGACACTTTTTCAATATTTCATCTTTTTCGATTATGCTGATGGGATAAAAATAATCTGCGGTTTTCTCACCGATTGAACCATCTGCCCACGCAAAAACATGAGTTTCAAATCCCATTTCCTTTGCCTTAAGTATTAAAGGATTTTGAAGAATGCTTGCTCCAATAATAACGATCTTTCTCATTTTAATTTCCTTAAATCAAATATAAAATCGAGATATTGCGGTGCATACACGAGCAACCTCTCTTTCATCTAAACCATAATACATGGGCAGTCGCAGCAATCGTTCACTTTCCACAGTGGTGAATCTGTCCTCGCCGTGAAAGCGCCCGAACTTCTGCCCCGCAGGAGCACTGTGGAGCGGAATATAATGAAACGCCGAACCTATTTCGTTTTCCTTTAAAAACGCGATAAGCCTTGTGCGCTCCTCCAGATCTTTAGTTTTTATGTAAAACATATGCGCGTTGTGAACGCAATGTTCGGGAATAAACGGGAGCTCAATCGCGCCTTTATCAGCCAACGGCTTTAAGGCTTCATAATATCTGTTCCAGCTTGCAAGCCGGTCGTTGTTGATTTTATCGGCTTGCTCGAGCTGCGCGTACAGATAGGCGGCGTTCAGCTCGCTCGGCAAGTACGACGAGCCGAAGTCTACCCATGTATATTTATCGATTTGTCCTCTGAAAAATTTGCTTCGGTTTGTACCCTTTTCGCGAATTATCTCCGCGCGTTCTGTATAATTCTCATCGTTGATGAGCAGTGCACCGCCCTCGCCCATAGAAAAATTCTTGGTTTCGTGAAAGCTCAAGCAGCCGAACGTGCCGAAGGTCCCGAGAGCTTGTCCTTTGTATTTTGACATAATACCTTGTGCGTCGTCCTCGACAACGATAAGATTATGCCGCTTCGAGATATCCATTATTGCGTCCATTTCGCACGCAACACCGGCGTAATGCACGGGAACAATCGCTTTGGTTTTGGAAGTCACCGCGTCTTCAATCAGCGTTTCGTCAATATTCATTGTGTCGGGACGAATATCCACAAAAACAATCTCCGCTCCGCGCATTACGAAAGCGTCTGCGGTTGAAACAAACGTATACGACGGCATAATGACCTCGTCCCCCGGCCTGATATCGGAAAGGATCGCTGCCATTTCAAGCGCGTGAGTACACGAGGTGGTAAGAAGGGCCTTTCTGCACCCTGTATTACGTTCGAGCCACGCATTGTCTTTTTTTGTGAACTCGCCGTCACCGCAAATCTTGCGGGTTTTTATCGCTTCGGTAATATATTTTTCCTCGGCGCCGATATAAGGCGGAATATTAAACGGTATCATAGATTTTCCTCCGTGCAGCAAAACTTACCCACAACTCAAGCATTGCTCGAACCTTATATAATCGTAGGGCAAATAATTGACATAAATATCAAGAAAAATGATAAACCCTTGTAAAATCCGTTCAACTTCTTGTTATCCCCATTCGATTTGACCGCACAGCAAGGCATAAAGCTGTAGCAGAAATAGAAATTAACAAACAAATGCCCTACAATAAATCCTCTCCACTCGATATGCATTATCGTCCCGACCAACACACACAACACAAATATACAAAAGAAAATAAATTTTTCTTTTATATTCTTTCGATTTCGAAATACTGCCCACACTCCGCCGAATATAACTACATAATTTAATAAGCACTTAAGCCATATAAGGCTGTTTTGATACGCTGTGTAATTAGAATCATATGGAGAAGTAGTAAGAATATTCATCAACATGATTATTTTCTTCATCATCATAATCAGCGTATCGACAGGCTTTCTTAAAAACATCTCAAATAGCTGCGGAAATCTCAGTAAAGTGGAAGTATCTCCCACATAGTCGGTCATTATTCCTTGCACTTGTCTATCTGCAGGAGAGATGGAAGGAAACAGACGAATATAGTTGAATGCCCTGCTGGCAGAATATTCCACAGCTAGATAATGTTCATCTCCCCCTCCCAATATCGGCTCAGCGTACGAAGTTTCCGTTTCAAAAGGAGTAAGCCTCATTACGCCTCTTTCCTTGTTGATCATAAGCTGTGGAATGCACACTGCGACAAATGCCAGAACAATAGACAGTGTCGATGCGATTACTTTAACACTGAATATTTTCTTCAATCCCTCACGCATTTTCTGCTTTTTGTCCGGGGAACTTTTTATGTTCCTGTATTTTTTCGAGAAGAAATAGAACGTCCAAACAACAATAAGTATGAGAGAAACATGTTGATAGTTTACCTTCAAGTTTGAAGCAAACGCTATCAGTAATCCACAGAATATCCCTTTCACCAAACTCGGCTTTTCAAGGAAGTAAATATAAAGAGTAAATCCCGAAATAAAGAACACCGCGGCAGGCAGATCCATAAGTACAATCGTAAGCAGGTCTCTCCAAAAAATGCACATAACGAGAACAGAAAAATAAATCTGCGGACGTGTGAGGCTATACCCATAGAGCTTCTTTGAAAGCATAGGAAACGTTATTCCGAGCAATCCCGTCGTGAGCAAATTCAAAAATACAATCCATATGGCAACAGGGTCGATTCCTAAAATAGAACCTAAATATTTACACAGCGCGGGTCCCAAATAACACCAGTAGCCTCGGAAATCATAAAAATTTTTGGAATCCTCCATAAAATTTCCGATTTCGGAAATCATATACCAATAATGGTTCTGGTCACCGTCCTGCAAATACAACGTAATTGCCCCGCGGTAATATGAAATCAGCGAAAAAGCCGAAAGGGCTATGAATATTATGATAACATCCAATTTCATATTATACTTTATCCACTTGTCATACTTGTGGGTTTGCACATAGTTTGCAAATCTGACGAGAATGTATTCGTAAATATATACATTAAGCACTACCAGCACAAATAACGCGATATAAATAACAAAATACGGTATCAGCCGTTCGTAGCTTTCACATATGGGTGTACATCTGACCAATGACGAACCGGACGGGTTGTATAAATCATATACCCTGGAAAATTTGCCGCACTCAACTTTGACATAGCCGCCGTTCACGTTTGAAATAAAATCTATTGACGTATTCGCAAAATCCGGACAATCAAAAGTGACCGTCTTATCCATATTGGCTATTGTATCAATGCTGATCATTTCGTTTCCATACTCACCGTAGGACAGTTCAAAGGTTATATCCGTGTCGAACAAAGCATCCAGGAAATACCCGTAAGCATCGTGCGGCGCTATATAACTATCGTAAACGCCGATTGTGCCAGGTTCCGTATCAGCTTGAGCGTTATCAACAATCGTAATACTTACCGTTTGTGTTTTCTTACTGTATAAGCTATCGACAAAATTATTTATCGGCGTCGCCATTGAAACAGTAATTATTATTGATATAATGAGCAAAGCGATATTTTTCGCAGACGATTTTTCCGTAAATAGACGCTTTATCCAATTCCATGTTGACTTCATAAGCACCTCACGCAGTTTGTCTTAAGATTTTTGAAGAGGTCGTTTAAGCAAAAACAGCTTCGCCAACCTAAAAATATAGCCATTCACGCTATACATAAATTATATATCAAGGACCCCAAGTTTTGTCCTTTGTATTTTGACATAGTACCTTGCGCGTCGTCCTCGACAACGATAAGATTATGCCGCTTTACTGATTAAGAAGCGCCTTTTTGCACTTCGTATTACGTTCAAGCCACACATTGTCTTTTTTTGTGAATTCGCCGTCCCCGCAAATCTTGCGGCTCTTTATTGCATCCGAAATATACTTTTCCTCAGTGCCGATATAAGGCGGAATATTAAACGATATCATAGATTTTCCTCGTAACATCGCGTATTTTAAGAGCAAATTACAGTAACCCGCACTATTATGAATTATATCATAAAACGACGATTTTCGCAATCGGCATTTTCACTAAAAAATCGGAGTCAAAGCAACGGGGGGGGGTGCACATTGCACAAATCGTTTTTCCCTCACTTTTAAGCACTTGACTTATCGATTGTAGTATGGTAAAATATAAAAGTTATTATTTTGTAGTAGGATGTTTAGGAGGAGAGCGACAATGCGTTCAAAGAAAGCTGTTATTGAACAGGTTGTATTGTGCCCGATTTGTATACTGTTCGGCTATATATCTGCGTCGTTGCTTATGTTTAACGAGGTTACATATATACGGGCTTTTACAGTGTTTCCCGAAATTACGTTGATGATGGTTTGTTGGTCGATATCTTCTTATGCGTTGATTTCGTTGGTGCTTCGGACAAAAGCCCGCGGATACGTTCGCGAGCTTTTCAGAATATTTGAACCGTTTGATACTCCCGATGGGCTTTATGTGGTTTGCGGAGCAATAGTATTTTTTGTTATGTATATGCTTATACTTCATCTGCTTCCGCTTGACTATCCTCCTCATACTAATGCGGCGTTGTCGTTTGACTGGCGCCATATTTTCAGCAGCTTAAAACTGTGTTCATATCCACTTTGGCATTGCAGCGTAAATCTTGTCGTGAATGTGTTGCGTATACCGTCGGAATACGCGGCGGCGCTGGTTTCGGCAGGATTTTTTACTGCGGAGTTTTGCGTTATCAGGAATATGGTAATTCATTATAACAGGGATATTGCAGAGAAGAAGCTGAAATATCTGGATTTGATTGCGTTTTCTGTTATGTTCGTTCAGCCGATTTATTTCGCTTGGTTTAATGATCGGCAGATTCAGGGGCAGGGGACGCCTAATATGTGGCACAGTCCGACGTTTGCAAGCTGCAGTCCGTTTGTTATTATTTGCACTTTTTTGTTT
>CAYSHU010000006.1:0-26255 GCA_964430965.1 uncultured Ruminococcus sp. | reverse complement strand
TTTTCCCCGCCGTAGGCGGGGAAAACCCGAACTTAAAAAAACTTTCCAAAGAAAAAACAGGAGGAACACACTATGTTTGAAGAACTTAAAGAGCTTATCTGCAATTATGTTGAGGTCGAGCCCTCGGACATCAAGCCCGAGTCGAAATTCATCGACGATCTCGGCTTCAATTCGTTTGACTTTGTAAGC
Source organism: uncultured Ruminococcus sp. (assembly GCA_964430965.1). Taxonomy (GTDB): domain Bacteria; phylum Bacillota; class Clostridia; order Oscillospirales; family Ruminococcaceae; genus CAG-115. The sequence goes on along the minus strand of CAYSHU010000006.1, from coordinate 26,066 downwards.
CTGCTTGGCGAGGTTGAGGAGAAGTTTGGCGTTTCCGTAAACGAGGAGGACATTCTCGACCTCGCGACGGTTGAGGACGCTGTAAAGTATATTGAAAAGCTGAAAGGTTAAAATTATGAAAACATTGTACGATTTGGTAATCGGCGCTAAAACGAGCTTTGGCGATAAGACATTCATCAAGGAAAAGGCAGGCGAGGGCATTTCGGAGAAGAGCTTCTCGCAGTTCTGCGAGGACGCTCTGCGCGTGTCGGCGTTTTTGAAGGACAGGTTCGGGAAGAAAATTCACGCGGGCGTTGTCGGGCCTACGAGCTATAATTATCTCGTCGGCTACATCGGCGCGATGATAGGCGGCAACACGGGCGTGCCGATTGACGCGCAGCTTTCTCCCGACGATATGGCGGAGCTTCTCGACCGCGCGGACGTTGAGGCGCTGTTCTTTGACAAGAGGTTCGCGGCGGCGCTGCCTGCCTTTAAGGCAAAGTGCCCGAAAATCAAGGAGTTTATTCTCCTTGCAGACGAGGCGGAGGACGCGACGCCGATAAGTGATATTCTCGCGAGGTACACCCCCGACACGCCCGACGAGATCCCCGCGGAGGGCGATTTGGCGGCTATTCTGTTCACTTCGGGGACGACGGGCAAGGCAAAGGGCGTTATGCTGTCGCACGGCAACTTTATGGATAACGTTTTCTGCTGCGACAACGAGGCGACCTCCGAGGACGTACTGCTGACGGTGCTCCCCATTCATCACGTTTACTGCTTTACGTGCGATATTCTGCTGTCGCTGAGATACGGCACGACTGTCTGCGTCAACGATAGCCTGATGAAGGTCGCGCAGAACCTCAAGCTGTTCCAGCCGACGATAATTCTGCTTGTGCCGATGATAGTGTCTACTATTTACAAGCAGATCAAAAAAGCGTCGAAATCAATGCCGCTTATCCCGATGAAGGTGATAGCCAAGAAGGCGTTCGGCGGGCGTTTAAAGATGATGTTCAGCGGCGGCGCGTATCTTAACCCCGACCTGATTACGGCGTATGAAAAGCTCGGAATTACGATAGCGCAGGGCTACGGAATGACGGAGTGCTCCCCGAGAATAACCTCCGCGGATCTCACGCGCAAATCGGACGGCGACGTCGGAAAAATCGTGCGCGGGTGCGAGGTTAAAATCGTCGACGGCGAGATAACCGTAAAAAGCCCCTCGGTTATGCAGGGCTATTACAAGGACGAGCAGTCCACCGCCGAAACGTTAAAGGACGGCTGGCTCTACACGGGCGACCTCGGTCACACGGACGAATTCGGCAGACTGTACATTACGGGCAGAAAGAAAAACCTCATAATTCTCTCCAACGGCGAGAACGTTTCCCCCGAGGAGCTTGAAAACAAGTTCGAGGCGGCAAACATTGCGCAGGAGCTTATGGTTTACTCCGAGGACGAAATGCTGACGCTCGAGCTGTTCCTCGGCAATGAGCTCTACAAGGGCAAGTCCGACGAAAAAATCGCCGCGGAGATAAAGGACAAGGTAAAGGCGATAAACAAAACGCTCCCGTCGTCGAAGAACATTCACCGCATCAGAGTTAGACAAGAGGAGTTTGAAAAGACGACTTCAAGAAAGATAAAGAGAGCGCAGACAATTCAAGGAGAAGCAATCTAAACAAACAGAAAATCCCCCGCCAAGCGGGGGATTTTCTTATATACATTGTCAATTGACATCAACGTTGACGTCGGCAGAATAATCAACTCCGTCAATCCCGAACCCGAACAGCGCGTAGAAATCGCTCCAGTAACCGTCCATATCGGTGAAATCCTTGAAGTTGTCAGCATTGATGCTGTCCCACATCTTGGAAACCTCCGCCTGAACATCGTCTAGCATTTCCCAGTCGTCCATACGGATCTGCCCCTCGCTGTCGAGGTTGAGCTCGCCGCCGTAGAGCTTTCCGAACAGGCGGCGCATTTGCTCGATGCAGCCCTCGTGATTGCCCTTCGCTTTCATTACCTTATAGAGAATCGAGATATACAGCGGCACTATCGGAATTGCCGACGACGACTGCGTTACAAGCGCCTTGTTCACCGAAACATACGCTTTCACGCCGTTTTCGGTGATCTTCTTCGATGTCGCCAGCAGGTGCGCCTTTGCCCTGCCTATCGAGCCGTTGTAGTACATCGGGTGAGTTATCGTCGGACCGATGTAGCTGTAAGCGAGCGTCACCGCGCCGTCCGCGAGAACGCCCGCGGCTTTCAGCGCGTTTATCCAGTCCTCCCAGTCCTCGCCGCCCATAACCTTGACGGTCGCCTCTATTTCCTCGTCCGTAGCGGGTTCAAGCGTTATCTCGGTTATCGCGTTGTTTCTGAGGTCAATCGTTTTGTTCGTGTAGCTTTCGCCCGTGGTTTTGAGGACGCTTTTGTATACCGTTTCGCCAACGGTTCTCCTCGGAGCGGCGAGGGAATACACGACGAGATCCACCTTGCCGAGGTCGCTTTTGATAAGCTCAATGACCTCATTTTTGACCTCCGCGGAGTATGCGTCGCCGTTTACGGTTTTCGCGTACAGACCCTCTTCGGCGGCGTACTTCTCGAACGCCTTGGTGTTGTACCAGCCCGAGGTGGCGGTCTTGCTGCCCGAGGCGGGCTTGTCGAACATCACGCCGAGCGTCGCCGCGCCGCACCCAAACGCCGCCGCTATTCTCGAAGCGAGCCCGTAGCCCATAGACGAACCGATGACGAGCACCTTTTTCGCGCCGTCGAGCGCCCCTTGAGCCTTAACATAATCGATCTGATCCTTAACCGCCTTATCGCACCCCACAGGGTGAGCCGTTGTGCAGATAAAGCCGCGTACCTTAGGTTCAACTACCATTTTATTAACCTCCGAAATAAAATTCTATAGGAATATTATACCACATTGTGGGAAAATTTGCAAGTGGATTTTTTAATTGTACGAAATCACCTGCACCTCGATTTTGTCGTTTTCGAGATTGTCGATTATCGACGGCGGCGCGGCGTAGTGGAGCGCGCCCACTACGACGAACGTCTTGCCGCCGCCCTCGAGCTTCTCCTCGATATAGTCCGCCATTTTGCGCTGGCGCTTTGTGTACATCGCGTCGTAGTAGCTGTCGTAGTCCGCCCTGAGCTCCTCGGGGAGCTCCGCCTCCTCCTCGGCGAGCGCCTTCAGCGCTTCCGTGTCGCCCGTTTTCCACGCGTTGTACAGCGCGTCAAACTGCGCCTGCGTTTCCTCCTCGGAGAGCGCGAGCGTCTCGTTCAGCATCAGCATCTGGAGCTCGGGCGAAACGCCAGCGTTTATCTGATACTGCTCCTTGGCGGTCTCAATCTCCTCAATTCGCTTGCCCTTGTACTTCGCGTAGGTAAGCATAACAATGTCCGTTCCGAAATCCCCGTAAAAGCCGCAGTCCTCCGCCGCTTGGTTCGACCAGACCGAGCTCCAGAGCGCGGGAATGTAGTTCTCGTAAGCGCGGCTGTAAAGCCGTTTTTTCTTGAATTTGGAGACTACGGAGCTGTAATCCTCACCCATATAATCCTTTGCGGTCGTGCCGCTTGGGCATTGAAGCACCGCGATCGCCTCCGCGGCTGCGGCGCTGTCCGCTTCGAGAGCCTGAATGTCGACCTCCACCGCGAGAGTGTCGCACTCGTCGAGCGCGGAGTAGATTATTTGCGGGTAGACCGCGTCGTCCTTGACGACGTGCATCGAGCCGAGCATATAAACCGCCGCGCCCGTCTCCGCGTTCTCGATTTTGTAGAACGGCGGGTGCGTGTCAAACGGTTCCTTGTGTTTTTCGGCTTTATTATCTCGGCAGCCCGAAAACAGGATAAGAACGCCGCAGAGCAGCGCGGCAAGCAGTTTTTTCATAGCTAATCTCCGTTACTATCCTTGATTTTTACCCACCCGAGCGAGCCCGAAATTTTCTCGATATTCGGTATAAGCCTCTCCCCGAAAACCCATATCTCCAGCCGCCACGGGTGCCCGAGCAAGCCGTATTGCAGGTTTTCCTCGACGAAGAAATGATAGTCGCCGTCGGGGAAGAACGTCGGGTAATACGCGTTGTAGCCGCCGTTAAGATAGCGCTCGTCGTGAATAAACTGACAGACGGGCGGCTCGGGGAAGCCTGTCGTATCGCCGTCGCCGAGCCACGGCGGGTCGCCCGAAAGCTCCGCGTTCGGGTCGAAAACGAACGACGAGTGCTGCCAGTCCAGCGCGTAAAGGCGCTCGCCCTCCCGAACGGTCTCGGCGAAGCAACCCTTGACCTTTATGTTCATCGCGTCGATCTGCTCCACCGTCATATCGTCGATAGCGTACACGACAAACGGCTTTTTGATCTCGAACGGCAGCGGCACTTCAAACGAATGTCCGCGGTATTTCCCGCTCGGAGTGAATTTCAGCTCGGAGTAGATTTTATCCCAAATCAGCTTGTCGCTTTCATCGGAAATCAACAAGTCTTTAATCTCAACAGTACTCATCAGCACAGCTTCCCCGAAATCTCAAACGTCGGGCCTTTCTGCCACAAAAACGGCGTGAGGATTATTTCGTAGCCCTCGCCGGGAGCGAGGAGAAAGTCCGCGGGCTTGCCCTTTGGAAGTCCGCACCCGCAAAGCAGGTTTGTTATCACGCCCGCGTGAGTGACGCACGCCGCGCGCGTTATCTCTCGGCTCATCATATCCTTGAAGACAGAATCCAGCCCCTCGACGCAGCGGAGCATAAAGTCGCCGTATTTTTCGCCGTTCGGGGGAGCTGCCTCCGCGCCGCCCTTAAGCCACTCGGTGTATTCGCGTAAATCTTGCAATTGCTGCTGCGACTTGTTCTCAAAGTCCCCGAAATTCATCTCGCTAAGCTCGTCTATTATCATCAGCTTCTGCTCGGGGTAAATTATCTCGGCAGTTTCGAGGCACCGCGCCAGCGGGGAGCTGTAGACCTTGCCGACGTCGGGGTAAATCTCCGCCGCGGCAAGCTCCTCGATCTGCTTTTTGCCCTCGGGGCAAAGCGACAGGTCTGTCTGCCCGATATACTTTCCGTCTAAATTTCCCTGCGTGATTCCGTGCCGAATAAGATACAGATAGTAGTTTTTCATAGGCTCTCCTCTAGATGTAGTCGGGTTATGAATTTCTCCAAACCGACTGTCGAAAATTTGTGAATTCTGCCGCTTTACATTTCGGCAAAAATAATATATAATATACAATGTGGCTAAAGGGCGTTGAAGCCGCCGAACAGATTATCTTTGGTTTCCCACGCGGAGCGGGGGGAAACCAAAAAAGAAAAGTCACCTATTATTAAATAATTTTGAACCCCTTATTTTTTTGGAGTGTGTTGGTATTTATGAACAAGGATTTCCCCAGAGTAATGAAAATGCTGCGCAAGGAGCGCGGGCTTCGGCAGAAGGAAGCCGCCGACAAGCTCGGCGTGGCGCAGGCGCTGCTTTCGCATTACGAGAACGGCAAGCGCGAGTGCGGGCTGGATTTTCTCGTTACCGCCGCGAATTTCTACGGCGTTTCCGTTGACTATATACTCGGGCGGACAAGCTCGCGTAACGGCACGGTGGTGTCGGAAGATACGCTCCCCGAAAGCACGGTGAGCGAGAGCTATTCGGGCGACCCCTCCGGCGCGGGGACGCTGCTGCGCAAAAAGCTCATTACAAACTCGCTTGAGATAACGTTCTCGCTTTTGATGAAGGCGAAGAACAGCAAGCTTGCGCAGGCGGTGTCTAGCTATCTAATGACGGCGGTTTACCGCGCGTACAGAATGGTTTTCAGCGCGGGGCGCGAGAACGACGAAAACTGCTTCGCGATACCCTCCGACGAGGCGGCGGACGTTTGCGCCGCAAAGATGTCGCTCGACGACGTAAAGGCAAGAGCCGCGGCAAAAGAAGGCTCTGCGGACAGCAAGATCACCAACCTCCGCATAGAGCAGGAATACCCCCGCCAAAGCGCGGCGATCTTCTCAGTAGTCACCAACGTCGAAAAAGACCTGCAAAAGTTTAATTAAGATTTGATATGCGCGGCTCTGCCGCGCATATTTTATTCGTCGGCTATTTTGTACTCGTTGATAATGCTCTCGCGGTTTCTCCAGTCCTCCTTGACCTTTACGAAAATCTGCAAATTCACCTTGCAGTCCAGAAGCTCCTCGATGTCCTTTCGTGCCATAGAGCCTATCTGCTTCAGGCGCTCGCCGCCCTTGCCTATCAGCATACCCTTGTGGGAGCTTTTCTCGCAGATTATCACTGCGCCGATGTCGATTATTTCATTGCCGCTTTTGTTCGTGCGGGATTTGAAGCTCTCGATGTCGACCGCCGTGCCGTGCGGTATCTCCTGCTCCATTGTCCAAAGTATCTTCTCGCGGATTATCTCAGAGCAGAGAAAGCGCTCGGTGCGGTCCGTCGCGATGTCGTCGGGGAAGAAGTGCTCTCCCTCGGCAGAGTATTTCTCCAGCGCGGGGAGTATTTTGTCGGTGTTTATACGCCGCTTAACGCTTATCGGAATGATCTCCGCGAACTCGTAGAGCTCGCTGTACTGCGCGATTATCGGCAGCAAGTCCTCCTTGTTTTTCAAGAGATCGATCTTGTTCAGAAGCAAAATCGCGGGCGTGCCGTTATTCTCAAACGAGCGTATAAGCTGCTGCTCGACGGCGGACATTTTTTTCGTAACGTCCGCCATTAAAATCGCGCAGTCCACGTCCTCCACCGACGCGCGGATAGACTTCACCATATGCTCCCCGAGCTTTGTCCGCGCCTTCAGCATACCCGGCGTGTCGATGAAAACGTACTGCGTTTCGCCCTTGGTGAGCACGCCGTTAATGCGGTTCCGCGTGGTCTGCGGCTTTTCGCTGACTATCGAAATCTTCTCTCCGACAAGCAGGTTTGTAAGCGATGATTTCCCCGCGTTCGGTCTGCCCGTGATTGCTGTAAATAAGTTTTTAGTCATAATCTCCCTTTCAACGTTAAGTATCCGTTATATAAGGATACCATTGTGTATTTTCTATTTCCTCTAATGCGGCGGGTCTGACTGTTATTACGTCATTTTCCGAAAGAAAGACCCTGCGCCCGTTTTTATTATTAAGGTAGTCGTTTATCGAAGAAAATTCAAGCAAACACTCCTCACACATTGCAAAGCATTCTTGGTTCGCGGTATCAAAAAGTATTTCCATTCTGCCGCAGTCCTTGCATATCGGACAACATCCTATATGAAATATCCGTTCCATACAAATCATCCTTTGTTGTTTCTGCGCTGTCTGTCATTTTTCCCCGAAATGCCCGAACGACAATATACCTATCGGAATAAAATAAACGCACCAGAAAAGAAGCGCGATATTGCCGCCTACGCTGTCCGATGCGGAAGCCGTTTGGAAAACGCCCGTTATCGGCATAAAGAAGCACCCGAGGAAGAAAACGCCGTGTATCATCATAAGGCATCTGAGCCACTTGTCGGGCTTGTTCCTCGGTTTCATCGACAAACCCGAAAAGAACGTGGAAAGCGACATCATACCGTAGCCGAGCAGATCATAGCCGAACATAAGGCTGCCCGGAATGAAGGACAGTACGCGCTCCGCCTGTTCGGTGAGGCTCCCAAAGCGTACAAAAGCGAGCTGCGAGAAGTAGACCAACAGCACCAGCACCGCATACACCGCCGCGAAAACCATTCCGATATTCGCAGAAACCCGCCTGTCGGCTTCGCTTTCGTGCTGAAAGCCCGCGGACATCATTATAAATCCCAAAGGCAGTAAAGAGCATACAAAATACTGTCCGGGCAAAAAGCCCGCGAGTATAAACACCGCGAAAAGAAAAACCGTTATTGTTACTGTCGCAGCGCCGATTTTTGGTATTGTTACGTTCATTGATCGTCCTCGTGTCGTTTCTTTTCCTCGCGTCTGCGCCGCCGCTCCTCGCGCTTCGCCTCGCGGGCGGCTTTCTCGGCAAACTCCTCGGCGTGGTCTTGAAGATACCTCTCATACATATCGGGGCGCTTTTGCCGCGTTATTTCGAGCGCCTGCTCCATTTGCCACTCCGTGACCCTTTTGTGATCCCCGCAGAGCAGCACCTCCGGCACGGCTCGTCCGCGCCAGACCTCGGGGCGGGAGTACTGCGGGAACTCCAGAAGCCCGTTGTAGTGGCTCTCGATAGAGTACGCGTCCTCGTTCGGGAGCACGCCCTCTTGAAGCCGCGCCACCGCGTCGCAGACTATCAGCGCGGGGAGCTCGCCGCCCGTCAGGACATAATCCCCGACCGAAAGCTCCTCGGCGCGGAGCTCCTCGAGAACGCGTGCGTCCACGCCCTCGTAGTGCCCGCAAAGCAGTATCAAGCCCTCCTCCGAAGCCAGCTCGCGCACCTTGCTTTGCGTGAGCGTTTCGCCCTGCGGAGAAAGGTAAATCACCCGCGGAGGCGCTTTGTGCTGCGCCTTTATCGCTTGAATACAATCGTAGATCGGCTGCGCCTGCATTACAAGCCCCGTGCCGCCGCCATAGGGCTTGTCGTCGACGTTTTTGTGCTTGTCCTCGGTGTAAAGCCGAATGTCGTGCGTGTGTATCTCGATAAAGCCGTTTTTTATCCCGCGCCCGAGCACGCTCGTATTCAGCACCGCATCGCACATCGCGGGGAAAAGCGTTGCAATATCAATTCTCATTATTATTCCTCAAGCTCAAACAAGCCGTTCAGCGGCGTGATCAAAATCTCCCCGCCCTCGATGTCGATCTTCTTCACGACCTCGTCGATGTACGGAAACATCAGCTCCGTGCCGTCGCCCTTTTTTATCGAGTAAACGTCCGCCGCGCCGTTCTGGTAGACCTCCGAAACCTTGCCGTAAACCTCGCCCGTTTCCGCGTTTCTGACCTCCAGCCCGATGATGTCTTGAATAAAATAAGTTTCCTCGGGGAGCTCCGCGTCGTCGCGGTCGAGGTAAAGTATCTTCCCGATGTATTTCTGCGCGTCCTCAACGGAGCACACGCCGTCGAGCTTCATCACGACGAGGTTTTTGTGCGGAAACGCGCGGATTATCTTCACGGGAGTTTTGCCCTTGTCGAAATACAGCTCGTCGAACTCGCAAAGCACCTCCGGCGCGTCGCAGTAATATTGACAGCGAACCTCGCCGCGCACACCCTGCGTCGCGACTATTTTTGCAATTTCAAGAAATTGTTTCATAATTCACCTCATTCGGTGCTCTCCTGCTCGTTTTTCCCGAGCTTCTTGTTCAGCACCGCGTTGACCGACTGCACGCAGCACTTGAAGTTTATCGCCGCGACTATCAGGAACAGCACCGCATTGATGATATTCTGAAGCGCGCCGTATTCCAAAAACATAACCGAAGCCGCCATGCCGCCGAGCAGGATCAAATTCGCCGCGATCTTCACCCAATAGACCGTCATATAAAGATACTTTTTCGTGTCGATAATTCGGTAGATGAACACGATAACATAGCTCGCCAAGGTCGCGATCGCCGCGCCCTCTATGCCGAGCTTCGGTATCGGGATAAGTATGAGGTTCAGAACTATGTTCGCCGCCGCGCCTATCGCCGAGGAAATCATCGCGTGGGAGGTCTTGCGAGCCGCCTCGTAAATGCTAGACAGGAAGTTATCCATAGCCTGGAAAATCGTCGCGAACAGAAGCGTCGGCACGTAGAAAAACGCCGAGTAGAATTTTTCGTTGGCAAAAAACGGAATGATGACGGGGCGCAGAATAAGCATAATCCCGCCGCATGTCAGAAACATCATCGTCTGCTGCATACTCAGCGTGTTCGAGTAAAACAGCGAGGTAGTGCGGGAGTTGCGCTCCGTAATCGCCGTCATTCTCCAAGCCTGCGCGAATATCCCGACGACAATCGTCACGAGGTTTGGGAATTTATACGCGAACGAGTAAATGCCGTTCGCCTCCGGGCTGATAAAACCCTCGACCATATACATATCCGAGCTGTTTATAATAGCCCACATGATCATCGTCGGCATCAGCGGGATCGAATAGCGAAGCATTGAATTGCGAAGCGTTCTGTCGTTGCGGAATGGGTGATACTGCGAAAACAGCTTTGCCGTCGCGTTTAAGAAAACAAGCGAGGTCATATCCCCCGCGATGACCGCCCATATGTAGCCCGCAACGCCCAGATCGAAAACTCCGAGAAACAGCAGGTTGAACAAAATCGTCGCGACGGTTGTGATTATGCCGTCCACCGCGAACAGCTTCACGCCGTTCGGGGTATAGCGGCAGCGCACGTAAATTCCGCTTACCTCCTTTATCGAGCCCACAAAAACATAAACCAGCATCAGCCACTGATAGCCCTTCAGCATCGGGATCATTCCGATTACGGGAGTAAGCGCCGCGAACACTATGCTCCCGACGACGCAGACATTCACGCCGATTGAATAGACCATTTTGCCGTCGTTATTTTTTTCCAGCGCAAAGCGAAGCACGCCGTCGGCTATCGACAGCGTAACCACCGATATCAGCAAGCCCGCCGTGGAAATGATGATGTTCATCTTTCCAAAGCCCGCTTCGCCAAGCATACTTGTGTAGAATTTCAGCATTACATACACAAGCAGCTTTGAGCTGAACTGACCTATCGTCAATACCAGCATATTGCCCGCAAGGGCGCGATACTTATTTTTAGCCATTTAGATGATCCCCAAAGGTTAGAGGTGAGGGACTAGAGCTGATCTTTATCTCTAAGCCCCGCGAAAAAGTCCGTCAAAATCTCCCCGCAGCGCTTTTCGAGTACTCTTGAGCGGACGAGCGGAATGTGCGTGAAGCCCTCGTCGAACAGCGTGACGACCGACGCGCACGCGCCGTTTTTCTCATCAAACGCGCCGTAAACCACGCGCCTTAAGCCCGCGTTCATAATAGCGCCCGCGCACATCGGGCAGGGTTCCAGCGTTACGTAAAGTGTGCAGTCGGAAAGCCGCCGCGTTTTCAGCCTCTTCGCCGCTATTTCTATCGCGAGCAGCTCGGCGTGCGCCGTCGGCGACTGAAGCTCTTCTCTTCGGTTATGTGCCGCGGCTATTATCTCGCCGCTTTTGTCAATGATGATCGCCCCGACGGGCACCTCGCCGTTTTCCGCCGCCAGCCGCGCCTGCTCGAGCGCCTTTTCCATAAATTCCTCGTCAAGCGTCAATTCAAGCTCTCCTTATGTTCTTCTGAAAAATTGAGCGCCAAGCGTCAGTGCGCCCCAGACCGTGCTGTACAGCAAAATCCAGAACGTGTTGAACATATTGAATTTCCGAAGCGTGTCCTCGTTGCAGGCGAGCGTAAACACGATAGCCGCTATGCACGCGAGCGCCACTCCGACAAATTGCAGAATATTCCCGAGGTTCGCGCGGTCGCGGATAGCGCGGGACGCCGTCACGGCGTTGGAAAGCGACGCGAACGAACCGTCGCTTGAAATCGCGGCGCTCGCGCTCGAAACGAATTTCGTGTTCTCGTCAAACGTCCCGTGGAGCTCGTAGGGGAGCACTCTCACGCGCTCCTCGTCGATTCCGAAAACCTTCGCGATTATCGGCGCGGTCATCATGCCGTCAACCGTCTTTACAACAAGCGAGATGTTTCTGAACGCCAGCTCTCTTACAGACCGTCTTACAACGGGATTTGCCGTCGGCTTTACGAAGAACAGCAGGCAGACCTCGCCGCCGACCGCGAGGTAAATGACCTCGTCGTTGTCCTTATTCGCCGCGGCTTCTTTTTTCGTGTTCGGCACGGTAATTTCGTGCGCCTTCATGTGCGAGCGCGTCCCGAGAAGCACGCGTCTGCGGTCGATCCAGCCCATAACGCCGAGGTTGTTTTCATAAACGCACCCCGAAACCGGCTTCAGCAGCTCCTTCTTGTAATTCAGGATATGGAACAGCGCGTCCGCCATAACGCTGTCCGAGGCCACGGCAAGGCTTGCCGCGTAGATGATCGCCTCATCTATGTTGATTTTGCCCTCGCCACGCGTTTTCGGCGTGTCATAGCCGCAGATGTTCACAATTTTCACCGTTTCGGCGGGGAAGAGCATTTTGGCGTTTACAAGCACCGCGTTCGTTTCGCTCATATCCTCCGCGGCGGTGTAGCCGAGGATAGCCGTGCCGCGGACCTTTGCCTTTCGCGACGCGAGATACATCGGAAGCGTTACGGTCATCGAGCTTGAAAACGACGCCGAAACCGCCAGAATCGCGGAAGCCACAGTTGCCGCCCAGGAAGCCGAAGCCCCGGGGAGCGTGGATTTGCAGTTAAAGAACGCGATAATTCCGCCGACAAGCGCTGCCCCAAGCGCAACAGGCGTGATTTTCCTTGAGGTTCTGTCGGAGCTGTCCTCGCAATAGGCCGAAACAATAAAGTCGCAAAGCATTTCCGTCTTGCGGATAGAGGCAATTGCGGGGAGCCCCTCAACAGCGCCCTTCGCGAGCTGCTCCGCGCCGCCCCCTTCGGGTCGGTCGATGAAGTATTTGTTATCTCTCCCGAAAATAAACGCGAAGTTGTTCTGCGCTGTTTTTACGGTGAGCAGCTTTGAAATCGTGTTGCAGATAATCGCCCCAAGCGATATTACCAAAAACATATGCGAAAAGCCCATCTGGGTGTAGGATTTTTTGATGAAATAGGGCAGCATTGCCGCGATAGCGCCCACGTGCGCCAGCGCGCAGAGCGTGTCGCCGTCGGGGCGCAGCCTGATAAGCCGCATAAGTCCGTTTGAAACCACCGAGGAGCAGACCGCGAAGGACAAAATCGCCACGCCGAGGTTTATATACAAATACGTATCGGGCGCGTAGCGGAACGTTATCATCGTCGCAAGACGGCCTATGTTCCAATGGAAAATGCCGACCGCCTCCAGAAACAGCGTCCCAAGCAGCAGCACCCCGAGGATTATCAAGCGTCCCCAAAGCCCCTTGGAGGCGCGGACAAGCCTGTCGCGTATCACGTTCTCGTCGTTGAGGTCAACGGGGATTTCCTCGTCCTCGTCGTCAAACTCATCAAAAATTTCTTCCTCGTCGGAAACGGGCTCGTTTTCCTCCGTGTCATCGCGCCCGTCGAGAATAAACTCGGAGATCTTGCGGCGCTTCTTCTGCGCTAATTCGTTTACCTGCTTTATCTTTTCAAGCTGTTCGTTTTCCTCTTGGTATTCGGGCTCGTTCCTCCCGGAAATTGAAACGTTGATATCGGGAGTCACCGCGTCGAAATCCGAGCTTTGCTCGTTGATTTTCTTGTTCAGCGCGTCGATGATGCTTTCGCCGACGTGCAGCTCTCCCGTAAACGGCGTTTGCCGCGCGGGCGTTTCCTCCGCGGGCTCCTCGCGCTTGCGCGAAACGGACGGCGTGTATTCCTTGATGTGCTCCTCCCGCCCGAGCGCCTTCAGCTCGTTGCCGCTGACCGCCAGAGTGTCCGTGTCCTCGGGAGTTTCCTCGTATAATTGCGCTCTTTGAGATCTCGGAGCTTTTTTCGTTTCTTCCTCCTTAGCGACAACGGGAAGCTCGGAGGTCTTGTCGGGTGCGTCCATAGGGTTAATGGACGTGAAAAACTCGTCCTCGTTATTATCGAGATCATTATCGGAATCGCTTTCCGCCTCGCTGTCAAAGCCGTTCATCGCGTTCTGGAAGTCGCTCAGTCTTTTTTGGCGGCGCATTTCCATTGTGTCGGTGGGCACAAACGTCGCCGCGTCGTGGAGTACTATATCATCGTTATCGGATGCTCTCTGCGGATTATAGGGCGTTACGTCGTCCTCTTCCTCAATGCTGCTGACGTCGCGCCGCGTAAGCTCGTGATAGCGCTTAACGTCGGCGGCGTTCGCGATATCCTTCGCAATGCGCTCGCGCACCTCGCTTTCGGTGCGCTGCCGCGCGGCGTACTCAACAACGTCGTCATCATCGGCAGGGAAAACGGGGCTATTGTTGTCGGCGGCGCGGGAAATATCCGCGGCAAGCCGTCTGGCAACCTCCTCGTCCGTGCGCTGCTTCGCGCTTTTTACGGGCGGGCGCTGCACGCCGTTTTTCGCCGCGTTTTTCACCGCGATAGAATCAATAACCTCGGTGACGCTTATGTCGGGCTTGCGCTTTTTATTCTGCCTGCCTGCTTTTATCAGGCGGTCTATTTCGTCGCCGCCGTCGATTATCTCCGTGACGCTCTCGTCAGCGCGCCGCTTCACGCCCTTATTGCGCCCGCTGCCGCGATTTGTGCCGACCTCGTTCAGAATGTCGTCGATGCTGTATTTTTCATCAGCCATTTTTATCTCTCCTTAATTTCCCAAGCGGCTCAGCGCTTTATGCTGCGCTGCCGCACTGCCTCGTACATTACAATCCCCGCCGAAACGGACGCGTTCAGCGAGTTTACCCTTCCGTTCATCGGGAGGCTTAAAATCCCGTCGCAGCTCTCGCGGACAAGCCGCCCGAGCCCGAAGCCCTCCGAGCCGACTACGATCGCCACGCCGCCCGTCAAATCCGTTTTGTCATACGGCGAGCCGTCGGCCTCCATTCCGTAGACCCAGATGTTCCGCTTTTTCAGCGTTTTAATCGCGTCGACAAGGTTAGCGACCCTTGCTACCTTTATCCAAGCCGCCGCGCCCGCGCTGGTTTTGAAAACCGTCGAGTTCAGCGAGGCGGAGCGCCGCTTCGGGATTATCACGCCGTCCGCGCCGGCCGCCTCCGCGCTTCTGATAATCGCCCCCAGATTATGCGGGTCGGCTATCTCGTCCGCGATTATGATGAACGGCGGCGCGCCCTTTCTCTCGCTTTCGGCGAGGATATCCTCCAGCTCCGCGTATTCCGCCGCGCAAAGCTCCGCCGCCACGCCGCCGTGCTTTGGAGTGCCGCACATCACCGTGAGCTTCTCGGCGCTCGCGTCCTTTACGACCACGCCGCGCTTTTTTGCCTCCGTGACAAGCGAGCCGAGCTGAGCGCCCTTTTGCTCTTTCGCAATAAACAGCGTGTCAAGCTCACGCCCCGCGCTCAGCGCCTCAAAAACGGCGTTCTTCCCGAAGATTATCTGCCGTTCGGTATTGATTTTGTCATTCATTTTGATTTTCTCATTTCCTTTGCCTTGATGTTATACTCATACATTATACATTATACCACATTTCAATAATTATTTCAACTATAATTCTATGTGAAAAAGTGAAAAATTCGCAAAATTTATTTGAGGTAAGCGTTGCATTTTTCACAAATATATGGTATAATTATAGTGAGTATAATGGGAAAATATAGTTATCGCGGAGCGAATGTCGGAAAACCGCATTAACAAGGGCTTGATAAATAAAAAACAGAAAATTCGGAAGTGAAAATTATGTTCAGTAAAATCAACAGCGCGGGGCTTTTCGGTCTGAACGCGTTTATGGTGACGGTGGAGGCCTCGGTGTCGCCCGGGCAGCCGAGCTTTGACATTGTGGGAATGGCGGACATCGCCGTGCAGGAAAGCAAGGCGCGTATTCGCGCGGTGCTCGGACAGCTGGGGCTTGTGCTGCCGGGCGGGAAGTTTACGGTGAATTTAGCCCCCGCAAGCGTCCGCAAAACAGGCGCGATGTTCGATTTGCCGATAACAGCGGCGCTTTTGAAGCTCAACAACGTGATTATGGCGGAGCTTGACGACGCGGCGTTTCTCGGTGAGCTTTCGCTGGACGGCGCTTTAGCCCCCGTAAACGGCGTGCTCAGTATGGTGATAGAGGCGGCGAAGAACGGTATAAAGCGAGTTTTCCTCCCCGCGGCGAACGCCAAGGAGGCTTCCGTCGTTGAGGGCATTGCGGTTTACGGCGCGGAGCACATCTCGCAGATAATTGATTTCCTGAAAACGGGCGGCGGGCTTTCGCCGGAGCCGCCGTACATACCAAGCGCGGACGCGCTTGTTGCTCGCGAGGACTTTGCGCACGTTATGGGGCAATACTCCGCGAAGAAGGCGATAGAGGTCGCGGCGGCGGGCTCTCACAATATTCTGATGATAGGGCCGCCGGGCTCGGGGAAATCCATGCTCGCGAAATGTATTCCGTCAATTCTCCCGCGGATAACGTTTGAGGAGAGCATTGAAACGACGCAGATTCATTCCGTAGCGGGGATAATCGACCCGCGCGAGCCGCTGCTGACGCGCCGACCGTTCCGCGCGGTGAGCCACACCGCAAGCGGCGTGGGGCTTGTCGGCGGTGGGAGCGTCCCGAAGCCCGGCGAGATATCCCTTGCGCACAACGGCGTGCTGTTCCTTGACGAGCTGCCCGAGTTCGACAGAAAGGTGCTGGAAACGCTTCGGCAGCCGCTTGAGAACGGTGACATCACAATTTCCCGCGCAAGCGGCTCGGTGAACTATCCGTGCGAGGTTATGCTTGTCGCGGCGATGAACCCCTGCCCATGCGGGAACTTCGGGAACGACTCTTCCACTTTGGGCAAGAAATGCACGTGCTCTTTAAAGCAGGTGCGGGGGTATCTCCACAAAATCTCCCAGCCCGTTCTTGACAGAATTGACATTCAGATCGAGGTGAGCCCCGTGAAGTTTGACGATTTGTCCGAGCGCACGCCGCAGGAGCCCTCCGCGGCGATAGCAGAGCGCGTTCAGCGCGCGAGGGATATCCAAGCGGAGCGCTTTAAAGGCACGGGAATAAAGTCCAACAGCCGCATTACAAGCGACATTATCGCGGAGGTTTGCAAGCTCTCCCCGCGCGCCTCGGAAACGCTTCGTCTGGCGTTTGATAAGCTTGGGCTTTCGGCGAGGGCTTACGACAGGGTCTTGAAAGTCGCGAGGACCTGCGCCGACCTCAACGGCGCGGAGGTTATTGACAGGGTGCACATTTCGCAGGCGCTTAGCTTCCGAAATCTTGACAGGTCATACTGGAGTGTGTAATATGAACAACAATAACACAAAAAAGCCTTCATATTCAATAATAGCGGCGGTTTTCGGCGTAATTATGGCAATCGGCATTGTGCTTGTTGCGCTGAACCTAAAGGCAATGAGCGGCATTACAGCGCCCGTCGCGGTCGGAATGGCACTGACGATAGTCGGCGCGGTGGGAATGTCGGCGGCTATCGCGATGTCGATAAAAATCCTGTTGAAGTACGACAAGGAGCTTGAAAAAGCCCGCGAGAGCTTCACGGTCGACCCCGCCGTGCTTCGCGACCCACGTATCCGCGAGCTGCCGAAAATCAAAAAGCTGCTGAAAAACGAGAACGTCCGGCGCATTTTTGACAAGGAGAAAATCTCCGCGGCGGATTTGTCCGACCCGCACGTGCAGCTCTTTATAGACGCGCTTTTAGAGCGCGCAGACGAGAATGGGGTGATCAGATTTGAGTGATTTCAATAACGATTTCAATAACAATAACGAGAAAAAGCCGCCGTCAAAGCAGGCGATAATCATCACTGTAATTGCGATAGCCGCGGGAGTGCTGATGATGTGGGGCTTTAGCGCGCAAAACATCAGTATGGCGGTTATGGGCTTTTTCTTGGTTTTCACGGTTGTTTTTGTGGGGATCATCATAAAAAGCAAGTCTAACATCGCGAACAGCAGCGTCGGCACACGGGTGAGCACATCGCAGTTCAACCAATACATGCCGCTTCTTGCTGACGAGCGCACAAAGCTGCACCCCGAGGTTCAGGTGCTGCTGCAATACACCGAGGTGCAAAGAGTGTTCTTTGACCCAAGCTCGTTGTCAAAATCCACAACGGCTAACGACGAGCACGTGCAGGAGCTGTTTAGGGTTTTCGACGAAATTCTGGCTCAGGGCGGGATAAACGGCAATATTTACGGAAATCCGCAAAATTTGCCGCAAATCGGCGCAACGCCCACCGACCCTTTTCAAAAAGCACAACCGGACAGCCTTGAAAAGAAAAAGCCCATTCGCACCGCGGGAAAAATTATGCGCTGGGTCGGCATCGGGATATTTATCGTGCCGTTCGGGCTGGTGTTTCTTCTGGCGCAGCTCAGCCCGGGCTCGTCCGTTGCAACAACGGCTGTATCAATCGTAGTAACGGGCGCGTGCCCTATGGGTATGCTGCTTATCATTGTAGGCTCTATTTTAGGCAGATAAAGGAAACACCAAAAAACACCGCGGTTTCCCCGCCGAAGGCGGGAAAAAACCGCGCGAATTCACACTTGGAGATGATTTTATGTTAAAAAGAAGCTGCGGAGTACTTATGCACATCACTTCCCTGCCGTCGCCGTATGGCATAGGAACGCTCGGTGTGGAGGCGGAGAAGTTTGCGGACTGGCTTCAGAAGGCGGGGCAGAGCTGGTGGCAGGTGCTGCCCGTGGGACCTACGGGCTATGGAGATTCGCCGTATCAGCCGTTCTCGTCCTTTGCGGGAAATCCTCTGCTTATCGACCTCGACGAGCTTTGCCGCCGCGATTTGCTCTCGAAAGAGGAGTGCGAGGCGGCGGATTTCGGGGCTGACCCCGAGTATACGGACTACGACAAGATCTCGAAAACGCGCGACGTACTGCTCCGCAAGGCTTACGCGAGCTTCACGGACGACGTGGGCTACACGTCGTTTTGCCGCGAGGAGGCGGACTGGCTCGACGATTACGCGCTTTTTATGGCGATTAAGCAGCGCTTTGACGGCAAGTCGTGGACGGAATGGGACGACGACATCCGCCTGAGAAGCCCGGGCGCAATGGCGCGTTACGCCGACGAGTGCAAGGACGAAATAGGCTTTGTCAAGTGGTGTCAGTATATTTTCGCGCGGCAATGGACGCGCTTTCATGGCGCTTGCGGCAGCAAGGGGATAAAGCTCATCGGGGATATTCCGATCTACGTTTCTCCCGACAGCTCCGACGTGTGGGCGCACCCCGATCTGTTTGAGCTCGACGACCGGCTTTACCCGAAGCGTGTTGCGGGAGTGCCGCCGGATTACTTCTCCAAAACGGGGCAGCTTTGGGGAAATCCGCTTTACAACTGGGAAAGAATGGCAGAAACGGGCTTTGAGTGGTGGATAAAGCGCGTCAAAAAATCCGCGCTGATGTACGATATGATCAGAATTGACCATTTCCGCGCGTTCGACACGTACTACGCGATTCCCTACGGCGAGAAGACCGCCGTAAACGGCACGTGGGAAAACGGCCCGGGAATGGCTCTGTTTGACGCAATTTCGAAGGAGCTCGGCAACGTCAGCATCATCGCCGAGGATTTGGGGGAGATTTTCGACAGCGTGAAGAAGCTGCTCGCCGATTCCAAATTCCCGGGAATGAAGGTGCTTCAATTCGGCTTTAATCCCGAGTATTCCGACAACGACCACCTGCCGCACCGCTACCCGCAGAATTCCGTCTGCTATACGGGAACGCACGACAACGCGACTATCGTGCAGTGGTATAAGGAAGCCGATGCGAAATCCCGCGCAATGGCGAACAATTACCTCGGCAAAAAGCCGTTTGAGAAGGTTCATAAGCGCGCGATAAGGGCGTGCTACGCGTCGCCGTCAAACCTCGCGATAATCCCGATGCAGGATATTCTGGGGCTTGGCAAGGAGGCGCGAATGAACCTGCCCTCCACCGTCGGCGGCAACTGGACTTGGCGTATGAAAAAAGCCGCGCTTAAGGGCTCGACCGCGCGGGAGCTCCGCGCCCTCGCGGAGCGCTATCTGAGGAAAGCTGTGAAATGGGACAAGGAATGAGCTCAAGCCTGCACGGCGAGTTCTCGAGGACGATCCACCGCAAATTCACCAAAGCGATAGATGAATACAAGCTGCTCCAAAGCGGCGATAAAATCTGCGTGTGCATTTCGGGCGGCAAGGACTCTATGCTGCTTGGGGCGCTGTTCCGCGAGTTTGAGCAGCACGGCAAAATCCCGATTTCGGTGAGGTATCTTGTAATGAACCCGGGCTACTCCGAGGAGAGCCTTGAGCGAATACAAGAAAACGCAAAGCGGCTTGAATTGCCGATTGAAACGTTCAACACGGAGATTTTCTCCCACACGGAAAAGGTCAAGAACCCGTGCTTTCTCTGCGCGAAAATGCGCCGCGGGCATCTCTACAATAAGGCGCGGGAGCTCGGCTGCAACAAGATTGCGCTGGGGCACCACTTCGACGACGTAATTGAGAGCATTTTAATGGGAATGATTTACGGCGGGCAGGTGCAGACAATGCTGCCGAGGCTCCGCGCGAAAAACTACGCGGGAATGGAGCTTATCAGACCGCTGTATCTCGTCCGCGAGCACGACATAATCGCGTGGCGTGATTTCTGCGGGCTGGAGTTTCTGCAATGCGCGTGCCGCGTGACAACGCGCGAGGAGGGTTCGAAGCGGAAACTCATAAAGCGGCTGATAGCGCGGCTTACCGAGGACAACCCGCAAATCGAGCAGAACATCTTCCGCTCGGTGTGCAGCGTGCGCCTTGACAGGCTGATTTCCTACAAGGACAAAAACGGAATAATTCACGATTTTCTTGAGGATTATGATGAATGACTTTGATGAAATAAACATCTCACTCGGAACTAATTGTACCGAAAAAGGAACAGCTTTCCGAGTGTGGCAGCCCACGGCGAAGCGAGTTGAGCTGCGGCTTTACGACACTTCCGGAGAGCTGATAAAACGCGCCGTAATGCGCCGGAAAAATTCCGATAAGGACGGCGTGTTCGAGTGCCGCGTCCGCGGCGATTTAGACGGCGTGCTGTACAATTTTTCGGTGACGCGGAACGGAGAAACAGTTGAGTGCGGCGACCCCTACGCGAAACGCGTAACGGCGGACGGCAGGCTTTGTGTTCTCGTGAATTTGCGCAGCCACTCTCCGAAAAACTGGGCAAGCGACCGCCCTATCGCGTTCCCCGACCCCGAGGACGCGGTTATCTACGAGCTCTCGGTGCGCGATTTCTCAATGGACGAAAGCGCGAGCTTCAAAAATCGCGGAAAGCTGGCGGCGCTCTGCGAGAGCAAGGCGGCGAATTCCCACGGGGATAAAATCGGGCTCTCCTACATTAAAAGGCTCGGCGTGACGCACATTCAGCTAATGCCCGTTTTCGACTTTGACTTGGATAAAAGTGAATATAACTGGGGCTACAACCCGCGGTTTTACAACGCGGTGAGCGCGTATTATTCCCAAGACGACGGCGTTTCGGAGCTCCGCGCGGTTGTTCAGAAAGCGCATAAAAAAGGACTTGGCGTGGTTGCGGACGTGGTTTACAATCACGTTTTCGATGTGGAGGGCTCGGCGTTCCAAGGGCTTTTCCCGGGCTATTATTTTCGCGTCGACGAGGACACGGGCACGTTTTCAAACGGCTCGGGCTGCGGCAACGAGTTCGCGTCGGAGCGCGCAATGGCGCGGAAATTCATCGTTGACAGCCTTGTGTTTCTCGCAAGGGAATATCACCTCGACGGCTTTCGGTTTGATTTAATGGGGCTTCTCGATATCGAAACGCTGCGCGAGGCGGAGCGGAAGCTCCGCGGAATAAACCCCGATATCCTGCTGTACGGCGAGGGCTGGACGGGTGGGATAAGTCCTCTCTCGGAGAGCCGCCGCGCCGTACAAAAAAACGCGCGGGAGCTCCCGAATTTCGCGTTCTTCAACGACAAGCTGCGCGACGCGATCAAGGGCTCGGTGTTCGGGGAAAAGGACTGCGGCTTTGTAAACGGCGCGGCGGACGAGTGGCATTATAAAGCCGTTTGTGAGGCTCTTGCGGGCGAATTCCCCGAGGATTTCTGGACGAACGACCCGCGTCAGACGATAAACTATGTCGAGTGCCACGACAATCTCACGCTGTTCGACAAGCTGAAAATCTCGCTTAATAACGCGGATCTTGAGAGGATCAAGCAAGCCGATAAAATGGCGGCGGCGCTGGTTTTCCTGTCGCGCGGGACGGCGTTTTTACAGGCGGGGCAGGAGTTCCTCCGCACGAAAAACGGCGACGGTAATTCGTACAAATCGGGCGACCGCGTGAATTCGATAAAGTGGGACGTCCTCGTGCAAAATCGCGAAATCGCGGATTATTACCGCGGGCTTATCGCAATCAGGAAGCGCTTTCGCGGGGAGATGAACAAGCGCGTGTTTGAGCGCTTTGGAGAAGGTTTTATGATGACGGCGGGGCAGCTCGTGCTGATAGTCAACCCAACCGCCGAGGAGCTTTCGCTCGATATTGCCGGGAAATTCAAGGTCTATGCGGACGCGGAGCGAGCGTCAGACAAACCGCTTTACACCGCCAACTCCCTGTGTTGCGCGGCATATTCGATTTTATTTGTGAGGAAGATCAAATGAGGGAACAGATTTCGGCGCTGCGGCAGAATATGTCGCGGCGCGGTATTTATGCGTATCTGGTGACGACCGAGGACTTCCACGGCTCGGAGTACGTAGGCGCTTTTTTCAAGTCGCGCGAGTATTTAAGCGGATTCACGGGCTCGGCAGGGCGGCTGGTCGTCACGGAAAACGAAGCGGCGCTCTGGACGGACGGGCGCTATTTTATTCAAGCCGCGGCGGAGCTTTCGGGCAGCGGAATTACGCTGATGAAGCAGGGCGAGGAGGGTGTGCCGAGCGTTGAAAAATACCTCGCCGAAAGGCTTCCGAACGGCTCCGTGCTGGGCTTTGACGGGCGCTGCGTCAACGCGCTTTTCATAAAGAAGCTCGAAGCCGCGCTGCGCTCCAAAGGCATCGTGCTCGAGCCCGAGCTCGACCTTGTGGGCGAGATCTGGAAAGACAGACCGCCACTGTCAAAGAAGCCCGTGTTCTCGCTCCCGGACGAGGTCTGCGGGCTTTCGCGAGGCGAGAAGCTCTTGAGGCTGCGCGAAAAAATGCGCGGCGAAAACGCCGCCGTTCTCACGCTCTCGGCGCTGGACGACATCGCGTGGACGCTGAATTTACGCGGCGGCGATGTGGATTTCAATCCCGTGTTCCTCGCTTTTATGCTGATTTTCGAGGATAAGGCGGAGCTGTTCGCGGAGAGTTCGATCTTCGATGAGGAAATCAAGTTGAATTTAGAGAACGACGGCGTAAAATTGCAGCCCTACGGCGAAATATACAATGCTCTCGAAGCGCTTAATGAAGCGGTCTGGATAGATACTCGAACCGCGAATTTCCGTCTGCGCGATTCGCTGAAATGCGCGAAAATCATCGCGAAGCCGAGCCCCGTTGAGATAATGAAGGCTTGCAAAACTCCCGCCGAGATCAGCGCGGAAAAAGCCGCGCATATCAAGGACGGCGCTGCCGTCACGAGATTTATGAAATGGCTGAAATCCGCGGTGAAACGCGAAAAAATCACGGAGATCTCCGCGGCGGAGAAGCTGGAGGAATTCCGCGGAATGGGCACGGATTACCTCGGGCAGAGCTTCGAGCCGATTATGGCGTATGGGGAGCACGGCGCGATCGTTCACTATTCCGCGACAGAGGCGACAAACGCAGTTTTAGAGCCGCGCGGGCTGCTTTTGTCCGATACGGGCGGACACTATCGGCAGGGCACTACCGACATCACGCGGACTATTGTGCTCGGGGAGCTCTCCGACGAGGAGAAACGCGCGTTCACGCTTGCGCTGGCGGCGCATCTGGAGCTGCTCGGGGCGGTGTTCCCGAAGGGCGCGCGCGGCTCAACGCTGGACGGCATCGCGCGGAAGCCGCTGTGGGACAACGGTCTGGACTTCAACCACGGCACGGGGCACGGCGTGGGATTTCTGCTGAACGTCCACGAGGGCCCGCAGCGCATCTCTTACAGAGCTGCAAACGACGCGCCGCTCGCCGAGGGAATGATAACGTCCGACGAGCCGGGGCTGTATTTCGAGGGCAAGTTCGGCATACGCCACGAGAGCCTTGTGCTGTGCGAAAAAGCGGAGTTCGAGGGCTTTTTGAAATTCACCACGCTTACTTGTGTGCCGTTCGACGTGGACGGAATTGACAAGCGATACCTCACCGAGCCGCAAACAGCGCGCCTTAACGAGTATCACAAGTGGGTTTACGAAACGCTTTCGCCGCTGCTTTCCGACGAGGAGCGCGGGTGGCTCGCGGAGGTGACAAAGCCGATTTGATTTTGGAGCAGATTTGTAAAAAACAAACGCCGCGCAAGGCTTTTCCTTGCGCGGCGCGAGCTATATAAACCTGTGGTTTCCAATACTGAGGGTCGGGGAAACCACACCAAACCAAGCCGGTATTTCGCGTTTCCTAATTCCTTAACGCTGTGATTTTGTATAAAGAACCGTTGCTCAACAAAACGGTGTTGCCGCGAAGATTTACCACGTCCTCGGAAATATTGTTCAGCGCGTCGAGCGGTTTGAGCGCGTTGTCCTCGTCGTAGTCGGCGTAATAGAAGCCCTTGTCCGTTTTCACGACTATTCGCTTTGAGCTCACCCAGATTTTTTTGACTTCTCCGTCGGGCTTATTATCCGAGAAAGCGACCGCCGCGTGCGCGATATCATCGTTGTCCTCCCTTATGCTGAACGCCGTTATTCTTCCGTCCCTTGTCACTCCCGCGTAATAGTAGCAGTCAAGCACGGCGCCTGAGCCGGAGTGAAAGACGCTCTCAAAGTCAATGTCCTTCAGCTCTTCAACGGGAGTCTCGCTTGCGTCGCTGTGTCCGGGGTCGTGGTAATATAGCTTGTCGTCCTCGGCGAGAACGCAGCTCCCGATGCGCTGCCTCAGCTTCATACCGTTGTAAATAAACGAGTTCAACTGGTCGGGGTAATAGAAAAAGCACTCCGACGGCTCCGCGTAAACGCCCTTTTCATTCGTGTATTCCTGACTGCGCCAATAGCGGTTTTCCAGCATAAACCCGTTGCCGTTCTCGTCGATCACGTACAGATGCTCCAGATATTGACCTACGCAAATATCCCGCATGGCTCGTCCGTCAAACAGTACGCCCTGCGCCGCGCGTTCGTTTCCGCTGTCCCTGCTTAGATTTACCTCGCCCTCGGAATTGACCGATTTGAAAAACACATTGTTTCCGTCCACAACGGTAAGTGAAAGGTCGACATTGTCCGATTTGAACAGAATACTGTCAAACTTGGTAATGCCTGTGTTCTTGCCGAAGCTCATGGGCGCGTAGGCACCGTAGGTGAGCTCATAAAGCAGAAGCTCGCCGTCGTCGGTCAAAAGTATGAAGCTCCCGTTGTTGGTCATATACGCGTCCTTGATCCTGCCGGAGATAATGTCGGGGTCGTTCTCGCCGAACTCGCCCGTTGTCCGCAGCAGTTCTATCGGCTTCAGTCCCTCTAACTTCGGAACGTCCGATTGGCTTGCCGTGGGCTTAGATGTGCTGCTTTCGGGCTTTGATGTGCCGCTCGGCTTTGAAGCCGCCGCAGGCTTGGAAACGTTCGCGGGCGCGCTGTAAGCAGGTCTGTTTTCGGGCTTATCCTTGGAATTGTTCGCGATAAGCACTCCCGCGGTAACTCCCCCGCCGACAACCGCGGCGGCGCACGCTCCGGCTATGATTTTTGCTTTCAGTGTATTCAGCATTGCTTTTCCTCCTGTTTTCGCGGCCGGTGCCGCGGTATTCGAGGGAGAAGTCGGAGTGCTTGTCGGGATTTGGAGCGGAGCGGCATTCTGCGAAGCCTTGCCGAAAAGCCTCGAAATCGGAAGCAGCGGAACAACAGCGTGGAGCTTTTCACCGTTTTCGTCCTCGTATCGCGAAACGGCTTCCTTTATCTTTTCCCGCGCGATTTTCAGGCGATAGCGCACGGTTTTTTCGTGAACGCCCATAAGCTCGGCGATCTCGGGCGCGGTGAGCTCGTCGAAGTAATAGAGAATAACCGTTTGATACTGCTCCTCGGAAAGCGCCTCGCGGATAAGCCGCATAATAAGCTCGCGCTTTGCCTTGTCCTCGACGTATTCCTCCGGGATAAGCCCGTCGTCGGGAACGTTCTCAATGACTTCCTCATCGTTCTCTACCGCGCGGTTCGATTTTGCGCCGAGGTGGTTCTTGCACTTGTTCGCGGCTATTCTGTTCAGCCAAGACCGCACCGACTCGGGCTTTTCAAGCGAGGAAAGCCGCTCGAACGCCGCAAGGTATGTCTCCTGCATAATGTCCTTCGCGTTTTCCTCGTTGTTCAGAATACCGATGCAAGTGAACCACACGCCGTTTTTCGTCTGCTCGTAAAGTCTGTCAAACGCCGCTCTGTCGCCGTTTGCCGCCTGTTTAACAAGCTCGCTTAATTCGCTCAAAAAAATCCCTCCAAACACTTCTGTATTCTACCCTTTTATAAGACAAATAAGCAGGAGAAAAAGGATAAATTTTTCGGATAATTTTGACTAAAAAACGCC
>CAYSHU010000005.1:0-28152 GCA_964430965.1 uncultured Ruminococcus sp. | reverse complement strand
TTGACACTTTTTGAAATTTACTTGTCGCCATTATGATGCCTTTAGTCGGTACGATGAATTATGTCGTCCATAATTCCACGGCGGCTTCATATTCCGAATAATCCACGCTTTCACTATGCTTCACACAAGCCACACGGAAGTGTATCTCTTTTACGGAGCGTTCCAGCAACCGAAACGAAAATCCCGAGCAATCCTCCAGCATTTCAACATCGTACTGCTCAAAACTGCTTTCGTCATATTCGGGCGGCGAAACAAGCAAATTTTTCGGAAGATTCTCCTGAGCCGACGAATATTCATAGGCTTGACGTATTTTTTCATCATCGTTCGGATCGTATGCGCCGATCGCAATGCTGTAACCGTTTGCCGTACCCGAAACAGCTTCGGTATGCTCATCGCTGTCGCCGTAATGCAGAGCGGTGCCCGTCAGACAGATCTTGTATGTTTGCCGAAGCACCAGAGCGTCGGCGGGAACGCACAGCAAATAGTTGGTGTCCGTATTGATTGATTTTTCATTTTCCATGCCGTAAAACAGCTCATAATCGGGAGTATAAGAGCTTTTCTCCACGGAAAATCTACACCTTTGATTATTCTCATCAACCACCGTTATTTCCCCGCACGGAGTTGACAGAACGTCAATATCACGATAAACCAAATCCAAAAACAGCCACTCCTTTTTGTTTTCGACAAATTTCTCGCAGGTGACAAGAAAAACTCACGCACAGAAAAACTATGCGTGAGTTTCGTTTTTGAGAACCGAAAGCGCCTTACTTGCCCATGTTGTAGCGCTTCTTAAATCTGTCAACGCGTCCGCCGCTGTCAACCAGCTTCTGCTTGCCGGTGTAGAACGGGTGGCACTTCGAGCAGATCTCGACCTTGATGTCCTTCTTCGTGGAACGCGTCTCAATGACGTTTCCGCAAGCGCACTTAATGGTAGTCGCCTCGTATGCGGGATGAATTCCCTCTTTCATAATAGTCACCTCAATCCGTAAACAATATCCTCCCGCCCTTACATCTTTGTGACAGCAAAGAATTGCGAGCGAGAGCGTAAACTCATACTTCTAGATTATAACATATTCAAAAGGGATTGTCAAGGGGTTTTTAAAAATTTTTTTGAGATTAGTCCAACGCAAAGGTTGTATCGCCAATTGTAATCGACTTTATTTCGTCGACGTTTACGGGGTGCTTCCACATCAGGTGAATGTTTGTGGAAATGGCGGTATTTTCGTTCGTGGCATTGCCGGCGTCGTATTTATTCCCGAAAAGCACGTCGTCGGTCGTCGTAGAGCCGTCCGCCATGGTGAGCGTAACGCTGTCGCGGATCTTTATCGGATAGCGGTCGAATTCTTGTATATCATCTTCGACGTTATCACTCGGCTTGGAAACGCGGAGATAAACCGAAAACGGCGTGAGCTCCACAGCTTCAAGCGTGAACGTTTCACCCTCAAACATAAACGGCTCGCCCGGTTCAAGCATAACGCTGTCACTGTCGTTGATGAAATCAAAGTCGATTGTGACGGTGTCGCAAACATCGGTTTGAATAAAATAATAATTGCCGCTTTCGGGAACAATGGTGATACCGTTAAAATCAAATATCAGGGTTTTTCCGCTAAGCGAGAGCGGCTTTATGTCGAACCTGTAAGCGCAGTGATAAACGTTGCCGTCCTGCCCCAACAGAATGTCGGTGTTGGTCGAATTCACTTCTGCCGGGTTAAAAGCCTCATAGTCATAATTACCGTTCGGAAGCCTGTTCATTTCAAGCTCATCGTCAATCATTTTAAAGTAGTTTTCGGTGTTTTGCCACACAGTCAAATTTGCCGAATCGCTTGTCGAGTAGGTGTGCTCTATTCTGTCGTTTTTAAAGACGTACCCGTTTTCAACAACAATATCGTACAGCACAAACGCCGTGCGCTTGTCTGCTGCCACGCCAAACACGTTAATCGTGTACCCGTCCCGCTCGAACGTCAGGTCGAGCTCCTTGCTTCCTATGCCGTTGATGTCATACCCGAAAAACGCCGAGCCGTCGTTTTTGTCCTCGTTGAACAAGCCGCTTATCGCGGTTTTCAGATTCCAGCCGTTCGCCGCCGCAACGCCCGTCGTCGCAAGAATTGCCGCCGCTGCCGCCGCCGAAATCACCGCGGCTTTAAGACGCAGGGGCTTTTTGCGTCTGATAATCCGATTTACCGCGCTCTCAAATTCGGGAGAAAACTCGTGCGGTTTTTCATTTTCAGTCGCCGTGTCAAGCCGCTGCGCGTCCGCTTCCATAGCGTTCAACAACGCCGTTTTAAGGTTGTCATTTTTCATAATTTTCATAATAACCGTCCTCCTTCAAAATCTCAGCAAGTCTGTGCCGCGCCCTTTTTACGCGGGATTTGGCGTTCTCGTAGGTAATACCGAGGAGCTTCGCCGCACTTTTCAGCGGCAGCTCCTCGTACACCGTAAGGTACAGAATATCGCGATAATTCGCGCTCAATTTCCCAAGCGCCCGCTCCAGAGCCTCCACCCCGACCGAGGAGAAGAATTCCTTCTCCACGTCGCACTCGGAAGATATATCCTCCGAGATCTCAAGCGGCGCGGCTTTGCGGAGCTTGTTAAAACATATATTTCTGGTAATAATAACACAAAAATTGCGAGTTTGGGGGCAGTCAGCCCCGCGGATCTTTCGGAGATTATCGGCAAGCCTCACAAAAGCGTCCTGCACCGCATCCTCCGCGTCCTGCGCGTTCCCGAGAATTTCAAACGCCGCCTTAAACATCAGCCGCCTGTATTTCAAGTAAACCTCCTCGAGCACCGACATACGCATCACCCCTCTCTCTGTATATTATAACACAAAAATAATCGTTTGGGGGCAGAAAAACCCCCGTCGATTTGGCGGGGGATTTTTGTAACCTCGGCGCTTGAAATTGCGTTTTATTAGATAGAGGGCAAAATTTCAAACAAATCACAAATCGGAGGTACAATATGAAAAAATTTGCTTATATTCTCGCTTTCGCTTTTACACTCGCCAATTTCACCGCCTGCAAAAAATCCGAACAAACGAAGCCCCAAAGCCTTGCGGGCGGCGCGGCTTCGGTTATTGAAAGCTCAACGGAGGACGAAACAAGAGCCGCTGACGAGGAAATAATCCCCGAGGGCGAGCCGACATTCCTCACCGCGCCCGACGGCACGCCGATTTACACGTCGGAGCTTACAAGATACCAAAATCCCGCGGAATTTCACGGAACGCACGAGCAGTTCCCGCCGGAGCAGTTCAGCGAGGAAACGTTCAAAAGCCGAG
Organism: uncultured Ruminococcus sp.; assembly: GCA_964430965.1. Taxonomy (GTDB): domain Bacteria; phylum Bacillota; class Clostridia; order Oscillospirales; family Ruminococcaceae; genus CAG-115. The sequence goes on along the minus strand of CAYSHU010000005.1, from coordinate 24,878 downwards.
ATATTTTGTGCGATTATCCCGAGGTCGTGTGCGATGGGTTTGCTTACGCGTTTATCCCGCGCGTGAACATAAGCCTTTACGGCTCGCCGGAAAAGTTTACGGAGCGAGGCTGCATCGCGATCTATAACGACGAGGAATACCCCAAGGGGAACGACTATTTCAGGCTGAGCGTCGGAGAGAAATTCGGCGAGCTTACCGTGAAAAACGCGAGCACGACGTTCTCCTACGAAAACGTCTCGTATGTTGAGGACACATATTCCGGCGATCTCGACGGCATACCGGGGCTTTATCTTTCAAAAGCGGAAATTCAATTCGAGGGCTCGGTCGAGATGACAGGGTATTTGGAAATTCGCGAGGACGAGGGCTATTCCACGTCGGGAGATATGCACTTTTATCCCGACAGCGAAAGCGCCGCCGGGCTCCCGAACGCGATCTATTCACTTGACCGCGAGCACCCCGAGCGCGGCGTATTTTACGAGGCGTACAACAGCTCCGACGGCTACGGCGACCTCTGCGATGTTTTCCTCGGAAATATGAACGACTGCGCCGGCGTCGACTTCAGCGGATTGCAGCCCGGCGACAACGTCAGCGTAAAGCTCACGATAAAAGACCCGAGGATATTTTACGGAAGCGCCTTCGGAGAGCTTGCGGACATAGACGTTCTTGAAATGCTCGAAAGATAAAAAACTAGCGTAAAAACAATTTCCCCCGCCGTTCGGCGGGGGAAAGTTTATTTAATTAAACACCGAGTATCTTAGTGAAATCCGCCGCCAGCTTGTCGTAAACCGCCATAGCGTCGTCCCTTGTCGCGCCATTTGTCGTGTAGTAGACCTTGATCTTCGGCTCGGTGCCGGAGGGTCTGATGATAACGGAAGCGTCGTCGGTGAGATTATAGGTGATAACGTCGCTCTTCGGGAGCGTCACGTCGGTTACGGTGCCGTCCGCGGCGGTCTTTTTGCGCGCAACGTAGTCTGTTACCGAAAGAACGTTCAAGCCGCCGATAGTCTTCGGAGCGTTCGCGCGGAGGCTTGCCATAATCTGCTTCATCTTCTCCATGCCCGCAGCGCCCTCAAATTCATAGCTGCTAACTTTATTGAGGTAAACTCCATACTCGTCGTAGAGGCGCTTTCTCGCTTCAATCAGGGAGATGCCCTTTGTGCGGTAGAACGCCGCCATTTCGCAGATCAGCATAGAAGCGACAACCGCGTCCTTATCGCGGACATAGCCGCCCGCGAGGTAGCCGTAGCTCTCCTCAAAGCCGAATATGTAGCGCTCCTCCTCGCCCGCTTTTTCAAGCAAGCCCACTTGCTCGCCGATGAACTTGAAGCCCGTAAGCACCTCGCGGAGCTCCACGCCGTACTTCGCGCTGATAGCCTTTGTGATATCCGAGGTCACGATAGTCTTTACCGCGACGGGGTTTTTCGGCATTCTGTTAAGAGCAAGGCGCTCCTTGCAGACGTATTCGAGCAGCAGCGCGCCCGTTTCGTTGCCCGTGAACAGCTCGTAGCCGTCGCCGTCGGGAACGGCAATGCCGACGCGGTCGCAGTCGGGATCGGTCGCGAGCATCAAATCGGGCTTTACCTTATCGCAGAGCTCCAAGCCCTTTTGCAGAGCCTCGCGGATCTCGGGGTTCGGATATGGGCAGGTCGTGAAGTTGCCGTCGGGGTTCTCCTGCTCGGGAACTACCGTAACGTCCGCAACGCCGATCTCCTTGAGAATACGGCGAACGGGCTTGTTTCCCGTGCCGTTCAGCGGAGAGTAGACCACTTTCAAGCCCGACGACGGAACAAGGTCGGTGTGCAGTCCCTGCTCCTTGACTTTTGCGAGATACTTGTCGATTACGTCGTCCTCGATATAAGAAACAGTGCCGTCCGCGACTGCCTGCTTGAAATCAACGGACTTTACGCCGCTGAAAATGTCGATATTGTTGATCTTGCCGAGCACGATATCCGCCGCCTCGGAGGTCATCTGGCAGCCGTCCGAGCCGTAGACCTTATAGCCGTTGTATTTCGCGGGATTGTGCGAAGCCGTTACGACAATTCCCGCGCCGCATTTCAGATGACGAACCGCCCAGGAGAGCATCGGGGTGGGCATAAGCTCCTTGTAAATGTACACCTTAATTCCGTTCGCCGCGAGAACCTCTGCCGCGCTCTCCGCGAAGTATGTGGATTTAATGCGGCTGTCGTAGCCTATCGCGACGCTTTTCTCAACGCCGTTGTCGAGGATATACTCCGCCAAGCCCTGCGTAGCCTTTTTAACGGTGTAAACGTTCATACGGTTAGTGCCCGCGCCGATAACTCCGCGCAAGCCCGCCGTGCCGAACTCCAGCTCGCGGTAAAAGCGGTCGAACTTGCCGTCCTCGTCGCCCGCGACGCTCAAAAGCTCCGCCTTGAGATCGGGGTCGGCGGTTGCCTTTTCCACCCAAAGATCATACATTTTCTGAATATCAGCCATTGGAAATGCCCTCCTAGAAAAAAATTTCAATCGGGACGTTTTCGCGCCCCTAATATTTCACTTTAATTATAACATATCTTTTCCAAAATTGCAAGAGATTTTTTTGCATAATTAAAATCCCCCGCTTCGCGGGGGATTTTGTTGTTAATTGTTGTAGTAAAACGCCCTCGGCGCGGTGAAGCTGATTCCCGCCGCCTCGCAAAGCTCGTCAAAGTCGCCGTTTCTGCCGCCGTCGTGGCACTCGAAGTATATGCGGTAGAGCGTCTTGTAATACTCCAGCTCCTCGGCGAATTCGAGCGGGAGCTCGTGTTCCGAAAGTATCCTCTCGGCGGTTTTCACGTTCTCCTCGTAAGCCTCGCGGGCTATGCAGCAGCCCTCGGGGAAATGGTGCGCCCCAAACTCCAGATTGTAGATTTGGCAGTTAAAATAAAGCTCCACGGTTTTTGGGTCGCAGTCGGGGTGAGAGTACGCTCGCTCCAGAACGTCGTATGGGTCGTTCTCCAAATTCGGGTCGTGGGGATTGAAATACCTGCCGAAAAGCTGATACGCCCAGCGAAGCTGCGGCATTTTATCCGCGGCGCACTCGCGTTTAAGATACTCGTGAAGCAAGCTCGAAAGCTGAAACGGCACGCGAAGGCTGTCGTAGATACGAAACTCCGGAAACTTTCCCTCGTCGAATAACTCGCGGCAGAAGCGGAATAAAATCTCGTCCGCCTCGCTTAGCGGAACATTATTATTGAAATCCTCCGCGAACGCGAACAGATACTTATTCGCCTGCTTTTTCAAGCCCTTGTCAAACAGCTCCCGATACTCGCCGAGCCCCGCGGTAAATTCCTCGTAGGTCATAGCTCTTTCCTCATCACAAGCGCGTCGTCATCGGGATAGTAGTCTTTCCTCACGGAAACGCGCTCGTAGCCCGCCTTTTCGTACAGCGCAATCGCCGCGGCGTTTTTGGTTCGCACTTCGAGGAAGCACACCGCCGCTCCCTTTTTTCGCGCCTCATCGTGGAAGCGCCCGAGAAGCCGCTTGGCTATTCCCTGCCCTCTTAAATCGGAGCGCGTGCCGATTTGAAACAGCTCAGCCTCGTCGGCGACGACACGCCCGAACGCGAACGCCGCTAATTCTTTATTCGGCTCCTCTCCAACATACTCATAAACCGCGACGGAAAGCGGGCTTGTGAGCTCCGCTGTCAACATTCCGCGCGTCCACGGGCTGGCGAAGCAGTCTAGCTCCAGCTTGTGGAGCGCGTCTAAATTCATCATTTTCTAACCGCGATTTTCAGCATATCCGCGAGCTTTATGCGATTTCCGTTGTGCAGCACGATCGCCTCGTAAACCTTGCTGACTACAATCGCGATAAGCACTACAAACGCCGCCAGAATCGCCACGGCAAGGACTGTCCGCGCCGTGCCGAGGCTGCCGAGCAGCACCGCCGACGGCAGCGCGAACGGTGAGCTTATCGGGAAATAATACGAGAACATCTGCACGGGATTTATCGTCGCTTCGCCGTTGGCAAGATTGTCTATGTTGAACATTACGGGGAAATACGAGAGGTACATTCCGAGAATTCCGACGATAGCATAAGGACTCATTGCCGCCTGCAAATCCTCCATTCGCGAGATCGAAGCGCCGACAAGCGCCGCGATAAGCGAGTAGAACAGAAATCCGAGCAGGAATATAATCACTATCATCGCGATGTTGAACGGCGTGAATACGCTTTGCAAATCGTTCATCGCCTGCGCTATCTCAAATTCCGACGTGGAAACTCCCGACGGGAGCGCGTCCTGCGCGGCTTGAGTAAGCGCCGCCTGTATCTCGGGATCTTTCACCAAATCCGCCGCCTTGCCAAGCCACCCGAACGGCGCGGACAGCGCAAAGCTCGCCCAGCCGACGACGATAATCAGCGCGAACTGCAAAAAGCTCACAAGCGCCATAGCAAGCACCTTGCCGATAACCACGGCAAGCGGGCGGACGGACGTTAAAAGCAGCTCCATAACGCGGCTTGTTTTCTCCGTCGCGATTGAATTCGCGACTATCGAGCCGTAGGTGTAGATCAGCATAAACAGCACAAGCGACACGACAAGCGGCAGCGCGTAGTTCACAAGCCCCTGAAGCTCGTTCAGGTTCTTGCCGCCCGCCTCGGTTTTCGTCGCAAATATCGAAACCTGCGTTTCGGCGTACTTTTCGGGAGCAACGCCCGCGTTCAGCAGAATTCGGCGGTTTACAAGCTCCGTCATAATGTTCCCGACCAAATCCGCGCTGTCTTTGGCGGCGGAGGTGTAATAGCTCCGCAGCTCATAGCCTGTGATGTTTCCGTCCTTGTCGGTCTGGGCAGTGGCGTGAACGGCTATTTCAAGCTTTTCAGAGGCTTTCAGCTCCTCCGTAAAATCCGCAATCCCGCCCGAAGGCTCGGAAAATCTGTCGGGGAAAAGCCCGGCGAGCGTCGATTTGTCCTCCTCCGCGAGAACGCCCGCCTCGTCAAACAGATACAAAGCGCCGCTTTCGAGGAACGGGTCGGTTTCTTGCTCGGAATTGTCGCCGATGCTCCCGATAATCTCCGTCGCGTCGGCAAGATCCTCGTTGATAAGCCCCGGCAGGACGTTTGTCAAAACGCAAATTGCCGCCACAACCACGCAAATCACGATTGAGCCTATTATGAATGATTTCGTCTTGACATATTGAATAAACGTAAACGAAAAAACGCTTCTCCAGCCTTTAGTCCGCATCGGATTCACCTGCCTTTTCAATAAAAATCTCGTGGAGCGACGGCTCGCGCAGCTCGTATTTAATAAGCGGCGTTTTGCTGTTTATTATCTTGTGGAGCAGCTCGTGCGCCTGTTCCTCGCTTTTTACGTTAAAGCTCGTGCCGTTGGGCGTGTCCTCGGTAACGGAAAGCCCGCACTCCCGCGCGAACGGCTTTATATCGCCCTCCGCCTTTACGGTGAGCTTAACTCTGCCATAGCCCTTTTTTATCTCGTTGAGATTGCCCTGCAAAACCGTTTTGCCCTTGTCGAGAATTATAATATCCTTGCAGAATTCCTCAATTGTCGCCATTTGGTGAGAGGACATTATGATATACTTGTTCTGCTTTATCTGCTCTCTGATAACGGATTTGAAGAGCTCGGCGTTCACGGGGTCGAGCCCCGAAAGCGGCTCGTCGAGAACTATAAGCTCCGGGTTCGGGGCAAGCGCCGCTATCAGCTGGACTTTCTGCTGATTTCCCTTAGAAAGCTGCTCGGCGCGCTTGTTTTTATGCTCGGTGATGTTCAAGCGCTCAAGCCAGTCATCAAGCGTTTTCACAGCGCCGTCGCGGCTCATTCCGCGGAGCGTGCAGAAATAAACAAGCTGCTCGATGACCTTGATTTTGGGATACAATCCGCGCTCCTCGGCGAGGTACCCGACGGGCTTTTCCGCGGCGAGAAACCGCTTGCCGTCCCATGTCACCGTGCCGCCGTCCGCCGCGAGCATCCCGAGTATAATGCGAATAGACGTGGTTTTCCCCGCGCCGTTCGTTCCGAGCAAGGCGAACACGCCGGGCTCGTTCATCGAAAACGAAAGGTTGTCAACCACCGTAGTTTCGCCGTATTTTTTAACAATGCCGTCAACCGACAATCCCATAGCTGAAATCTCCTTCATATAAATAGCGGCGCAAAATGCCGCGTTAAGTTTATTTTATCATAAAAACACGCTCGTGTCAAGGGAAATTTGCAGAGAATTGCAGTTTTGATTTAGTTATTATTTATCCGATGAAATGCAAGGCGCGGCTCGTACCTCTTACCGCTTGAGCCTACCCCTCGCATTATCATCACAAAAATCTAATAAACGGAGGAATTTTAATGATCAAAACAGTAACTCTGAAAGGCTCCGAGCTTAAGGTTGAGGGGCTTGGGGGCTTTAACACGTTTGTGCAGAACCTCGGAGGCACGGTGATTTACGCGTCGAAATATTCGGGGATCACGGCGGGCGCGGACAATGTTGCCGAAATCCCCACGGGCAGCGGCAAGCTGATAAACTCGACAAACGGCACGGTGTATCTCCTCGGCATGGGCAAGGCGGAGCTTACGGGGCTTGACGGCGACGGAGTTATCGCGGCGGGCGGCGCGGCGGCTTACAGCGGCGGCTCCGACAGCGTCGACGGCGCCGCCCTCGCCGAGCTTATGAATTACGCCGACGTCGGCGACGAGGAAACGCTTGAAGCGGCGAAGGAATACGCGTTGTCCCTTGCGCAGAACAAGGCGGACAAAAGCGAGATCCCCGAAATCCCCGAAATTCCGACAGCGCTGCCTGCAAACGGAGGAAACGCCGACACGGTGGGCGGCTTCACGGTCGGCTGCGACGTCCCCGAGGACGCGGTGTTTACGGACACGATCGTGGATATTTCCGGGAAAATGGACGCGGCAAATCCCGTGGCGACAGGCTCGTTCTCGCTCGGGCGCAAAGCGGACACCGAAACGGGGGTCAATTCGTTCGCGCAGGGTCTTGACTGCTCCGCCACCGGAAACTATTCTCACGCGATAGGGCACGCCGCAAAGGCGACAAATTACGCTAGCTTTGCGTGCGGAAAATATTGCAAAGACATGGCGGAAGGCGCCACTGCCAAAGAACTGGAGGGCGATGTTGTGGTGGTTGGCAACGGATACAAAAAAACCAACGGCAGCATCACGTATAGCAACGCTTTCAGAATATCGTATCTGGGGCTTGTATATTCCGACGGCGCAATCAATTCTACGGGCGCGGACTACGCTGAGTTTATAAAACCGTGGTCTGACGGTAACCCGAACAACGAGGACCGCGTCGGGTATTTCGTAACTATCAAGAACGGCGGGCTTTGCTTTGCCGAAGAGGGGGATTATATCGTCGGCATCACGTCGGGCAATCCCTCGGTTGTCGGCAATGGTGACGAGGACTGGCTCGGGCGCTGGCAGCGCGACGAGTTCAGCCGAATTCTTATGGAAGACGGGCATTTCAAGGCAAATCCCGAATACGACCCCTCGCAAAAGTACATCGAGCGCAAAGACCGCCCCGAATGGGATTACGTCGGAATGACAGGCGTTGTGCCCGTAAGAGATGACGGCACGTGCGCGGCGGGCGGCTTCGCGAAATGCGGCGCGGGCGGTGTCGCAACCGCGGCGGACGAATGGGAGTGCCACAAGACGTTTTTCGTTATCGAGAGAGTAAACGAAAACGTCATCAAAGTCGAAATGAGATGAGGTGATTTCGTGGACAGCACAATAATCTGCGCGATGATTTCCCTTTTAGGAACGCTTGGCGGCTCGCTCGGCGGAATTCTGGTGTCGAGCAAGCTGACGGCGTATCGCTTAGAGCAGCTTGAGAAAAAGGTCGCCGAGCACAACAACTTCGCGCGGCGTATGCCGGTTATTGAAGAACGCGTCGAGCAAATCGAGCATAGAATGAACAAAATGGAGGAGAGAGGCTGATGGACTGGAAACGTAAGCTCACAAGCAGAAAGCTGTGGGTAGCGCTCGCGGGCTTCGTCGCGGGCTTGGTAGTTATCTTCGGCGGAACAAGCGAGGAAGCGGACAAAATCAGCGGGGCGATTTTAAGCGGAGCAGCCGTGGTCGGCTATGTTCTAGGAGAAGGACTGGCGGACAGCAAGTAAAATCAAGCGTATTTCCCCCGCCGCAGGCGGAGGAAAATACACGGTAATTCAGCAGCATAAGGGGGCGCATTAAAGGGGCGCACCGACAAAAAATCAACACTCCCCGTGAACAGTCAAAAGGCGCGTTTCGACCAAAAACAACACAACCGGCGAAGTGTAAATTTCAAAAAGTGTCATAATTTTGCGAAGCAAAATTATGACCGGTTCCCTCAGCGCTGCAGAGCGAGCGAAGCGAGCGGAGCAGCGGTGAGGGAATTTTGAAATTTTTTTAAATAAGGAGGAACATATGAGTGTAACTTTAAAAGGCATCGACGTCAGCGGCTATCAAGGCGACATAGACTTTAAAACCGTAAAAGACAGCGGCGTGGAGTTTGTTATTGTCAAGGCGGGTTATTCGACCTCCACCGTGCCGACTTGGGAGAAAAACTTCGCGAACGCGAAAAACAGCGGGCTTATGGTCGGGGCTTACTGGTACAGCTACGCGAGGACTATCGAGGACGGGATCAAGGAGGCGAAAGCGTTTATCAGGGCGCTTGAGGGCAAGCAGCTGAACTTCCCCGTTTATATGGACTTAGAGGAACGCGCGCAGTTCAACCTCGGCAAGGAATTCTGCACCGAGCTTGTCAAGGCGTTCTGCGGGGAGCTTGCCAAGGCGGGCTATTATTGCGGCGTTTACAGCACGACCTACTGGTACACGAATTACGTAGAGGAAAGCGTCCGCGAGGCGTACCCCGCGTGGATCGCGGATTACCGCGACAAGTGCTATTACACGGGGACCTACGGCATCTGGCAGTACGGCACGGGGATAGTTCCCGGAGTTCAGTACGAATGTGACCTCGACGAGGGGTATGACGATTACTCAAAATACATAATCGAAAACGGTTTAAACGGCTATCCCAAGCCTCCCGAAAAAACCGTTGACGAGCTCGCTCTGGAGGTAATCCGCGGCGACTGGGGCAACGGCGAGGAGCGCTACGAGCGGCTGACGGCGGCGGGCTATGATTACGACGCCGTGCAGAAGCGCGTCAACGAAATACTTTACCCTCCGCTGAAGCCGCTTGACGAGGTCGCGCGGGAGGTTATCCGCGGCGACTGGGGCAACGGCGAGGAGCGCTATCGGCGGCTCACCGAGGCGGGGTACGATTATTATCAGGTGCAGAGGAAGGTAAACGAAATACTTTACTCATAAAACAAATCCCCCGCTTGGCGGGGGATTATTTTAGTTATCGAGGATTTTCCCGTACATTTCGGGGCGGCGATCGCGGAATACGCCCCACTCCTGCCGCATTTTGCGACACTCGTCGAGGTCGATTTCCTGCTGAATTACACAATCGGAGGAACGGTCGGCGGACTTTGTGATTTCGCCCGTGCAGTCGGTGATGAAGCTCGAGCCGTAGAACGTAAGCTCGCTTTGCTGATGCGCGTTGCCGTCGTCGGGCGTGATTTTCTCCGTGCCAACGCGGTTCGCGGCGATTACTGGGATTAAATTCGCCGCCGCGTGACCCTGCATACAGCGGCGCCAATGCGGCATACTGTCGCACTCGATGATAGGCTCGGAGCCTATCGCGGTGGGGTAAAGCAGAAGCTCCGCACCGCCGAGCGCCATGCAGCGCGCCGCCTCCGGGAACCATTGATCCCAGCAGATGCCCACGCCGACCTTCCCGAAGCGTGTTTCCCACACCTTAAAGCCAGTGTTTCCGGGCGTGAAGTAGAACTTCTCCTGATAGAAATGGTCATCGGGAATGTGCGTTTTGCGGTAAATTCCGAGCATTTTTCCGCAGTCGAGCATCGCGATAGTGTTGAAAAAGGTGTTGCCGTCGCGCTCGTAGACGCTTATCGGCATCGCGATCTCAAGCTCCCTTGTAATTTCAAGAAACCGCTTAACGGCGGGGTTTTCGGCAATAGGGAGAGCTAAATCGTAATGCTCGTAGCGGCGCTCCTGGCAGAAATACGGCGTTTCAAACAGCTCGGGCAGCAGCACGATGTTCGCGCCGTTTTTTGCCGCCTCGCGCGTCAAAAGCTCCGCTTTTTCGATAGATTTTTCGCGGGATTTATCGCAATATTCAGGCACGGAAAACTGCGCCGCCGCGACGTTAATTTTTCTCATACTGATTTCTCCTCAATTTCGCTCCGAAAAACGCGCGTTTTTCGGGGCGATTTTCGTGTACTTTATGGCATTGAAAAACAGGTGTATTTCAGCGTTCGATTTGGCTTAGTTAAGCCGTTTTATCCGATTTCAAGAGCGCAGAAAACGAGCTCGATGTGAGCGTGATTTTTCGGGCTCGTTTCGGGCGAGGATACGCTCGTATTTTCGGGGTGAATTTTGGACGATTTTCACGCGGTTTTCGGAGATAAATTTGTATATCCTCCGCGCGTACCACCAATCGCCTATGCCGAGCTGATTTTCTCCGAGGATTTTCCCGATCAGAACAGCTTCTGGGATAGGCTCGTTTCCCAGATATTTCCAGATCAGGAAATCGTAAAAGCTCGCGGGGACACTGATAACGGAACCGTTTACCACCGCGCGGAGCGGCGCGTTTTCGCGCTTCAAGGCGCTCCAGTAGTGCACGTAGACCATTATCTCCGTCTCCGACAGCTCCCGCGCGCGCTTCAAAAACCGCGGGAAAGCGCTCGGCTCGACCTCGCCCCACGACGAATACGACACCGCCGTATCCCCCTTTACGATCACGTGCGGAAGCCGCACGACGGACACCCGCGCGCTACGCCCCTCAAGCTCGGCGCAAAGCCACAGCAGCCCGCACACCGAATACGGCGCGCTGTCGTACCAGACGCGGATAGGCTCACCGTTTTTCACGTAGCCGTCGAGCTTTTCAAGCTCCCCGCGGTAGACGCTCCCAAGCCGTTCAAGCTCGTTCCTCATCTCGATGTCCGCGCCCCATTGCTCCGCGTAAAGCAAGTCGCAGAGCAGCCTCGCGCGGTATTCGCCCGTAACGGGCTTCTGAATATCGCCGATATCCAAAGCGAAGCCGAGGCAGACAGCGTCCGAGCCCAGCTTTCCGCTTTGCAAAGCCACTTTCATCGCGCCCGCTTCGCTGTCCCCAAACAAAACCTCGATCATATTTGCCCCCTTAGCGGTATCTGCTGCGTGATACAGTGAATGTTCCCGCCGCCTATCAGAATATCCCGCGCCGGGATAGGAATGACGCGGCGCTCCGGGAACAGCTCCGCGAGGAGCGCCCGCGCGGGCTCGTCCGCGGGGTCGCCGAAAAACGGAATTATGATCGCGTTGTTCGAGATGTAGAAGTTGACGTAGGACGCGGCAAGGCGCTCGCCGGGAGTGCGCGTCGGGGCGAAATCCATTGTGTCAAGCCCGCCGCACTCCTCGGCGGTGATCGTCACGGGCGCGGGGCAATTCAGCTTGTGAACCGTAAAACTCCGCCCGCGCGCGTCCGTTACGCGCTCCAGAATTTCAAGGCAGGAGCGCGACAGCTCGTACTGCGGGTCGTTTTCGTCGTCCGTCCACGCGAGCACGACCTCCGCGGGCTTCACAAAAGCGCAGATGTTGTCGACGTGCTCGTTGGTTTCGTCGTTGTAAATGCCGTTTTTAAGCCAGATCACCTTGGTGACGTTAAGGCACTCGCGGAGATAGTTCTCTATCTCCGTTTTGGAAAGATTTGGATTTCTCCCCGCGCTCAAAAGGCACGCCTCGGTCGTGATGCACGTGCCGTCGCCGTCGACGTGGATAGAGCCGCCCTCAAGAATAAAGCTCCCAAAATCGTACATATCAACATCGTAGAGGTCGCAGAGCTTCCGCGCCATTTTGTCGTCCTTGTCCCATGGGAAGTAAAGCCCGTCGGCGAGCCCGCCCCACGCGTTGAAGCCCCAGTTTATGCCGCGTATCTCGCGCCCGTCCGTCACGAACGTCGGCGCGTAATCCCTAGCCCAAGCGTCGTTGCTGCTCATTTCAACAACGCGGATATGCGGCGGCAGCATACGCCGCGCGTTTTCGTACTGCTTTTCCGAAGCGCACACCGTCACCTTTTCGCTTTCCGCGATCGCCGACGCTACGCGCACAAACGCCTCCCGCGCCGCGTAGCCGCCGTACTGCCACGAATCGGCGCGCTCGGGGAAGATCATAATACACCCGCCGTGCGGCTCCCACTCGGCGGGCATATAAAAGCCGTCCGCTCTTGGGGTAGAATTTATTATGTTCATAGCTTACTTCCTTACCTTATTTCAATTGACAATGTACATCGCGCTAGTGTTTTGCTTTCCTAAAGAAATCTTCTCCCAAGATGCGCTCAAACCGCGGCTTAATGCCCGTTTTCTCGTCGATGTGCCCGTAGTTCTGCACCATATCGTAGCTCGGCAGCGTGTTACCCTCTACAAGCACGGGCTTTTCGGGAGTTATCGCGACGTCCCAGCCAATGTACGCGACCTCCGGGAACACGAGCGCCGCCCTTTTGCAGAGCTCCACTGCCTCCTTGAACATCGGTATCTCAAAGCCGTTGAACTCCGTTTTCGTGAACGGGTGCGCGGAGTAATACTCGCCCGTTTCGTCGCAGTAGGCGGGCTTTCTTATCACGCCGTCCTCGCAGATTGAAACGTACATTCCGCCGCTGCATATGTTGTCGACGCAGGTCGTGCCGTTGCTCATTCGCACAAGCGCGTACATAAAGTGCGCTTCATTATTATAATAGAGCGTAACTATTCTTATCGTGTTGACGGAGGACGGCGAAAGCGCGTTCATTTTCTCGTGCTGACGAAGCTGCTCCTCAACGAGGAACTGCTTGTTGGCGCAAAGCCTGTTGTAAAGCTCCTCGAAATCCGCGTCCTCGGTAATCTTCTCGCGGGAGATGCCGCTGCCGCCGAAATCGTTGACGTGCTTCGCAAAAACGTTCTCCTTACCTCGGCAGAATACGCGAAGCGCCGCCGCGTCGTTCTCGCGGAGATCGATAAACTCACGCCCGATAAACTCGCGGAATTTCGTGTCGAACAGCGCCTTGTCGTCGAAATACTTGAAGTACTCGCGGGAGTTTAGCGCGTGGGAGATCGCGGAGTTGTCGTTCATCGTCATAAACGTGCGGCGCTTTTTGCCTTTTATTTTCGCGAAACCGAACACGTGATAGTCCATATATCCCACTCCGTATCGGAAAATGCACCATATCATATCGAAGAACATCGGAAACTGCGCCGCGCCCGTTTCCTTGTGGATCAGGCTCATCTGCTTGAACATCCGCTTGAAGCTGCCGCCGAACAGGCGGCGGAAAAATATCTTTATCCTGTTCATTTTTTCCCCTTATCAAAAATTTTTTTATCGAGATATTTTTTCCAGTATACGGCGTATCTGCCGCCGAACTGCACGGTCGTAATATCGGAAAACGGTATCTTTATCTTGGGCTGCCAGACGCCGTCGCCGTCAAACGACTTGAATATCACGCTGTTTTTCTTTACGCGTTTTATTCTTCCTATACGGAAAAAACCTCGGTATTCGTTCTGGACGATAACGAAAAAGTCCCCCTTAGCAAGAGCCTCAAACGCGGTCCTCCACGAGGTGATATCGACGGCGGGCGCTTCAAGCTCGTCCAGCAGACCGCCGTGCCTATTGATGTCGACCGTCGCGTTATCCAGAAGCGACACGCGTTCTATGTCCTTAAGGCGGCATATCTCAAAGCCGTCGAGGATAAAGTCGTCCTCGCACGCGCAAAGGCACAAGCGCTCGTTGAAGTCGAGAACGTAGTTATAGCGCGCGTTGGCGCAGTACACGAACTCGAACTCGCAGTAATCGTATGTTCCGCACGAGCGGCGGAGTATTTTCAGCTTTTTGCTTTTTTTCATAATGTCCTCTGTCGTCAATCCTGCGGGTTTATCTCGATTTTCAAATCCTCTAACTTCCGCAGCAGCTCCTCGGGCGGGTCGAGATACATATTGAACGTAATGCCCTTGAGGTTCGGGAACTGCTTTATCTCGCGCTCGCTGATGTCGGTTATCGCGAACATCGCGCCGTCCTCGTACTTCTCCCAGTCGAGCCATTGCGGGTTGATATTGCCGTAAACGTTCATTTCCTCGCCCGTATATAAATAATGTATTTTGGGTGCCAAAGAACGCGGTATTTTAAGCTCGGTGAAATATCTCGTGCCGCGCTCGATGTACTCCTCAAGCCGCCGCAGCGATTCCTCCTCGGATACCGTCAGGTAATCCTCCGCGTAACGCTCGTAAAACTCGTCCGAGGCGTTGTACGGCTCGCCGAGCAGCTTCAACTGATACATAAGCACCTCGATGACCGTCAGCTTGAACGGCAGATTGTCAAATTCAAGAAACTCACTTTCCATTACCGTCACCTCCGCAGACCGCTTCAAGCCTGTAAATCGGCTGACCCATTTCGCTGAAGCGCTTTTCGTATTCCGTCATGATGTTCCCCTCAAAGCCGCTGTTGTGGAGGTCGAGCGAAACGTTTTTCAGCGGGAAGCCGTTCGCGGAGAATTGCTCTATTGAAAACTCGAAGAAGTGCATATTGTCGGTCTTTTGGTGAATTTCCGCGCCGTTTTTGAGGACTTTCCGATAAATCTCCAGAAACCGCGCGTGCGTCAGGCGGTGATTTGCGTATTGCTTCTTCGGGAACGGACAGCTGAAATTCAGGAACAGGCGGTCGATCGTCCGCTCGTGGAACAGGTGGTCGAGATACTCAGCCTGCCCGAGGCAGAAGCGCAGATTCGGGAGCTTCAGGCGCATCTGCTCCTCCATTCCCGTCACGAGCACGTTTGGGGTCTTTTCGAGAGCGATGAGGTTGATGTCGGGGTTCTGCCGCGCAAATTCCAGCGCGAAGCCGCCCTTGCCGCAGCCTATCTCAAGATAAAGCGGGTTGTCGTTGCCGAAAACCTTTCGGGAATCCGCAAAGAACTCCTCCGAGAGAGGGTCGTTTGCGTGCTCGTTCTGGCACTGCATATAAAGCATAACCGCGCGGCAGGCCTCAACGCGCTCGTCCAGGTTCTTTTTACGTCGCATTCTCATATAGTTTGGCTCCTTTAATCTTGGGGGATAATGCGGGGGAAACGCCCCCTATTTACCTTATACTATTATATAATATTTTCAAGGGTTTGTCAACCGCGAGATTTTCTGTCAAACTCCACAATCGAAGCGGAGATCGTTGGGAATATTTGTACGATTTTGCCAAGAATTTCGAGTAACGCTTTTTAGTAAAATTTACAACAACTTTTTCAAAATCAACTTGAATTCAACAAAATTCTTCGCGATAATCAAAAGGTTACAAAATTATTACAAGCTGTTTTTTGTGCAATGTTTACAAATTCAACCGTTTGTTTCTGTTTGACATTTACTAAAATCTGCGCTATAATAGCATTAACGACGTGAGAGCACCACTATATGTGCTCCGCGATCGTGAATATTGCAAATCTCTGTTGGGGACAGAACATTTGCCGGCCGCTTGCCTTACCCCACGGCAAAGCGGCTCACCGAAGGAAGTTATGGAAAAGGACGCACATATATAGAAAGAAGCGCGTTCGATAACGACTAACAGGAGGCACTTAATTATGAAACCTCAGATTGTAAACGCAAAAATGAACCGATTATTGTTCCGCGATAAGGTAATTAAAGTCTGCATTTTCGCCGCGATCGTTTTCTCGGTTGTAATGATGACGGGCTACCGCGGATTTAAGAGAAGCGTGTTCATCACCGACAAGGGTGTTACAAAGGAAATCAAAACAAACGAAAGCGATGTTTATGAAATTCTCGCGGACGAGAATTACGAGCTCGGCGCGGAGGACCGCGTAAGCTACACGAAGGACGAAAACAACGAGGGGCACATCACGATCCAGCGCGCGTTTGTCGTTAATGTAAGAGTTGACGGAGCAAACCACCGCGTTACGATGATAAAGGGCACGGTCGCGGATATTCTCGCGAAGGCGGGCGTTACGCTCGGGGAGTTCGACGAGGTTACTCCCGCGCTTGACGTGGAAACCACCGAGGATATGGTAATCAACGTAACCCGCGTGAGATATTCCGAAAGAACCGTTGTTGAGGACATTCCGTTTGAAACGGAGTTTGTTGACGACCTCGACCTCGCATACGGCAACGAAACCGTCCTCACAGAGGGCGAAAACGGCTTGCTTGTTTCCAAGGTCAAGGACACCTACATCAACGGAAAGCTTATAAGAAGCGAAACGCTCTCCGAAACGGTTGACAAGCAGCCCGTCAATGAGGTTATAGAGCGCGGCGTCGCGCTGGCAACTCCGTATAACAACAACACGCCCGACAGCGTAAAGCTCGTAAACGGGCTTCCCGAAAGCTACACGCGCATTATCACGGGCAAATCCACCGCGTACAGCGCGCGGGCGGGCGCTAAAACCGCAAGCGGACGCTATGCCGTTGTAGGCACCGTCGCGGTCAACCCGAACGTTATTCCTTATGGCAGCGAGCTTTACATAGTTTCGCACGACGGTCTGGTTTACGGCTACGCGATAGCCGCGGACACGGGCCTTGGAATGATGGAGGGCACGGTGCTCGTCGACCTGTTTATGGGAAGCTATCAGGACAGCTGCCGCTGGGGAGCGCATACGGTCGATATTTACGTTCTCTCCGAGGGGCACGGCTAATAGAAGCCGGAGTTGTAAGAATTAAGAAAAAGCTGCAAGAAAAATTTTTCTTGCAGCTTTTTTTAGTGCAATATCGTATTATATACGAGCCGTCCTCTAACATCTTGCCTCTATCCTCTTTCTAAAAATTAGTACTTGACAAAGGCAGTGAAATGTTGTATAATGTATTCAAGTGCATAAGAAGCACATCTATTCGGAGAAAGGATTAATTATGATTTGCAGTAAATGTAACAATGAAATACCGAACGGCGCTAAATTCTGCACCGTTTGCGGCACTCCCGTGGCTGCTGAGCCCGCAAAGATTTTATGCGCAAAGTGCGGGCTGGAGCTCGCGGCAGGCGCGAAGTTCTGCACATCGTGCGGCACTCCCGTGGCAGCTTCCGCTGTTTCCTTGACAAAGGAACCGAGCGCTGACGACCTTGTGGCGGCAATGAACACGGCAGCTCCCGCAGCTCCCGCAGCGCCCGCGCCGGTTCCTGCACCGACGGCAGTTCCCACTCCTACGGCGGCGGCTGTTCCGACACCCGTTCCCACACCTGCAGCTCCCGCAGCTTCGGTAATGCAGCCTACATACAATAACGGCTTTGCGCCAACGGGCGCGCCCGCGGCTCCTCAAATGCCGAATTACGCTCCGACCGGCGGACAAATGCCCGCGGCAGGCGACGCGGCGAGCCTTAACGGCGCGGCGGTTGCGGCGGCGGTCGTTCCCGATAAGGTTAAGAAGAGCCCCGTCGGGAAGATCGTACTTATTATCGTTGCCGTGCTTGTCGTATTGATAGGCGGCGCGGCGGGCTGGTTCTTTGCGAACAGACCCTCGTTCCTCTCGACGTTTATGGGCAAGCCCAAGTACGCGGCAATGGTTGAGAAGGAAACGTTTAAGAGCATCTCCAAGGAGCTCGACACAAAGGCGCTTTCAAGCCAGATAAAGACCGTTTCTAGCGTTGCGGGCGCTCTCGCGACCACTCAGAACCCGATGGTCGGCGGTTACGGCTTTATGTCGGACAGAACCGCGGACGCGGCTTACGCTCCGATGATGATGTCCTCGTCCGAGAATCCGTTCGACGGAATTGATATCTCGGGTATGATCACCTCCTACCACGAGTTTATGCAGACGACCTACGGCGCGGACGCTATTTCGGGCAAAATCTCGCTGAGAATTGAAGACCTCGGCGCGTTTGAGGATGAGGACGTTGAAGAGGTTCTCGATATCCTCAACGGCACGACGATCAACTACAACTACGCGGCAAGCGAGAACGCGCTCGGCACTATCGTCGGCGCGGAGTTCAGCAACGGCAGCGTTATTGATATTCAGGCTGTAATGCAGGACGACGGCTCGATTTACGTTGCGATGCCGTTCGCTTCCAAGACGGGCTTCCTTATCAAGACCAACGCTTCGGGCAGCTCTTCCTCCAACACCACCAAGACCGAGGCGCTTGACCTCGACCCCGCGGAGATCGACCGTCTGCTCGAGGAGCTCGTGGGCATCTACACCAAGCACGTTGAGGCGGCTTCCGTAACAATGGATAAGGGCTCGCTTTACATTGCGGGCAAGGAGATCTCGGGCAAGCTCATCATCGCTGACATCAACGGCAAGAACCTCGAAAACCTCTTCAAGGAGATGTTCGAGCACATTGCAAACGACGAGTATTTCAGCAGCAAGATCGTTGAATACGTAAACAACTTTGACGACAGCTACACCGTTTCCGACTTCAAGAACGACATCACCGATCTGGTAAGCGATATGGATGTTGAGGAGAGCGACAAGCTCGTCATCAGAACCGTTGTAAACAACAGCGGCAAGACCCTCGCAAAGAGCTTCGGGCTTGTTGCGGACCGCGAGCAAGGAATGGAGATCGCGTTCGCTGATAACGACAGTATGAGCGTGTTTGAAATCCTCGCCGAGGGCGAGACCGTTATGAAAATGGTGAACGAAAAGACCGACGACAAGAACGGCAAGATCACCATTTCGGTTTCCAATATGGATTCCTACGACCCCGAGGAGATTACCGTAATCGTTGATTACGCAGGCGTTGAGAAGGTAACCTACGGCAAGACCGAGGTTGAGGTCGGCACTTACACGATTTCGATGAACGTTCCGACGGGACGCTACTCTTCTTTCGACGACGAAGAGGCGGATTTGATTAACAACTCGTCGTTCACGGTCGGCACTACCGTAAACGGCAGCACGATAAACTACACAATAGGCGCGACTATCAGCGGCGCGGCTAAGGTTGAGCTGAATATGGATCTTACATACGGCGACGACACCACCGCGCTTCAGACTCCGTCCGACGTTATTGACATCACCGACATCGCAAACGGCGGCGAGCCCGACCAGGCTACGCAGGATAAGCTCCAGGCGTGGCTCGGCGATTTGATGACGGCAGTTGAGAACAGCAGTCTTGATGAGATTTTCGGCAATCTGGGCGGAGCTGCGACGCTTCCCACTAACCCCACTAACCCCACTAATCCCACAAATCCCACCAACCCCACTAATCCGACAAATCCCGTAAACACCGACCTCTTACAAAAATACTACGACCTCGAGGACGATATCTGGGACGCTTACTTTGATGTTTACAACTGGACGGGCGCTTATCAGATAAGCTACGGCTCGGATGCTTACGATCTTGCGAGAGCGTATCAGGATGATCTCTACGACATTATTGAGCGCATCGGCGACGTGGTTTACTCCGATAACCCGCAGCTCTCCGAGAAGGAGCTGAACGACTTCAAAAACGAGTTCGACAGCATCTACAAGAACGCGGAGAGCGTTCTGAAGGCTCTCTGGAGTGAATCCAAGGTTCCCAACAAGCCCGAGCCCACACTTCCTTTCGCGGGCAGCGGTTACGACTCCATCGGCGGAGTTTATGACAACAACGGCAATCTGATCACCGAAAACCCGAATGCGGCTTTCGGCGACGAAAGATAATCCTTTAAACACAATAATCCCCCGCTTTCGGCGGGGGATTTATTTTGCGTAAAAAATCCCCCGCCGAAAGCGGGGGATCATTAGTTTATTATTGTTTATTTATATAATACGGGTTAGGCGCGCAAGCTATTCTTATCACGTCGTACAGCCACCCCATTCCGAACAGCCCGAACGTGAACAGCCACAACATTCCCGAGCCTATGCGCCCCACATAAAATCTATGTACGCCCATTTGCCCGAGGAAAATGCACAGCAGCAGCGCCGTGGTTTTGTCCTTAGGCGAGCCTTGATTCGACACGACGTTGTTTACGATAACCTGCACAGGCTGCATCGGCTGCTGCATCTGCGTCACCTGAACCTGCTGTATCGGCATTTGCTGATGCTTAAGCGGCGCCACCTGGCAGCCGCACGTCGGGCAGACAACCGCTTGCTTGGCAATTACGCTGCCGCAATGCTCGCAGAACTTTGTAATGTCATTGGGATACACCGGCTGCGGTTGAACGGGCTGCATCGGCATTGCCTGCGGCATCCGCTGAATTTGCGGCATTTGCTCGGCTTGCCGTATCTGCTGCGCTTGCTGAACCTGCGGAGCTAGGGGAACAGCGCCCGGTGGCAAGGGGTCGTTGTAAGCGAAATTTTGAGAAGCCCCGATAACGCGGCTTGATTTTATATCTGCGTGCGGGTTTCCGCTGGGATAGCACTCGCCCGTGATCGGGTCTGTCCAGGTTTGGGACTGCGGGCCGTTATTCGGATTATTAAGATTATTCAAATTGTTATCCATGATTATTCCCCCTCAATTTAAAGTATAGCACAAATCAAAGCGATTGTCAAGGTGAATATCCGTAGAAAATTTTGAGCAGAAGTATAACAATTTTCTCCGTGATGTAGCCCACCGTCATCGTGTCGACAGCTAAAATCAACGAGATGATAACGCTGGGGCGCGAAACGAGAATTCCCCAGCGCGTGCCCGCCGAAAGCTCCGTCTGCATTTTCGGGACTTTATAGCGCTTTATCCTCACGAGCTTCACGATAAACATAATTATCCCGACCGCCATAAGAAGCAGCACGATAACGTTCCAGATAAGGTAAATCATCACCGAGGGCGAGGTTATGGGCGCGAGCTCGTCGGTGATGCCCACCTGCTCAAGATAATTCGACACCTCGGGGTCGGCGATGATAAGCGATGTTATCGAGGCTATGCCGTTCATCATCGCGTGGAGTATCATCGGCACGACAATACTGCCCGTGTGTATCGCGATATACGCGAGGAAAAGCCCGATAGCCGTCGCGTAGAAAAACTGCGCCAGATTCGCGTGAGTTATGCCGAATAAAATTGCCGAAATGAAAATCGCGAAGCCGTTGCCGTAAGGGCGGAGGCTTTCGAGCACCAGCCCGCGGAACCACAGCTCCTCTAAGATCGGCGCGAAAATCACGGCTTGGATAAAGCGGACAATCGCGCTCGCGAGGTCGCCCGAAAGCAGGCTTTGCGTCGCATTGAAGGAGTCCGCCACCCGCGTTCCCGCAGACAGCGCCGCCAGCAGCAACGTCAAGATCTGCATAAGCATCGCCGCGCCGTACATCGCGGGGAACATTCCGATAGCGCGCCCCGCGTACCTCGGCTTGGCGTAAAGGCTCTTAAAGCGCTCCTTAAACGGGAATTTCAGCACAGCCATGCCGATAGCTATCGGGATAACGTTCAGAAAGACAAACGCCGCCGCAAAGCTGATAAGCGCGTCCTGAAGCGGGGTTATCTCTTGAAGATATGGGCTTAGCAGCGCGAAAACGCAGGTCATAATAAGCCGCAGCCCGAACACCACGATCATCATCACGCCTATTCTCGCGCAGACGCTTTTAAATCCGGGGCGCAGAGACGGCGGATCATTTTGATTATCCTCGGGGAATTCCTGTTGAACCCCCTCTTGCTCAATGTTCGGGAGAGTGTTCTCGCCGTAGTTGTAAAAATTTTCTGACATTTTAACCCTCTTTTCCCGCGAGCTTGAAATGCTCGCAAATTTTCGCGACTGTCTGCTCAGCGGAGCTGCCGAGGCAGTCTATCGTGATGTCGGCGTATTGCTCGTAGAGATCGGCGCGTCGGAGGAACACGTCCTCTATCGTGTCCTCGGGGCGCTTCGCAATGCCGCGCGTTGTGATGTTGGAAATCCGCCCGATAAGCTCCTCGACGGACAGCGAAAGATAATAAACGATGCCGTGCTTTTTGAGGTGGAGCATGGCGTTTTCGCTGTAAACCGCGCTGCCGCCCGTAGCGATTACCGCGCCGCCGTTATCGGCAACAGAGCAGATAGCCCGCTCCTCCTCAACACAGAACGCGTCCAGACCGTCGTTATCTATTATATCCTGCAAAAGCCGCCCGGTATTCCGCTGGATTATTAAATCGGTATCCACAAACGAAAACCCCAGCGCCTTAGCCAGCAGCACCCCGACGGTGGATTTCCCGACTCCCGGCATTCCTATTAGAACAATATTTTTCAAGTGTTTCACTCCGAACTCAGTTTTTGTCGATTGAAAGCGTCGCCACGGCGTTCAGCGCTTCGTCGGCGATGTTCCCGCTTTGGTACTCGTAATACGCCTGCGCGCCTATCATCGCGGCGTTGTCCCCGCAGAGGCTGAGCGGCGGGAGGTACAGCTTCATTCCGTTCTTGTTCGCGGCGGCTTGGAGCGTTTCTCTCAGCCCGCTGTTGGCGGCAACCCCTCCCGCGAGAACAATGCTTTTGTGCCCACCCTCACGAGCGGCGGCGATGAATTTCTCCGTTAAAATCTCGCTGACCGTCGCCTGAAAGCACGCGGCAAGGCTGTTCTTGTCAATCTCCTCGCCTTTTTGCTCGGCGTTGTGGATCAAGTTGATCACCGCGGTTTTCAGCCCCGAGAAGCTGAAATCATACGGGTTTTGCGTGTGCGGCTTAGGGAGATGATATTTGCCGAGCTCGCCCTGCTTCGCCGCGTTGTCAATGAACACGCCGCCGGGGTAAGGAAAGCCCATTGCCCGCGCCGCCTTGTCGAAGCACTCCCCCGCCGCGTCGTCTATCGTTCTGCCTATCGTTTTGAAGCTCGTGTAGTCCGAAACCTCGATAATGTGCGAATGTCCGCCCGAAGCCGCGAGGCAGAGGAACGGCGGCTCAAGCTCCGCGTGCGTGAGGTAATTCGCGGCGATGTGACCTCTGATGTGATGCACGGGGATAAGCGGCTTTCCGAGCCCGAACGCCAGCCCCTTAGCATAATTCACGCCGACCAACAGCGCCCCGATAAGCCCCGGCGCGTATGTCACGGCTATCGCGTCCACGTCCGCGGCAGTCTTGCCCGCCTTGTCAAGAGCCTCCGCGACGACCGCGCAGATGCTCTCACAATGCCGCCGCGAGGCTATCTCGGGCACAACGCCGCCGTATAAGCGGTGCTCCTCTATCTGCGTCGCCACGACGGACGATATTATCTCGCGCCCGTCGCGAACCACCGCGGCGGCGGTCTCGTCGCAGCTGGTCTCTATTGCTAAAATGTCCATTTGATCTCCTTGCTTTCACGCACCGTTTCGGTAGTGAAATTTATATCTTAATCGGTGTAATGTTTCTTGTTTCTTCCATATTAATCAATTTCCTTTCTTAGTTCAACATATTCTTCCTTGGTTGGCGAAAATCTGTTTTTTGAATAAACCACGGCAAATTCAATCAGTCGATTATATTCTTGCGGGAAACCCACAATATTCGCTTCAAAGCCCGACCGAAGTTGGGCATTATGTGATAAATAATTTTCACATTTTTTATAAATTTCAGGTGGCGTAAAATATAAATCTATCCAAAAGGTAAAATCGGAACCGTATTTCAATCCCAATTCATGTACCTCGTTAAGTGCTTTTGAAATCGCCTCCCACTCGTCATCAAACGAACCAACTAAATCCGATGTGTCGACACAAACTGTATAATATATGGAATATTTGCTTCCTTCCATATTATAACAATCTTGATAACGTTTAAGAAAAAATTCAAGCGAAAATTCTCTGCTTGCAATCCTTTGTGCTGTTTCGTCGTCATCCGGTCCGCCGGCAGTGTACGCATAGGTCAAATGTTTCCCAATGGAATTCCCCAATGCGTTATCAAATGCCTCAGAAAGTTCTGCCGACGCGATACTTTTAGGATAATAATCCCCGCCAAATCGCCCGTCTGTGTATATACGCGCCTCAAATTTAAGTTTTTCATTGCTTACAGGATAGCACACGCAGTTGTACGAACCATTTGGATTTTGATTTAAAATGGCACTACATTCAAATTCCTCGCTATACTTTTCCTCCAACGCTTTTTCAACCATAGTTTTCAACTGTCTTTCAGTAACCCTACCTTTGCACCCCGTTAAACATATTGCCAAGGTAAATAAAAACGCGCTTGAAAGAAGTATTGAAAAGAATTTTTTCATAATATATCCCCTCAAAAATCGGAGAAATCCGCAATTGCTTAACTACTTTGCTTCTGGCTTTCTCGAAGTAATAAACCCTATCGCCCTCTCGATAGATGACCGCACGTGCTCCATATCATCGTTGTGGAGCTTGGCGGCGTTGCGGTAGTCAAAGCTGTCGCAGAACTGCTGAACGTCGTCGTTGAGGGATTTCATATACTCCTCGACGAGCTTATCCGTCGCCTCAACAAAGGTTTTGAGCTCGTCCTTTTTAAGGTGCTTGAAAGCGCCGAGCATTAAAAGCTCGTAGTGCTCCAAGCAAATATACTCCTGCTGGGAATAAAGCCTGCGAAAGCCGTCATCGCTCCACATATTGTACAGCGTCCCGAGCATATGGTCAACGCCCCAGTTCACCTTGGAGCAGACAAAGCAGGTTTTCTCCTCTGGGACGCTTTTCTTCGTGAACCGCGCCATGCCGCCCTTGCCCTTGAACATCTTCTCGCGGCGCTCGGCAAGGTGCGTGTTCAGCATAAGCGCGAGCGACAGGCGGTTGTTCTGCTTCAGCAGCATACCGTAGTGCGTCGTGCAGAAGCCGAGGCGGTTTGTTTCAATGCGCACGTCGGGCTCCATCATCGCCGCGCCCATTATGTACTCGCAGATGTGCTGCTCGACGGTATTCCGCATAGCGCAGATAGGGCAGCCCTCGCGGGGCTCGAACACCTCGTTTATAGGGATAGTAAGCAAACTTTCTCTCATAATATCCTCCTTTAATACGGAAAATTCAAAAAAACACTTGAATTATTACCGTTATTGTATTATAATTAAAGTATATGGTCAAGGGGATTTGGCTTGTACGGCAATCCTGTCCCCGGGCTGTCGAGAAGTCCTCAGATGCTGGGAAG
>CAYSHU010000004.1:0-31176 GCA_964430965.1 uncultured Ruminococcus sp. | reverse complement strand
GTCCGCGATTTCGCTTCGCGAAACCGCAAAAACAACGCGGTGTTGACACTTCGCTCGTTAGCGGCTTGTGTTCGTTTTCGAGCTCATTTCGCGCGCATGCCGAAATTTTACATTGTTAACTGTAAATCCCCCGCTTCGGGGGGATTTTTTAATTAGTTTATCGGGATAGTTCCCGCCGCGCCCGCGCACACCGCTAAGATTATTACCTGAAGCAGCAGTCCCGAGCTGTTTACTATTATCGCGGGGAGGCTCAGCTTTTTGTCCTTATAGCCCGATCTGCCGACTATCGCGAGGACTAAGCCCGTCAGCTGAATAAGCATACACGGCACGATGAAAATGCTCGCCGAGGCAAGCCCCTCGACAAGAACGGCAATTATTTTGGCCAGCAGATAAAAGAACGCCGTGAAAATCGCGATGATCCACTCCTCATCCGTCATTGTCATTTCAAGACGCGAGAATATCAGGTAAACAAACGGCGCGGTCGCAAACGACATGACAACGGCGATTATTCCGAGAATAAGCCCCGCCTTGCCGAACTTATAGCCCTTTCTCTTCCGCCTTTGCGTGTCGACAATCAGCACCTTCTGCGCGGGGTTGAGCTCCTCCGCCGTTAAAATCTGCGCCGCGGGCTCACCGCAGATGCTGCATTGCAAAGCACCCTCGCCCAAGCGGTTTCCGCAATTTGTACAAAACATATTACACCTCATCTCCGAATCGGCTTGCTTCAATTTACTTGAGATAACAGCGTGGTTTTTCCTGCGCCACAGGAAATATCCGTCGGTTATGTATTACTTGACGAAGTGCTCTTTATATCTCGCGATTGCCCGCTCGATAACCTCAACCGCCTCGATAGGCCCGCCGAATTCCTTGACGTCCGTCTGCTTGTGCTCAAGCTGCTTATACACGCTGAAGAAGTGCCGAAGCTCCTCGAAAAGGTGCTTGGGGAGCTCCTTTACGTCCGTGTAGTAATTGTATGTAGGGTCGCTGTACGGAATGGCGATGATCTTCTCGTCACCCATTCCGTTATCGACCATATACATCACACCTATCGGATAGCTGCGCACAAGCGTCATCGGCTGAATATGCTGTGAGCAGAGCAGCAGCACATCAAGCGGGTCGTTGTCATCGCCGTAGGTGCGCGGGATAAAGCCGTAATTCATCGGGTAATAGGTCGCGGTGAACAGCACTCTGTCAAGCGACAGCATACCCGTTTTCTTATCAAGCTCGTACTTCATATTGCTCCCCATAGAGATTTCGATTACGGAAACGAAATCGGTGGGATAAATTCTGCTTTCTTCAATATCGTGCCAGATGTTCATAACAGCCTCCTGTATTCGGGTGGTTTCTTTTCGTGGAACGCGGGAAATCCCCCGCTCTAAAACAACTCCTCAAAGAGCGATTTAAGCTCGGCGGCGGCTTTTTCCTCGTCCGCCCCTTCTGTTGTGATCTTCACGGTATCGCCCTGCTGAATATCCATAGACATCACGGGGACAAGCTCCGCGGCGTTTTGTGACATTCCGTCGCACTCGATTTTAACCGCGCTCGTATACCCCGCCGCCTTTCGCGCCAAGGTTCCCGCCAGCCGCGCGTGAAGACCGTTTTCGTCCGTGATTGTGTACTCAAATGCTTTCATCTCTGAACCTCCGTAAGTTTCTTTATTACATTATATAACAAAATACGGGAAAAATCAAGGGGTTTTTTGTTAAGTGACATTTTTGATGCGAGCTTCACGTTGCCGGAAGCAAGAGCTGCAACAGTCGTCATTACAAGACCGCATAAAATTCAAGAACCCATTGACATCCCGCCTCAAACGTTGTATAATAATTATATAGTATAGTATCTGATTTGAAATATTTATAATTACGGGAGAGTTTATAATGAAAACCAAACGCGTAATATCATCAATAACCGCCGCAGCCCTCGCTCTCGCGATGCTTGCGGGCTGCGCTAAGAAAGAAGAGGTTTCCCTCGGCGGGGAGAGCTCTGCTGTCGGTTTTTCGAGCTCGGCTGTTTCTGCAGGCACGGCAAGCTCATCAAGCTCGACAAGCTCCGCGAGCTCATCCGTCGCGGCAATCAGGACGCATAGCTCTTATAAGCTGATTGTCCCGCCGAACGCGGACGGCACCGGTGGCTCTACGAGCGTTACGCCGCATAGTGAGCCTGTTCAGAGCGTTCCTCAAAGCACTCCGCAAAATCCGCCGCAAAGCAGCTCGGCGGTTCAGAGCACGCCGCAAAGTCCACAACAAAGCAGCTCAACGGCAAGCGCTTCAAGCTCGAATACGCCCACAATAAAGCCGCCCGTTTCCTCCGGCGGCTCGGCGGTGGCGCAGCACGGGTGGCTTTCGGTTGACGGCACGGACCTCGTTGACCAGAACGGACGGCAAATGCAGCTTCGCGGAATGTCCACGCACGGCATCGCGTGGTTCCCCGAGTATGTGAACTACGATACGTTTCAGTATCTGCGCGACGACTGGGGCGCTAATTGTATTCGTCTGGCTATGTATTCGGGCGAATACAACGGCTATTGTACGGGCGGCGACAAGCAGTGGCTGAAGGGGCTTGTCAACAACGGAGTTGAGTACGCCGCGGAGCTTGGAATGTATGTGATAATCGACTGGCACGTTTTGGGCGACAGAAACCCGCTTACATACAAGGACGAGGCGAAGAAATTCTTTGACGAGATGTCAAGCCTATATGCCGACTATCCGAACGTCGTTTACGAAATCTGCAACGAGCCGAACGGCGGAACCTCGTGGTCGGATATCTCGGCTTACGCGAACGAGGTTATTCCGGTGATCCGCGCGAACTCGCCCGACAGCGTTATTATCGTCGGCACTCCGACTTGGTCGCAAGAGGTCGACAAGCCCGCGGCAAACCCGCTTCGGTTTGATAACGTAATGTACGCTCTGCATTTCTACGCGGACACGCATAGAGATAGCCTCAGGAACACAATGGAAAACGCGATAAGAAGCGGTGCGCCGATTTTCATAACGGAGTTCGGAATGTGCGACGCTTCGGGCAACGGCGCGGTGAACGAAAGCGAAGCGAACAAGTGGAAGGAGCTTATCGACGAATACAACTTAAGCTATATGTGCTGGAACCTCGCGAACAAGGGCGAATCGTCAAGCGTTATCCGAAGCGGCTGCTCGAAGCTCTCGGGCTGGACGGACGACGAGCTGAGCACGCAGGGACGGATTATTCGGTCGTGGCTGAGGGGCGACGACGATTAAAAACGCTGAACCAAAATCTATAGCTTTCCCGCAAAAGACGCTTGACATATCCATTAGAATGTGATATAATATAATCACAATAAAAGTTAGCGTTCTAACCGCAAACCAAATAAATAACCCCCGCGACTTGCACTTTGCGGGGGCTCTCTTTATGGGCGTGTGCCGAGGACGATTAAGGAGTAATAAAATGGCTGTTAAACTTGACTGGAAAACCTACGAAACCAAAGCAAGAAGCGCTGCCGCCGAGGGGGTTGTGCTTCTGGAAAACAACGGCGCTCTGCCGTTGGATTTGTCCGAGAGCCTGGCGGTGTTCGGGCGAATGTCGGAGCATTATTACAAAAGCGGCACGGGCTCGGGCGGCATGGTGAACGTCGATAGGGTGTACTCTGTCGTCGACGGGCTGCTGGAGTGCGGCGTGACGCTGAACGAGGAGCTCCGCGACGCCTATGCCGACTGGGAAAAGGACAATCCGCTCGACCCCGGGATAGGCTGGGGCGGAGAGCCTTGGTCGCAGCAGGAAATGCCGCTCTCAAGCGAGCTGGCAGCAAGGGCGGCGGAGAAATCCCCCGCGGCGCTTTGCATTATCGGCAGAACGGCAGGCGAGGAGCAGGACGCGACGGACACCGAGGGCTCGTATCGGCTGACGTCAACCGAGCTCGAAATGCTGAAAACCGTGCGCACGCACTTCAAGAAAATGACAGTCCTGCTGAACGTCGGCAATATCATCGATACGAGCTTTGTCGAGCTTGTAAAGCCCGACGCGGTGCTGTACGCATGGCAGGGCGGAATGTTGGGCGGGCTCGGCACGGCTGACGTGCTCGTCGGAAACACGAGCCCGAGCGGCAAGCTGACGGACACGATAGCGAGAAGCGTATCGGACTACCCCTCCGCGGGGCACTTCGGAAACACCACGCGGGAGTATTATTGCGAGGACATCTATGTCGGCTATCGCTATTTTGAAACGTTTGCGCCCGAAAAGGTGCTCTATCCGTTCGGCTTCGGGCTTTCTTATTCAAGGTTTGATGTTAGTGTAAAAACAAAGCGGATTGAAGAGCAGATCGTGTTTGAAATCAACGTGAAAAATATCGGCGAAAAGAGCGGCAAGGAGGTCGTGCAGATCTACTTTGAAGCCCCGCAGGGGAGCCTCGGAAATCCAACTCGACAACTGAAAGCGTTCGCGAAAACAAAGGAACTCGCCGCGGGAGAAACGCAGAGTTTGAGGCTTGCAATCACGCTTGACGAGCTCGCGAGCTTTGATGACAGCGGCGTTACCGGAAATAAAAATTGCTTCGTCCGCGAGGCGGGGGAGTATAAATTCTATGTCGGGAATGACGCGCGGAGTGCGCGTGAGGTGTTCTCGTTCACACAAGGAGAAACTTTTGTAACGAAAAAGCTCTCCGAAGCGCTTGCGCCCGTTCTGGAGTTCGAGAGAATAAAGCCCGTCCGTGACGGAGAAAAGCTCGTCGAGAGGCTTGAGGGCGTTCCGCTTGCGACTGTTGATATGGATAAACGCCGCCTTGACAATCTCCCCGCGGAAATCCCCCAAACGGGAGATAAGGGCATTAAGCTCGCGGACGTGAAGAGCGGCAAAAGCACAATGGACGAGTTTATAGCGCAGCTCTCCGATGAGGATTTGTCCTGCATAATCCGCGGCGAGGGAATGGGAAGCCCGCAGGTTACGCCGGGCACAGCTTCGGCGTTCGGCGGCGTGACGGAAAGCCTGAAAAAATTCGGAATCCCCGCGGGCTGCTGCGACGACGGTCCCTCGGGAATGAGGCTCGACTGCGGCACAAAGGCGTTCTCCCTCCCGAACGGCACAATGCTTGCGTGCACATTCAACACGGAGCTTGTCGAGGAGCTGTATACGCTTCTCGGAATGGAGCTCGCCGCGAACAACGTCGAGTGCCTCTTGGGCCCGGGAATGAATATCCACCGCCACCCGCTCAACGGGCGGAACTTCGAGTATTTCAGCGAGGACCCGCTTGTCACGGGCAAAATGGCGGCGGCGATACTCAAGGGGCTTCACAAGTCCAACGTCACTGGAACCATCAAGCACTTTGCGGGGAACAATCAGGAAACGGGCAGACACACGATAGACAGCGTAATCTCCCAAAGAGCCCTGCGCGAGATTTATCTCAAGGGCTTTGAAATCGCCGTGAGAGAGGGCAAGGCAAGCTCGGTTATGACGACCTACGGCTCCTTAAACGGTCTGTGGACGGCGGGGAATTATGATTTGTGCACGACCATTCTCCGCGGCGAATGGGGCTTTGAGGGCTTTGTGATGACGGGCTGGAGGAGAGAGATAAACGAACGCGGCGAAGAGCAAACGCTCAACAACTTCGCCGCAATGACAAGGACGCAGAACGATGTCTATATGGTCTGCGCGAGCTCCGCGGAAAACACAATCGGCGACAACACGCTGTCGTCTTTGGAAAACGGAACGCTGACGCGCGGCGAGCTCCGGCGAAACGCCGGGAATATCTGCGCAATGCTGATGAACACAAGGGCAATGGAACGGCTTCTCGGCATTGCGGAGCCGATTGAAATCATCAACAGACCGTATGAAAGCGAAAGCTTCACAGCCGAGGACGTAGAGTTTATCCCGACGAAGAACGGCGAGGTGACTATCCCGCTTGATAAAGTAGCCGCGGAAAGGGGCGGCTCGTATGTGTTCGCGTTGGACGTTGACAAATTCGGCTTGTACGAGATAACGCTCGCCGCGGGCTCAAATCTCAGCGAAACGGCGCAAATCCCCGTGACGCTGTTCACAACAGGAATTCCGTCGGCGGTGTTCACGTTTAACGGCACAAATGGCGAGGTTCACGAGATTGTCAGACCCAAGAAGCTGTTCTCAAGGTTCGTGGCGTGTCGGCTGTATTTCGGCGGAAGCGGTTTGACGCTGAAGGAGATACGGTTTAAGCTGGTGGACGAGAATGCAAAGAGGGGTAATTGACAAATGAACGACGAAACCAAACAAAAAGCCGAAAAAATCGCGGACGAAATATTAAGAATGGCTAAAAACAAACTCCTCGTCAATTTGCGCTTTCTGGACGTGGCGCTAAGCCGCCCCGCCATTAAGCCCGCTGAGGATAAAACCACCTGCTGCGCAACGGACGGTGTGGTGTTTATCTATTCGCCGCGGCATATCATCACGACGTTTAAAATCGAGGAGGATATGGTGACGCGCTCGTTTTTGCATATGATTTTTCATTGCGTGTTTAAGCATATGTTCGTAAGCTCGCTTGTAAATACGGATTTGTGGGATATCGCGTGCGATATCGCGGTGGAAAGCGCCATAAACGATTTGGATTTGGATTATCTCAAAACCCTCCGCGCAGAGCAGCAAAAGCAGCTTATCGAGGGGTATAAGGAAGAAATTAAAACGCTGTCGGCAGAGAAGATTTACAGATTTCTGCTCGATAAAAGCCTGCCGCAAAAGTCCATTGACACACTTAAAATGCTGTTCAAGGCAGACGAGCACTTTATTTGGTATATGACAGAGGAGCAGAAAAGGGCGGCGAAAATCCCCGGCTATGGAGGGGACGAGGACGGCGAAACGTTTTTTGTTGAGCGCGGCGAGATTGAAACAGACTGGGGCAAAATCGGGGAAACGATGCTTGTCGATATCGAAACGTTCGGGAAGCAGCGCGGCACGGAGGCGGGGCTGCTGACGCAAAACCTGCGCGAGGTCAACCGCGAGCGCTATGACTACACGGCTTTTCTCAAAAAGTTCGCGGTGCGCGGAGAGATAATGACAATCAACCCAGATGAGTTTGATTATAATTATTACACCTACGGTCTGAAGCTCTATGAAAACACCCCCTTGATTGAGCCGCTTGAGTACAAGGACACAAAGGCTATCCGCGATTTTGTTATCGCAATAGACACCTCGGGCTCGACCTCGGGAGAGCTGGTTCAGAAATTTGTTCAAAAGACGTTCAATATCCTCAAAAGCACCGAGAGCTTCTTCACGAAAATAAATCTGCATATTATACAATGTGACGCGGCGATACAGGAGGACGTGAAAATCACGACGCAGGAGGAGTTCGACGAATATTTAAGGACGATGAAAATCCACGGGCTTGGCGGCACGGATTTCCGCCCCGTGTTCAGCTATGTCAATTCGCTTGTGGAGATAGGCGAGTTCGCTAACCTGAAAGGGCTTATCTACCTGACGGACGGCTACGGAGCGTTTCCCGCCAAAAAGCCCGACTACGAAACGGCGTTCGTGTTCATAGATGACGAGCCGAACAACTATAACGTGCCGCCGTGGGCGATTAAGTTGGTTTTGCGTTCGGAAGAAGTCTGACAGAACTAACAGCTATCAAACTAACAACTACAAGAGGTTTTTACTATGCGTGATTTATATTCATTCTCTACGGAATTCGGCGCGGCAGACGAGCTTTTTAAGGCGGTGCTGTCGCTTGACAAGAAACGCGTTTCGGAGCTTCGCGAGGCGGGCGTTACGCTCTCCGAGAACGTGAAACGCGTGCTTGTAAACGGCGGGGGCTCAATGATGTCGAACAAGCCCGAGTCGCGGTTCTGGTATCTCTATCTCTCCGACATCAGCGGCATTGCCAAGGCGGATTTTGTGTTCATCTCGCGGGAGTTTTTTAAGGATACGGGAACGCCGCTTTACTATTCCGACAGCGTTCACGATGTGATCTGCAAGCACTTTTTCAACACCGAGGTGTTCACCTGCCTTCTGGAGTGCTATGATCAGAAGAAGATGAATAAAACGCGGATTATGCGGACAATAATCCAAAAGAATAACGTCGGAATTCTGGAGCTTTGCGCAAAGCACGGCTGGCTGAGGCTCGCGAACAAGCGCGACGAAATGATAGAATACTCGACCGAGCAGAACTGCCCCGAATGTACGGCGTGGCTTCTGGAATTCAAAAACCGCACTGCCGACCTCAAAGCCGAGCGCGTTAAAGCCGAGAAGAAGCTGGAGCGGGAGCTGAACGCCGCGCCCGATTCCGTTTCGGAATTGAAGAAGCTGTGGAGCTGGAAAAAGCAAGAGGACGGAACGCTTATCATCACGAGCTACAAGGGCGAAGCGGCAGAGGTGACGATCCCCGCGAAAATCGGGAACAACGCCGTCACGGCGATAGACGAGTACGCGCTTTCGGCAACGGACAGCCGCGCCAAAAACAAGACCGCGCGTATGAATATAGAAAAAATCGTTGTTCCGAGCGGCGTGAAAACGATAGGAAAAGGCGCTCTCGGCGGCGAGCATAGGGGTGTAACACTCTCCTGCTTGAGAGAGGTCGTGCTTCCCGAAACGCTCGACATTTTCACGGACAAAAAAGCCGCCGAAAGCGCGGAGAGCGTTCTCGCGTCCGGGTGCTCCGCCGCGGCGGTCGTTCCCAAAACGGAAAACGCGCGGTTCTACTGCATAAAAAACATCATAAATTTCCGCTATTATGACGAGGACGAGGTGCATATCCCTCGTGATGAGGTCATCGCAAGCGACGCGCTTTATTCGGCGATTCTAAGCGGGAATAAGGAGAAGTACGACGAGCTCAAAAAGGGCGGCGCGGCGCTCACCGATTACATCAAACGCGCCTTGCTTTTCGATCAGTATTTCAGCAGCGTTTTGCATGATGTTCAAAACAATTTTCTTGAATTGATATTTTTGCAAAAAAACGAAAACGCGGAGTTTATTTTAAGCGCGCTGAAATCGGAGATCGGCGAGCCGCTGTTTTACAGCAATTACCGATACAAATACTCGTCGAGATTGTCGCCCGAGGATTTCGATTGCTTTTTGGAATACTTCAACACGAAGTTCCTTGACAGAATAGGCGAAATGCGGCAGTTTATTATTGACGGGAAAATCGAGTATCTTGCCGTCTGCGCGAAGCACGGCTGGCTGAAAAACACCGCGACGCGCGACAAGCTGATAGCGTTCTCAACGGAAAAGGGCAAGACCGAGGCGACGGCGTGGCTTTTGGATTTCAAGAACAAGAACTTCGACCTCGCCGCGGAGCGCAAGCGCACCGAAAAGCGCCTCGAACGCGCCCTGAACGCTCCGCTGCCCACGTCGGAGGAGCTCCGCGCCAAAGCCGACAAGCTGTTTGAGAAAATGTTTACGTATGAGATCGCGGGCGATGAGGTGATCATCACGGGCTATAAGGGCAGCGCGACTGAGGTGGTAATCCCGCGGGAGTTTGACGGAAAGCCCGTTGTCGCCGTTGCAAAGTACGCGTTTTATCCCCACGCGGGAGGAGTTCCCACGCGGCACCGCAAAAACCGCGAAAACGTCACGAAAGTCACACTTCCCGATACCGTGCGGGAAATCGGCGAAATGGCGTTTCTGGGCTGCGGGAAAATAAAAGAGATTACAGTGCCGGGTTCTGTTACGAAGATAGGCGCGCGGGCGGTCTTTACAGACTACTACGTTGCGGCGACGCTTATCGTGGAGCAAGGCTCTTACGCCGAGGAATATTGTAGCAAAAACGGAATTAAGTATAAGTATTAGAGATTATTAGTTACTCGAAGGGTGGGCGTTAATGACAAGCTTGCTTATCAAAATTTTCATCAAAAACCACGGCGAAGCTGATAACCGCGCGGCATACGGAAAGCTCGCGGGGTGGGTCGGGATTTGCTGCAACCTGCTTTTGTGCGCGGGGAAATTCTTCGCGGGGATTGTTTCGGGGAGCTTATCTATTTCCGCAGACGCGGTGAACAACCTTTCGGACGCTTCGTCAAGCATCATCAGCCTTATCGGGTTCAAGCTCTCCGAAAAATCCGCCGACCGCGAGCACCCTTATGGGCACGGGCGTTACGAGTACCTCGCGGGGTTTATGGTGGCGGCGCTGATTATCGTCATCGGCGCGGAGCTCCTGCGCGACAGCGTGATGAAAATCATCTCGCCGAGCGAGGTTCTGTTCGGGGCGCTGCCGGTGATCGTGCTTTCGGTTTCGATTGCCGCAAAGCTCTGGCTTATGGTTTTTTATCTGAGCATAGCGAAGCGGATAAACTCTGAAGCCCTGCGAGCCTCTGCCGCCGACAGCCGCAACGATGTTTTCTCCACCGCGGCGGTTTTGATTGCTCTGATAATCTCGCATTTTGCGGGATTTGAGCTTGACGGGATTATGGGCGCGATCGTCGCCGTGGTGATTTTAGTGAGCGGCATAGGGCTTGTCCGCGAGGCGATAAACCCGCTGCTCGGCAAAGCTCCGAGCAAGGAAACGGTTGAGGAAATCCGCCGGAAAATCCTCGCGTACAAGGGCGTTATCGGAACGCACGATTTGATGATACACGACTACGGTCCCGGGCGGACGTTCGCCTCGGTTCACGTTGAGGTCCCCGCGGAAATGACGCTTGTTGAGTGCCACGACATCATTGACGAGATAGAGCGGGACTTCCTCGCTAACGGAATGAATATGCTCGTCCACCCCGACCCCGTTTCCGCCGAGAATTCCCTTTCACTTGACGAGATAGTTCGGGAAATTGACAAGAGAATTACCGTTCACGATATTCGTGCGGTTGGCTCGCCAAAGCCCCGCAAGGTGATTTTCGACTGCGTTCTCCCGCCCGAGCTTTCGGGTTCGCAGGCGGAAATCAAGGAGTTGATAACAAAAAAACTCCGAGAAAAATTCCCGGAATGCGAGGCGGTTATCACGTTTGACGAGGGGTACGCGAGTATCCCCAAGTCCGCCTCCGATGAATAAAAAACCCCGCCGATTGACGGGGTCAGGCTGTAGAAAAAATGGGTAATCAGGCTGGCGAGAAACCCTCAGATGCTAGGAAGCGGCTTGTCGGCTAGCCTTTGTGGCTGCCGACAAGCCGGTGACGACGCAGATGAGGGTTTATCGACAGCCTGCCCCGCTTTCGGGCGGGGTTTTTGCTTACTGTTGATAGTAATTGTTGTTTGGCGGGTATGTTGGGGGCATCATGTCTTTTGGGGGAGTTCCCCTCGTCTTGTTAATCGCAACAAATATCAGTATTCCCACAAGCAAGAAAATGCCGCCTATCGCCGCCGCGATTACTATTATGAACACTGTGGCGTTATTGTTATCGTAAACTCTCGACGGGTCTGTCGGGTCGACTTTTATATCGGCTGTTTGCCCCACCTCATATCTCGGCGGGTAGGTGGACACTTTGCTTGTGTAGCGATAGGTCCTGCCGCCGTATTCATACTCATACACGGGCGCGTAGGTGATTGAGGTGCGGCTGTGCCTTTTCCCGCTGTGATGGGACGAGCGCTGCACCATATCCACAACGACCGCCCTTACAGGCTCGGTACAGCGTCTTTTGTCTGCGGTGCTGCCAAGCAGCGCCAACCCCGCCACCAGTATCAAAATTGCGCCGACTATGATAAATATCACTAAAATGGCTTTTGCCGCGCCGGGACTTAAGTCGCTTTTTCTTCTCATGTTAAATTCCCTCCAAATCAAAGCTCGGAGTGTACTCCTCCTTAGCGGAGCTTTTCTCCTGCATATAGCCCTCAAGCCCCGCTTCGAGCGCCGCGTCGAGGGCTTTTCGATATTCAAATGTTGTTAATCGGCGGTTCATTTTCGCAAGCAACGGGTCGGTTTTGACGCGTCCGAACGGCGTGTACTGGCTCATCAGGCTGAACAAAATCAAACCGCGAAAGCGCTCTCCGACGCGCTTTATGACCTCTATCGAGTCCTTGTGACAATTCGGGAGAACGAGGTGCCGCACGATTACTCCGCGTGTGATTTCGCCGCGCTCGTTGAATGTCGGCTTGCCGACTTGACGGAGCATCTCCCCGACCGCGTTCATTGCCGTTTCAAAATAATTCGGCGCGGAGGAGAGCTTTCTCGCCAAATCCTCGCTGAAATATTTCACGTCGGGGAGGTAAACATCAACCGCGCCGTTCAGCATCCGGAGCGTTTCGACGCGCTCATACCCGCCCGAGTTGTAGATTATCGGGAGTGTTAAGCCGCTTCGCTTTGCTTCTTCTAACGCTCGGAGAATTTGCGGGACAAAGTGCGTCGGGTTCACGAGGTTGATGTTCGCCGCGCCCTTTTCCTGAAGCTCGAGGAAAATCTCCGCGAGGCGTTCCTCCGTGATTATTTTACCCGAATTCTCCGAGGAAATGTCATAATTCTGGCAGAACGCGCAGCGCATAACGCAGCCCGAAAAGAACACCGCGCCCGAGCCTCGCTCGCCCGAAACGCACGGCTCCTCCCAGAAGTGCAGCATAGCCTTCGCTGCCGTTATCTCCTCGCCCATTTGGCAGAAGCCGCGGGCTTTCGAGCGGTCAACGCCGCACATTCGGGGACATAACATACACTTCAACGCCGACTCCTTATCCGGATCAGTGTTAAGATCACCGCGGTAGCTCCAAATCCCAATACTAATATCAAACAAAAAGTTTCATCGCTGCGGTTTTCCAGCTTAGTCGGATTTTTTGGATCGTAACGCACCTTTACATGGTCGCCCACATGCTTGTTAGTTGGCACTATAAATTTCAATGTGCCGTCAATCGTTTCGTCATTCACGGTATATCTGTACGTCACCGTGTCATCGCCGTTCGATTTGCCCAACGACACGACCACAGCTTCTGTTTTGACATATCCGGCGTGCTCCGCGTGCGAAATGATCAGATAGATCATACCCGCCACAAAAATCAACCACCCTGCTATCATCCCATATATGAGCTTGAATTTCCTGTAGCCGCTCACACAAATTTCTCCTTTCATAAACCCATATTCGCGGACACAATTCGCAAATCATTCAATTCACCCTACAGATAATCCCCCGCTTCACGGGGGATTATTTTTAATTGCCGCAAAGCGACACACCTTAATTGTCAATTATACATTGTCAATTGTAAATTAACAAAAACTCTACGAGTTTTTGTTAAGGGACTGCCCCGTTGCTCTTCCAACGACCGCGCTGTTGTAGTATCCGATTTTCTGCTTGGTCTGCTTTAGCTGCTCAAGCTCGCGGCGGCTGTCGTTGCGGAGCTCTCTGAACTGCCCCGAAATTACCTTGTCCTTGTCAACAATCCGCTGCTTTGTCGCGGTGATGTTCCGCTGGAGAAGCTGGAGCTTTTTATGCTGCTCGTCAAGCTCAATTTTCACAAAGCTGCCGTTAATCAGCGCGCGGAGCAGCGCCTGCTCCTCGGGGGCCTCGCACTCAACAACCGACTCAAGGTCGCTCTTGGTTTCCTCGAGGGTTTCGATAAGCTCGTTTCTGGCAATAAGAGCCCCTTGAAGTATCTCAATGTCGGCGTTTATCATATTGTCCGTTTCGCGTTCGTATTCCTGCAGCGTTTCAAGGATTTTCCCCATAAGCTCCACTGCTTTTGCACATCCAAAGAGCTCACTCATATCTTTTCCCCTCTTTTCTGTTAATTTATTTTGCATTTTCCCCGCCTCCGGCGGGGAAAACGCACGCTTGTTATGATACTTTGCCCTTTTTCTTATTCGCCTTATCCTGCGCCTCAATTTCTTCTCTGGTCATCTGGCTTACCTGCGTCCACGCGTCGCGGAGCTCGCTTATCATCGGGATTATTTTTTTCAAATCCGTCAGGTCTTTGCTGATGTTCGCCTTGTAGATCGTTCTGAAGAAGAAGTCGTAAAGGTCGTCGAGGTTCTGCGAAATCGGGATAGACATATCAAGCGCCTCTCGAAGCGCGTCGATGCACTCCTCCGCCTTGATAAACGCGTCGTTGGACTTTGCGTAGTTTTTCTTCTCCACAAAGTCAATTCCGATAGCGCACTGCTTTTCAATCTCGCTGTAGAGCTTGATTACAACCTCGACGGGAGTCATAGTTTCAACAGAGCTCTTTTTATATTGCGCGTAAGGATTTAACATATTCTATCAACCCTTTTTGTTTTAGATACGATATTTAAGCTGCAATTTCCCCGCCCCATTTTCGAGAGCGGGAAAACTGCATTTTAATCTTAAATATTACGGCTTATTAAGACAAGTAACCGCCGTTCGCGGTGAACTGGGAAATGTAGTTCTGCTGGCTGTCGAACTGCGCCTGCATTTTTTCGAGGTTGGTGAATACCTTCCACCAGTAGTCCTCTTTCTTGTCATACTGCGTCTGAAGGCGCTCCATGCGCTTCTGGATACGCTCCATTTCCTTGTAGATCGCGTTCGTTTTGGCGGTGGTGCCCTTTTCGGTGCCCGCCTTGCGAATGAGCGTGCCCGACTTCTCGGGAGTGGAGCTTTCCTTTACAGCGTTTTCAATAGCGGTCTTGGTCTTTGCCATTACGCCGTTTGTCGCGTCCGTAAAGAGCTTCTCGACCGCCTCGGGCTTCTCCTCAAGTGCCTTGCGGAGCTTATCCTCATCTATCTGCAGCTTGCCAAGCTTTACGTCCTCAAGTGAGGAGTTAAGGTAGCTTGCGGTCTTAACACCCATACTTGCCAGACCGAACTTCGAGCCGTCGTCGAGAGTTACATAGGTAGTCAGCGCCGAGCGGATTCTGCTCATAACACCCATAACGGTGCTGTCGTGATACAGAAGACCCTTCTTCGCGGCGGTTTCCCACTTCTCGATCTCCTTTTCGTCCATATCCTCTTTTTCCTCGTCGGTAAGAGGATCATAGTAGTTCTTGTTCTTATCCTGCGGACGAGCGGTCTGGGTGTAACTTGCTATCTCGTCCACCATTTTGTTGTAGTCCTCAACAAAGCTCTTGATAGTGTCGATTACGCTGTCGGTGTCCTTTGCGAGGTTTACGGTAATTGTGTCGTTTTCGGTGGGGTCAACGTCCGCGAAGTCATACTTAACGCCGTCGAGCTCGTAAACATTGTCATTGTGCTCAACAGTAATTCCGTCGATAGTCAAAATCGCGTTTGTGCCGTCGGTGTGGCTTGCCATTGTGCTGTTGGAAATACCGAGAGCGTCCGCAAGAACGCCGTCGCCGACTCTGATGTCCGCACCCGTGCCCTTGTCGTTCGCGGTCAGCGTGAAGCAGCCCTCAAGCTTGGAGTAGGAGAGCGTAACACCCGCGTCACTCTTATTTACGGCGCTCATAAGGTCCTTTACGGTGGCATTCGCGCCAACCTTTATCTCCTTGCCGTTGATGCTCATGGTGTAGAAATCGCCGTCGTCAAAGTGCGCGTCGGGCGCGATTCCCAAGTCGGACAGCTTCATTGTTTCGTCGAGATAGCTCGTAGCTGAGCCCTTCTTCAAGCCGAACGTCGCGTCGCAGGTCGAGGTCATCGTGAACTCTGCCGCCGAGCCGTCCTGCATATATCTCGCCGTCATCGAAGAGCCGTCAAGTGTAAACGTAATGCCCTGCTCCAATCCATATGCGCCATTAAGCGCCGCGGTGAGGTTCGCCGCGTTGTAGTCGTTCGCCGCGTCAACGCTTGTGTATTTGAAAGCGTAGCCGTTCTTCGCGTCGTCGTCCATTTGAGCCTGCAACAGCTTCACGTTTTCGGGGTCGCTAAGGTCTACGTTAGGGCCGGCATACGCCCGAAGCTTGAGGTCGTTGAACAGCGCGTCGATATTCGCGTCGTCGCCGCGCCCGTCAAAGTATGTAGCCGAAACGGTGTCGAACTCGATGTTCTTCGTAACCGCCTCGCCCGAATAGAAGTTCGGAACGGAAACGGAGATAGAGCTCTTTCCCGTGAGCGCCGCAGCGGGGTCGATTGCAACTCTCGCCGCGAGCTTGTTCATGCCGAAGTTGCCCGTCCTCTCGGTTACTGTCGCCATAGAGTTGCCCGTAGTCTTAAACTGG
Organism: uncultured Ruminococcus sp.; assembly: GCA_964430965.1. GTDB lineage: Bacteria > Bacillota > Clostridia > Oscillospirales > Ruminococcaceae > CAG-115. The sequence goes on along the minus strand of CAYSHU010000004.1, from coordinate 15,275 downwards.
AACTCGCCGTCCTTAAGCTCCGCGGAGATAAACGCCGCGCCGCCCGAGGTCGTGCCGAATGCGTCCTCAAGCTCGTAGTTGAGGCTCGACAAAAGCTCGTCTTTATCAGCGCCCGAAAACTCGATAGTCTTCGCTACATTGCCGACCTTAACGTCCAGCGAGAAGTTGTACTTTCCGTTCTCGTCAGCCGTCGCGTCGCCTATTGCTCTGTCAACGTCGAGCTTAAATCTGCCGCCCGACACCTGTCCGCCCTTTGTGACAGCCGCAGTCGCAACGGAATTTACTTTGATAGTGTGCGACCCGGCAACAGCGTCGTTGCCCGCGGTTACTTTAAGTCCGCTCTCCTTGCCCGACTTGGTTGTAATAGTCGTCTTCATTTTCTTGAAGGTGTTCGGACTCATCAAATATGTATCGCGCTTCAAGATGTCGAAGTACTTGTTCTTGAACGTCGTGAGCTTCGACGTGATGTCGCGGTACTGCTCCTGCTTCCACTGGAGCGTCTGGAGCTTCTTGCTTTGTGTGTCGATTTTGGTTTGGTAAGCCGACATCATCTGCTTAATCATAGCCTCGGTATCAAAGCCCGAGTTGATGCCGCTTAATCTCATCTGACTGCCTGCCATATTAGTTCTCCTCCTGTTTATGTGAATTCAAAAGCTGCTTTATCGCCTCGCCCGACGAATGTGCCGACTGCTCGTTCGTCTGCCGCAGGAGCTTAAGCTCGCTTCGGTATATCTTAACCTCTTTCGGAGCGTTGATCCCGATTTTGACCTTATCCTTAGACACCTCCAAAACCGTGACCTCTATATTATCGGCGATTGTAATGCTTTCATCGCACTTTCGGGTAATAACCAGCATACTACGCCTCCTCCGAGTAAACGGGATACTTAAATTCGTAATCCTCCAAAAGCATCTGCCCCGCGACGTTGGTTTTCGTGTTGATAACGATAGGGCAGCGGAGGTTTATTGTGGTTTTCTTGTAATCATCGGGAACTATCGCGACAGCAAGAACGCGCAGCGCTTCGCCGTCATCGGTGTTCAGAATCTTTTGCGTTTCGTCATCAAGCTCAAACTGATAATCGGGGTAAATCTGCCACGGGTCGTAAACCACGAAGCACGGCTCGGCAGCGTCCACCGCCTGAAACCACATCGGAAACGTGTCCTCTCCGAGAGGGCTGATAAGCGTATAGCGCTTGGTGTCCTCAAAGCCCATAATGCCTGTCGGCATATTGATTATCGTCTGCTCGTTGATTTCGACCTCGCCAAAATCTCTTGTTACAATTTTCATATTCGGTTCCTTTTTCTTGATTTGATTATAGCAAATCAGCCTCTGACATCAAACGCGGGCGGCTCGTAATTCGGGTTCGCGCTTGGCGGAACATAGATAGGGTCGCCTATGTACTCGATTTCAACGCGCGGTCTGTCGCGGACGATAAACTCCACACTGCCCGGAACGAACTCCAACGGGCTGTCGGGGTGAATGTCCCAGTCGAAATCCTGCGAGCCCATCTGATACTCGATACTGAGCTTGCCCTCGTCGAACGTGATGTCTGCGCCCTCCTTCGGGAGAAACTCCATAATCGTCTGCACCGTAGCGCCCGCCCTCGCGTTGTTGAGCGCTATCTCGCTCGGGGACATTCCGCGTGCGAGCTGGTTGCCCTCGCTTGCTACCTTTGCCGTCCCCTGGAAGGCTATCGAAAAGCCCTCCTGCGCCTTTTGCTGAAGGATATCACCGTCGGTCATATGACCTTCCCCGAGGCTCTTCCTTGCCTCATAGGTGTCGATGTTCAGCTTCAGCGGCTCAGCCTCCATAACAAATCCGCCGTTTCTGGTCTGGATATTTACTTTCGGCTGAGTGTACTCTTTCGAGTGTTCGAACTTAGCGTTTGTCACCTTGATTTCTATCTGAATAGGTATCGTGGTGATTTGAAGTAAATTCGGGATCAATTAAAACACCTCCTGCGTAATAATTTTTTATGGATATTTAATTATCTGATATAATTGAAGATGCTGTTCGGTACTACCGAGCTTGACATCTGCAAGCACGCGTTGTAAAGCGCCTCATACGTTTTCCAAAGCGTGATTTCCTTTTCCGCCTCCGTAACCTCAAGGTCGTTCTGCCGCTCGGAGAGGTTTAATTCTCTTGTCGTCAGCTTTTCGATGTTGAAGTCTATGAAGTCCTCGTTGCAGCCAAGGTCTGCTATCTGCACGAGCAAGCGCTCGGCAGCCATTGTAACTCTGTCGATGCAGCCGTTCGCGTAGTCAATATCTCCCGCGCGAAGCGCCCTTGCCGCGTCTATGGTGAGCTGCAGGTAGTTGTTGGAATAAATCTTATCCCTGCCTACGGTCGCGGGGTCGTTTACGGTACCGTTTTCCATTGTCACCACCGAAACGGGGTTGCCGTCATACGCGGTAACAACGCCTTTATCGTCTATCTGAATTTTGTGGTGAATACCCGTGTCCCCGAAAGCGGACGCCAGCGCGCCCTGAATGTTGCTTACCGCCTGCTTGGCGTCTGCGCTTCCCTCAAACGTGATAACCTTGGCTTTGTTGTTGTAAACCACCTTAAGGCAATATTCCTGCCCCTCGTTGAGGTTATCGATGTCAACGGTATATTTCGAGCCGCTTGACGGCTTTATCGCGATAACACCAACTTCCGACTGCTCCACCTCGCTCAGCTTCGCGTAGTCGTCTCCGTTCTTAACATAAACGGACTTTTTGTCGCCCGTAGGCTCGGAAACATCCAGTCCCGCCGCCTTCATATTCGCGACTGTTTCGGCAATCGTTGTCGCCGCGGTAAACTGCACCGTTATGTTGTTGCATTTTATGACATACTTATTGCCCGCATTGAGCTTTAAAAGGTCAATTGTATCATACGACTCGGCATCAACGTGCGCGCCCTTTTGGGTTTCGCCCGAGCCTACCAGCTTCATCGAATCCTGAACTTTAACGACTTGCCCCTCAGCGGAGAACGTGCCCATTGTTACGGGGTTTTTGGAGATGTAAACGATGTGGTTGTTGTCCTCGTCCAGCCCGAATACCTTATCAAGCTCATCTTGAATGGCTTTGATCGTTTCTTCCTTGCGCTTTTGGGGGTCGGGGTCGTCATTCGCTATAAACTTAATTGACTTCGTGTTCTCGCCCACGGTAACGTCTATCGAATAAATCTTGCCGCTTTCCAGCGAATCGAAGTTAATCCTGAACTTGTCGGTATAGCCCGCGTCGTTATCGATAACGAGCTTTTCCGCGCCCTTGTTGTTTGTGTTGTTTACGGCGCTTACGATGTAGCCCTCGGAATAGATAACGCCGTTTTCGTCCATTATCGGCTGCTTGACCTTGTCGTAAGCGACCTCCTTGGAGAACGCGGTTTCAAGCGCGCGGTTTATCTCGGCGACATTATCCTTTTGCGTCGATTGGCCCGTGAACTCTATCGTTTTCTTGATGTTTCCCGCGTAAACGTCGAAGCTGTATTTTCTGTCTTTTTTTATCGAGTTGAGGTTTATGTCCGCCGTGCCGCTTTCCGCGCCGCAGCCCGTAATCTTCGCGCCGTTGAACGAAATGTCAAGCACCGACTGTGGATTTACCTCCTGCGTTTTCTGGTCCATATCCATTCCCAGCCCGACGTCAATCGTCACAGGATTTGAATACGGAAACGCCTTGTAGTCGTCCATTGCGTTTACGGGAACGCCGTGATACGTCACCGTTTGAACGTGCCCCGTGCTGTCCTCCAGAAGCCCGAACGGCATTGAGTCATCGCTCTCGCCGCCGAATATCGCGCGTCCGGCGCTGTCGGTGTTGAATATCGAAACGAGCTCCTTCGCTATCATTTCAAGCTGCTCGCCGTAAATCGTGTATTCTTCCTCGTCCTTAGTCGTGTTGCACGCCGCGATAAGCGTTTCGCTTATCGTCGCGAGCTTATCCGATACCTGAAGCAGCGAGGTCTCCGCCTCGGTGTAGAACTTGTTGGCGGTTTTGAGGTTCTCGGTGTACTGCTCGCAGTAGTAGAGCGACTTGCGGACATTCAGCGCCTTTGCCGCCGAAAGCGGAGCCTCGGAGGCTCTCGAGAACTTTCTCGTTGAGGTTATGCGTCTTTCGCACGCGGTCTTCTGCGTCATCAGACGGTTGAGGTCGCGGTTGTAGCCTCTTAATAAAATAGAGTTTGTAATTCTCATCTCTTACCTCCGATTACAAGCCTACTCTGCCTGTGCCGTTGATCAGCTTGTCGAGCATATCGTCAAGCGCCGTAACCATTCTGGCGGACGCGTTGTACCATTTCGTGTAGTTGAGCATATTGATGCCTTCCTCGTCCATCTGAGGAGCGGAAACCGCGTCGCGCGCGTCGAGCAGCTCGTCAACGGTGATGACCGCCGTCTCATAGCGAGCCGTTTCGTACTCTATCGTCTGCCCGAGTCTGTCGGAAACGAACGAGATATACTCGAAGAAGCTGCCGCTGAAATCGTGACAGTTGCCGAACACGATGTGTTTGTTGTCAAACTGCGAGAACAGGTACTTGACGTTTGTGTTTTGCAGATTGACCTCGCCGGAAGCCGTTTGGTCAACCGTTTCGTAAACGAGGTTGCCCGCCGCGTCCGTTTCGGGAACGGGATTGCCGTTTGCGTCAAACACGTAATCATACTGCGCGTATTTGTCGCCCTCTTCCGCGGGGATTTGCTTGTTGTTTGCGTCGAGCACCCAAGTGCCGTCGTAATTAGTCTTGTAGAGCTGCTTCTTGTATTTCACCTGAGTAACGGGCGTATCGGTCTTCTGATTGAAGCCGTACTCGTACATTCCCGTTTTCTCGTTGAGATAGCGCACCTTGCCTATCATCGTCGGGTCCTCGCGCCAGTTGTCGGAAACCTTGATGTTGCCCGCCGTGATGAGCACGTCGCCGTTGGAGCTTTCAAACATCGTGCGGGAAGCGTCCTGCTCCGCGCCGTTTGCCGTGTTGAGTATCTCCGCAAGTGTCCGCGCGTAAACATTCACGCAGGACTTGAAATACGGAATTCCGTATGCGCCGCTCTGTCCGCCCGTCGCGTAAACGCCGTTGCCGTTGAGCATATCCTGGTAGCCTTTCAGCATACCCGTTTGAAGGATAACGTCCTGCCCGCTCTCAAAATATAAATCGCAAACGCCGTAAACCGAGTAGTCCTTCATATAGATCTGCTGGTTCTTGAGCTCTTCGCCGTAAACTATCTGCACGCCGCCCATTTTAACGTCGAACGTGCCGTTCTTGTTCTGCCAGAACTCGATCTCGCCGTAGGTCGCAAGCTCGTCTATATACAGGTTCATCTGGTCGTAGAGCTCGTTCGGACCGTAATTGTCGGCGTAGTGGAATTTTTCCTTTTCGATTTTCTCATTGAGGTCGGTCATCTCGTTCAACAGCTTGTTGATATAGCCGAGCGTGTCCTGAAGCTCGTTTACGTATGTGTCCTCAACCTCGCAGATGCGCTGGTGATAATTGTTGAGCAAACGGCAGACATTCACCGCGGCGTTCACCGCGATAGTCGCGACCTCCGTGCTGTCGGGTTTCTCCTCGGAGTAATCCTGCAGCGCCGCCCAGAAGTTCTTCGTCATTTCCTGCAAGCCCGTCGTTTCGAAGTTATCCATAATGTCCTCAAGCTCGCCGAGAATAGTAATGCGCTTGTCGGTTTCCGCCTCAACGGCTACGTTCTCGCGATAGCGCTTATCGATATAAATATCGCGGATCTGGCTTACGCCGTAGGCGTTTACGCCCTGCCCCTGCATAGAGAGCATATTAGTCCGCGACGACCACCGCGCCTCACCCAGACCGCTTACGTAAACCGAATACATATCAACGCGCTGGCGAGTGTAGCCCGGCGTGTTGATGTTCGAGATGTTGTTGCCGACGATGTCCTGGTTCTTCTGCGCCATCATAAGCGTGCGCTTCTGAACTTCAAATCCCATAAATGTTGCTCGCATAATTCTTCCTCACTAATTATAATGATTTCGTCATTTTCCACATCCTTCGGAAGAACAACGATTATGTTGATTTTGTCAGACTCGCTTCATACTTGTCTCATAATCTTCGCCGCGGACTCTCCGCCCGCGACCTTTGACGCGTTCTTGTCGTAGGTCTGGGGCTTGTTTACGATCCCCGTCTGGTCGACTATTTCCTTTTCACTGTCCAGCTTGCGCTTTACCATTTCGGTGGTTTTGGCGTTCAGCTCCGTGATGCTTGTGACAAGCTCCGTAAGCTGCTTGCTGAGCATATTCAGCTTCGCGCGGAAGTCCTCGGGCGCTTCGTCCGCCAGCTCCGAAAGCCGCTTATCCGCGATCCCGAGCCCGTTGAACAGCGCCAGGCGCTTGTCCTCAAGCGAGCGGCTTCTCATAAGAAACGCCTGCTCGTCGTTTAAGGAGTCGGTGAGCCATTCGAGGTCGTCCTGCATTATTTTCGAGTGCTTTTTCATCAGGAACACGTTCAGCTCCCGATAAAAATCCACGTCGATCTCAAGACATCTCACCACTGCCTGCGCCGTCCGCCTGTCCATTAAATCACCCCATTAAAATTAAAGCCGCCAAGCTCTCGCTCGAAAAGCTCTCCGCCGCCTTGCCCGCGTCAACTATCTCCTGCGGAGTGGCGCTTGCGTTTACGGCGCTTGCGATTTCCGCCTTTGCGGCGGTGATCGCTGCGGCAAAGCCAAACTCAACTCTATCGGTGTTATTTTTTGCGGAAGCGGCAGCACTGGTCTTTTTCGGCGCGGTTGCTTTCGTTGTGTTGTAAGCGGTGTAAGCGCCTGTAATACGTTTGATCTCCATAAGTGTTGCCCCCTTTTAGAAGTTAGATTTTCAGAGGTAAGAGGTAAGAAGGTGCCTCAAACCGCGCAGGGCGCAGTTTCCCTCTTGTAGATATTATCGTCCTTATAGGGGGAAAACTTTAGTTTGGGGATCATCACATCGGAATTTTCAGCGAAAGGCACAAAAAAGCGCCTCGTTCGAGAGGCGCTTTTGTTTAATTCGGAGATTTTATAATTTAAGTCGTTGTCGGGTCGTCAACGCTCAGGATACTTGTTCCGGGGCGGCCGAGCTCCTCCGTGGTAGAATCATCGGGATCAGTGATGTCACCGCCGACAAGTCCGACAACCTGCCCCGCATTGGTGACAAAGCTCGTTCTGAACGTGTAGGTATCCGAGTTGTCAGTAAGCTGCTCACGGCAGTATGCCGCCCAAAGCACCGTAACGGGATACGCCTTGCACTGCGCGGCGGTCGCGTTCGGGAGGTCGTCGATCGGCGTTTTGTTGGAATAGATAACGCGCGCGTAGTAATAGCCGTCGCGGTATTCCATTCTGCGGTCAAGCTCCATTTGGAGAACCGCCGAAAGCTCCGAGCGGTCAAGACCGCTTTCCTCGTCTATGCCCTTCGCGAAAAGCCCGCTGGTCGTGTAGTCCCAGTCAACGCTTAAAATCTTGTTGTTGACAACGTGCACCTCAAGCGTGATGCCCGCCTTAGCGGGGAGCGCCTCGTTTCTCCACTCCATTGCGTCCGAGTTTACGTGGAGGTTCGACATCTGCGTAATGTCCGTGCTTATCGGGTAGTTGCCGCCGACAAGCGGGTACCACATAACGCCGCCCCATTGCCTGTTGCCCGTGCCGACAACGCTGTTCGGCGAAGCGTTATACTTCTTCTGCAGCGACATCGTAAGCGGGCCGTCGAACATCTGGAAGCGCGTAAATTCCGTCTGAATTGTCGTGTAGAAATCCTTCGCGGTGGAGTTCGCTTCTCTTATTCGGCTTTGCCGTGTTGAGGAGTTTGCGATTATCGTCGCCGTCATAATCGCGATGATAGCGATAGTGACAACAAGCTCCATAACCGTAAAGCCGCGCTTGCTTTTCAGTCTTTGCAATCTCTGTATCATAAAAACCTCCCGAGGTAGAAATCAAAGCTCTTGTGTCTAAAAACGCCTGCGTTTTTACAAACAAAAGTTTTGATTTAAAAATACACATAATTCCTCGGCGGCAAGCGCCGTCGAGGAATATTGTGTGTTTTAAGCTTAACCGTCTGTCAAACTTCCCAAGTCATTAAACTTAGGTAGAAGCAGCGCTGTCAGGGTGGTGGAGCTTAGGAGAAGTACCGATGATAGTACCTGTCGTAGTTACGCCTTCCTTCTTAGCGGACTTCCAAGAGTACGCGTCGCCCTCAAAATCAGTACCCGAGGGAGCGTCGCCGGAGAAGCTGCCGTTGTCCGGAACGAACCAAGCGTATACAGCATATCCGGAGGTGTCAACAAATACGGTTGCGGTGAAGGTACGAGCAGAGTAGTCTGCCTGGAAACGCTCTTCAAGGGACTCAACGCCGCGTGCAGTAGATGCGGTGTAGTCGTTCGAAGTACCAGAACCGTCGCCTTCAGTTCTTGTGGTGGAAGCGCCGCCGCTCGATACAGATGCAGTACCGCTGGTCATCGTGATTATGATGTCATCGGGAACGAACTCATTGCCGCCTGCCTGAACTACGTCAGCGATCCATGTGTTAATGGTCGTGATGAGCTCCTTAGCGGTGGAGTCTGCAGATGTAACCTTGGACTTGGTGATCTGCGATGCGAGGGTAGGAATGAGGATCGCAGCGAGAACGCCGATGATAGCGATAACTACGATCAACTCAACGAGCGTAAAGCCCTTTTTGGCTTTCAAAGCCTGAAGTTTCTTTACCATGATAATAACCTCCTGTAAAGATAGAAAAAAATTGTTTATGTATAACCCCGGCGGGGCTATATCCGAGTTTTTTCGCGCCGCCCTCGGGGGCAACGCTGAAAGGGAGAATTTTGCTGATCTCTCTTTGTGTTTTAATTATAATACAAACAAATAAAAAAAGCAATAGCTTTTTTAAAATTTTTTCGCTAAATTCGCAAATTTGTAAATAAGTATTCATTTTGGTGAAAATTTTTGTGCAGTTTAACAAGAAAACTTTTGGCATAGTTATTGTTACTTAAATTAAGTTACTTTAATGCGTGCTCTTGGGGTGGGATAACTGTTTCGGTAGAATGGGGCTAACACTCACCCGATTTATTTAAAAGTTGCGAAAAAGCGTCAAAAAAATATTTTTATTTTTCTTGTTTTTTTGTAGTCCTAAAAAATCGAGAGGGGGCATATTTTTCCTGCTTGCGCTACCGTTTTGCTGTCTTTCTCGGTAGAATAGGGCTAACACTCACCCGATTTATTTAAAAGTCGCGAAAAAACGCGCAGGCTTCGCCTGCGCTCGCCGCCTACTAAGGTTCCGCTTCGCTCCACCCTAGTAGGCGCGTTTTTCGCTCCAACTGAACTTGGGGTTAGATGCCTGTTTCGGCAAACGACTTGCTTAATTGCCCGCGGGGTTAGGGGCTTGTTTCGGCAGACGACTTGCTTAATTGCCCGTGGGGTTAGGGGCTTGTTTCGGCAGACGACTTGCTTAATTGCCCGTGGAGTTAGGGGCTTGTTTCGGCAGACGACTTGCTTAATTGCCCGCGGGGCGGTTATAGCCGTCTTTAGTACAGACACAGCGGCTTCAAGGCGGGGAAATCTTGTTGTCACTCTCCTTTATAAAATAAACTTAAAATTGTTCAAGTCGTGTGAAAAAGCGGGCAAAGGGGAAGAGGAGGGAGAGGGGGAAAGGGAGCGCGCGCAATGACGCTTCGCGTCAACGCTGGAAAACCCCGTAGGGAGGACGAGTCGCCAAGGCGACCCTGGGGAAATGCCCGCTTTTTGTCGGATTTTTCTCTCCCCCCCTCCTCCCGAAGGGGTGTTCCCTCGCAACCCACGACGCATAATAACAACTTATATTATCGGAAGTCGAGTTCAGCGTTCATACCGAAACAACCCTTTTCGGTCAACAAAAAGAAAAAAATAATTTTTTTCACAAAACTATTGCAAAACGCGAAACTTTAGTGTATAATATAATTGATATAGCTTCGTTGGGGCTATACGTAACAAATTTTCTTTCTATACGGGAGGGTTTAACTATGGTTAAGAAATTGCAGACCCTCAGGGTCAAAAAGGGCTTCACGCTGGTGGAGCTTATCGTGGTAATCGCTATCATAGGCGTGCTTGCCGCGATTCTCATTCCTACGCTTGCCTCGCAAATCACAAAGGCGAAGGTCACAAGCGCGGATTCGACGGCAAAGGAGCTTATCCAGACCGTGAACAGCTGGATAGCGTCCTGCGTGCAGATGGGCGGCAACGAATTTGTGCCGGAGGACGTTTTGATCAACGTAACGGCGGGCACCGCGACGCTTACGGGCTCGACCGCCACCACAACGCGCGAGGAGGGCGATTCTACTGCCGAAAACAACTGGACTGCTGCGGGAGTGCGCGGCTGCGAAAGCCTTGCGGAGCGTATTCAAATGGACTATTCCGCGCAGAGCTTCACGGCAACGGTGTTTGTTGACAAGTCGGGATATGTGGTTTACGCTTGGGTTGTTCCGGGCGTGAGCAGCTTTTCGGGCACAACACCCGACGGCGGCGACTTTGAGGCGGGCTTCTACGCAAGCTGGAAATCCGAGAAAAAAGAGGGCGTAACAACCGACGGCGCGGTTGTCGGCACTTCCCCGAAGCTGCATTTCGAGGCAGTAGGCGGCGCGGCGACATAAGAAGTAAGAATTTAAGCGAGTGACCGCAAGCGGTCACCCCGTAAGAAGCAAGAGAGGTGAGTTCACTATGACGGAAAAGGAAAGGCAAGATACCAAAATGGCAACACTTTACGAGCTTCGGCTCATAATCACAAACGGCGAGAAGAAGGAGTACTCCAAGGAAGAAATAGTGGAGCTTCTCGACAAAATTGCGTTAGCTAAGGAACAGGAAATTTAAGCTCAAAAAATTCCCCCGCCTAAGGCGGGGGAATTTTCTTATATGTATTTTTGAAGGACCTCTAACAGAAGATTTGTATCAATAGGCTTAGCTAAATGCGCGTTCATTCCGCTGGTGAGGGCGTTTTCCTTGTCCTCCTCCATGGCGTTCGCGGTCATCGCGATTATCGGGATCGTCCGCGCGTCGGGACGGGGATTTGCTCTTATCGTGCGGGTGGCTTCATAGCCGTCCATAATCGGCATCTGCACGTCCATAAGAATTGCGGAGTAATAGCCCGCGGGGTTCTTCTCGAACATCGCGACGGCGTCGGTGCCGTCGGGGGCGGTTTCGACCTCCAAGCCCATTTCTGTGAGGATAACCTCGGCAATCTCACGGTTTATCTCGTTGTCCTCGACAAGGAGCACGCGCTTTCCGCCCAAATCAACGTTCGCCCACGCGGATTCTGTCTTGCTCTCCTCCGCGGGGGAGCTCGCCGTCAGCAGCGCGGATTTCAAATCGGACATAAACAGCGGCTTTGCGCAGAACGCGGAGATGCCAGCCTCCCGCGCCGCCCCCGCGATGTCGGACCAGTCGTAGGCGGTGATGACGATTACGGAAGCGTCGGGCGCGAGCTCGCGGAGCCTTTTGGCGGTTTCAACGCCGCTGAGCCCGGGCATTTGCCAGTCTATTATATAAGTATCGCAGGGATTTTGCTCGGCGCGTTTGAGCGCTTCGTTCGGGGAGGTCGTAAACTCGGCGTTCATTCCGAGCTGCGCCAGCAGCTTGGTGACGCTTTCGCAGCTGTCCGCGTCGTCGTCGACGACAAGCGCGCGCAGCCCCTCGAGCTCCTTGATTTTGGCGGCGGCTTTCTCCGCGTCCCCGAGCTTCAGGTTCAGCTTCACGATAAACTCGCTGCCGCTGCCTTTCTCGCTGTTTACGATTATCTCGCCGTTCATCATATCGACGATGTTCTTCGTGATCGCCATACCGAGCCCCGTGCCCTGAATTCCCGTTTTCGTGACGCTTGCCTCGCGCTCGAACGGCTCAAAGATATGCTCAACGAACTCTCGCGACATTCCTATGCCGTTGTCCTTTATTATAAAGGTATAGTCGCCGCGGCCGTGGCGGAACGTGGATTCCTGGATAATTCTGAACGTGATTTTTCCGCCCGCGGGGGTGTATTTTACGGCGTTGGAGAGCAGGTTCACGAACACCTGGCTCAGCTTCAGCGAGTCGGCGATAACGTCCTCGTTCACAACGTCCACCGTATCGATAAACAGCTCGAGCTGCTTTGCCTTTACCTGCGGCTGGATTATGTTGAGGATATTGTGCGTCAGCTCGGGGATGCTGCACTCCTGCTCCTTAAGCTGCACCTTGCCGCTTTCAATGCGGCTCATATCCAGAATATCGTTGATAAGGCTCAACAAATGATTGCTCGACGAGAGGACTTTTTGCAGGCTGTCGAGGACCTGCTCCTTGTTGTCGATGTGGTTAAGCGCGATATTCGTAAAGCCGATAATCGCGTTCATCGGCGTGCGGATATCGTGGGACATATTGTTGAGGAACGTGGTTTTGGCGGTGTTGGCGTGCTGCGCCTGCATAAGCGCGTCGTGCAGCGCCTGCATCTGCTCGCGCTGCTTGAGCACCTGCCCCGTGATTTCCTTTATGATGACCATTGCCATAACGTCCCCGGTGTCATCGTCCGTTGTCATAAAGAACGACTGGCGTATGCAGAGCTTTTTGCCCGAATCAAAACTTCTCCAGTATTCAATAACGTTTTCGCGCTTGCCGTCGGCGTAGAGCTCCAGCAAAAACGGAACACTCGCGCCCGCGGAGTAATCCTCGAGAGAATCCTTGTCGACGAACTTTTTCCAGCGCTCGAACCACTCCGTGGCGCTGCACGGCGCTTTAAGCCCCACAAGCTCCAGAAGAGCGTAGCGCTTGCCGTCGTATTGATAAATAATATCCTGCGTTATTAAATCCCGTGTGAGGTTTATTTCATACGCGCAAAGCGCGTCGGACATTGTAGCTGTAATGTACTGGCGCTCCTTGCGGTTCGCTATCGCGAGGCTTGCCTTGTCCTTCAGCTCGCGCTCCTTAAGACGGGTGATGTCCTGCCTCAAAAACAGCAGCTTTGTCGCCCTGCCGTTTTCATCGCGCTCAAGGCAGACGATATTCAGGTGCTCCCACCTTGTTTCGTGCCCCGCCCAGAGCTTGTATTCGTATTGAACATCGGCAACGCCCGCGTCGAATTCCTCTACGATATATTCCTCGGAAAGATAGCGCGCGAAGCTCTGCTTGTCCTCCTCGTCCGCCATTCCCGCGCAGCGATAGGTGATGTAGTCCGAGTATTTCCCGCTTGTCGGGAAGCTCTTGTCAAGCGAGGACGTTCCCAGCAGAAAGCGGTAGGTGCCGTTCTCCAGATCGACGAGCACGAAGCGATTGAAAAGCGCGCTTGTGCCGCTTGTAACGTAGCCCATTTCGGTGTTCTCACGCTCTAAGCGCACTCTGTCACGGCGCGACTGTATTACTATAAAGATAATGTAAATCACAAACAAGCCGACAAGACAAAGCTGCAAAACCATACCCGCGCGGTTGGCGCTGCTTATCATCTCTCTTGAAACGGCGCGCGGAAACATCTGCACCAAAACATACTCCGTGTCGGGAATATACAGGATAGAAATATTATCGGCGGAGTGCTTCCGGCTGCAAAAGAACGCGCCGCCCTCGGCGGTTTTTCTGAAAATATCCCGTGCGTCCTCGGCGGTGCTTTCGTCGAGAATTTCATCGGCGCGGAGAATGTCGACAAGCGGGCGCTCGAAGTCGCCGCCTTCGCTTGCGTTTTCCGTGCTTGCTATTACAATGCCGTCAGAGCCGCAGAGGTAAACGTCCGCGAGCTCGCCGAAATAGCTTGTTTCCAGCATATCCTTGAGGTAATCCTCCGAGCGGTAGCCGCCCGCGAACAGCCCGACGACCTCCTCTCCGCGCATAAGCGGCGAATAGAAAACTATCATCGAATCATCGGTAAAGCGAAAATCACGGACGACCTCCATTCCGCGCTCGCCGCTTATTCCCCTTTTGAAATAATTCCTGTCGCTTACGTTGATGATTTTACCGTCCGACGAGAGGTTGTCGCCGTTCTTATTTATATAGTAGAACTTGTCAAACGCCGAGCTGTTTTCCATATCGCGGAGCATCTGCGGCGTGATATCCGAGGAGCTCATCGAAACACTTGCAATGTAAGAATATGTGCGGATTCGCTGAATGGCGGTCCGGAACTCGCCGTTTATGCGCTCAGCAGTCTGCGTCGCAGAATCCAGCGCATAGTTGAGGTTCTGCTTTTCAATGCGGTCGCGGTTGGAGCTTGAATACCACCAAAATAACAAAATCACGCCGATAAGAACAATCGGCGCGAATATCAGGTTTTTCATGGCGGTTTTGGTGTTTCTCATCGGACAATCCCCCCCTTGGCGGTTTTACTTGGCGTAAGGTTGCAATTATAAAACAATTATAGCATACAATTCCAAATCTGTCAAGGCGAATTCTCACAAAAATCCCCTTGACTTTATCCGCTGAATGTACTATAATAATTATGTATGCGGTTTTTATTTGAGGATACGGCGATTAAATTTCGGTTTCCCCCGCCTTCAGCGGGGGAAACCGCGGGAAAACACACTCGCCGTTTGCCCGGATAACGGAATATAATATCGGAGAAAAATATGCAGAGGATTTTGGGATATATCCGCCGCGCCTGTCAGGAGTTTAATTTGATTGAGGACGGCGACAAAATCGCGGTCGGGGTTTCGGGCGGCAAGGACAGCCTGGTGCTGCTGGCGGGGCTCGCGAAAATGCGGCGGTTCTACGAGAAGAAGTACGACGTTGTGTGCGTGACGCTCGACCCGCGCTTTGGCGGCGCGGACACCGACTACTCGCCCGTTGAGAGAATGTGCGATGAGCTCGGTGTGGAATTCAATCTGATAAAAACCGACATCGGCGAGATCGTTTTTGATATCCGCAAAGAACCGAACCCCTGCTCGCTTTGCGCGAAGCTCCGCCGCGGGGCTCTTCACGACGCAGCGAAGGCGGCGGGGTGCAACAAGATAGCCCTCGGACACAACTACGACGACGCGATTGAAACGTTTATGATGAACCTTTTTCAAGAGGGGCGTATCGGGTGCTTCGCGCCGATTTCGTATTTATCGCGGAAGGACATCACGCTGATAAGACCGCTGGTATTCGCGCCCGAGCATATTGTAGCCTCCTGCGCGCGGCGGAACGATTTTGAGATAGTAAAATCGAAATGCCCCGCCGACAAGCACACGACAAGGCAGTCGATGAAGGAATTCCTCGCGGATTTAGAACACAAAAACCACGGCGTTAAGCAGAGGAGTTTTGGGGCGATGCGGAAGGCGGGGCTAGACCGCTGGGGTTACTAATGACATTGTGTTGATTCGGGCTTTATCGTTCGGAAAATACGATATACATAGGTATTTGTCTTTATCCGCT
>CAYSHU010000003.1:0-39255 GCA_964430965.1 uncultured Ruminococcus sp. | reverse complement strand
ATGCGGTCGGCTTTGCCGTCCGCTGTGATTGCAGCACCGCTGCTTTAACCTGCATGGAAATCATATCCCTATATTTTACTCAAATTTGCCTTGAAAGTTCAGTGTTTTGAGTTGCTCTGAACCATTTCTTAAACCAGCGCAGAAACGGCTTAAATTTCGCTCCAATTGGGTTGGTTGAGCAGTTACCCTACTCGGCGATCGAACCTCGCACAAATCGGCGCACACGCTTTTACTCGCGCCTTGAAGTTACCGTCACCCGTTCTGAGGTTTTACCGTCACCTCAAAATTTACCGTCACCCGCCAAAAGCGTATTGTAAAAGGCTTTTTCAATCTTGGGTGACGGTAAGTCGGTAAAATTAGAGGGGCATTTTTTTACTGTCACTACCGTCACCCGATAGCAGTTCCAACCGAATTCTTCTCATGCCATGGCTTCGCTCGGAAACAAATTTTATCCCGTAGCCCGACAGTTCATAAGCGTTCTGAACCAAATCCCTTGTAAGCCTGTTCGGAAATATTTCCGTTTCAAATTTCGGTGCGAGCAGATTGGCAAGCTCGGTTGCAGTTCCAACGAATTTTTCCCTTTCAATCATAAAATCAAATAATTTCTCGATGAAGATTTTGTTTTTATTTTCTTTATCGGAAAGAATTTCATCGGATATCCATCTGTGCTGTTCGCTGTCGAACTTCAATTCAATCTCACGGTTTTCTATGTCGCGCCCTACGCAATAGAGTGTAGCATTTCGAGAGCCACGCTTTGACTCCGAAAGAACAAAGCTGCCGTCAACACACCCACTCAATCCCGTAGTTCCCGAGATCATATTGAATGGGTCGGCGTCCTTTGTTTTTCGCAGATGATGTACCAGAACGATTGCGACCGAACGCTTGTCAGCGATTGATTTGAGAACGGATAGCTCCTTGTAATCTGTTGCATAGGTACTATCGGGCGAATCGGAGCGGATTTTTTGGAGCGTGTCAATGAAAATAATCTTGGTGTCGCGATGTTCCGAAATGAAGTTTTCAATCTGTTCTTCCAGTCCGCTGCCGATTGAGTTTGCAAGCAGCGCAAAATGTAAATGCTCGGTTGGTTCATCGGTCATTTCATATAACCGATTTTGGATTCGGATTCTGCTGTCCTCCAAGCAAAGGTACAGTGCCGTACCTTGTACCGTCTTTGCATTCAACACCTGTTCTCCTTTTGCCACGCTTAAACAGATATCCAATGCGAGCCACGACTTTCCAATCTTTGGTGCTCCCGCCAGAATGAACAGTCCTTGCGTAATGAGGTTGTCCACCACAAATTCGATCGGCTTTAGCGGCTCAGTCATGATTTCTTCACAGTTTACAGTTTTTAGTTTTGTCAATAGCTTGTCCTCCTTTAATTGTGTTTTGGTGAATAAAAATATATTAGCACATCTCAATCGATTTGTAAATGTGAAATGGAACTTCTCGCTTTTTGAAAAGTTCCATTTCATACATTGACAATGCACAACATCTGTGCTATAATGTACAAGGATGTGATTATAGTGAATTTAAAAGACGGGCTCTATCTCTTTCTTGACAGCAAAAAGTTTTCATTGTATGGGTTTTATAAAAATTGTGTTACGGATTTCGGTACGGCAAGCAGCGGAGAACTGTTGGTCGATTTTCTTGACTTCGATATAAGGAAAGTTATCTTGCTTGCAAAATCTGTTGAAACGCTCAGCAGTGAGGAAACGATAATGTCCATAGGCGATCTCGGCACCGATAACTGCACAATGTTTTTGATCAAACTTATGGCAGACAATAACTGGGAACAGGCTTATAATTTGTCGTCGGAAAACAGCGATGAGGAATATAAAAGACTTGTTCTGAAAACCTTGAATTCGGTTGTTTCTATACATAGTGAGGTGTGGGAGCTTGCGGACTACTACTGTGAGTGCTATGGCTCGGCAGAGGAACGGTTTGATATATTCCATTCGTTGAGTGAAGATTTTACTATGGTTGTCGTTGACGAAATAATTAGCTCACGAAAGCCCGGAGCAGATTTCTTCGCCGATCAGAACAACAATGAATATTGCTTTCCTTATGCACACGCGTACCGATTTACGAATTTAAAGAATTATGTTCAGTTCATATTTATGAACATGATGCAATATAATTCAAATTTCTGCAAGTGCAACTACTGTTACAGATTCTTCATTCCGAAAACAAAAAAGCTCACGCGGTTCTGTGACCGCGTGAATCCGGAAAGCGGAAAGACTTGCAAGGAAATAGCGCCGAGCGTTTTCAGAAACGACGATGTTGATTCCAACGCGATTATGAAGGAATATGACCGTGCTCTCCGCCGCAATTATAAGCGAATGTGTCGTGCTGAGGAACGCTTATCCGAGAGGAGCAGCGTCAAAGACATTGATCCGCAGACATATTTTGACTGGCGGGATCGCGTTCTGAAAGCTATGCGGCTTTGGAAGAATAAGCAGATATCTGATGAGGAGTTCTTAAAAGTCGTCAAAGAATTTGATTAGCAGCAGGATTTTAAAATCTGCGTTGTCGGGTTCTGTTGCCACAAGGCACGTAGGTTCGCCAACCTGTCAGGTGCACCAATTAATGGTTATGTAATATATGTTATAACAGAAAGCGAGAAAGCACAAAGGCTCTCTCGCTTGTTATTATTTTTTCGGTATGATCTTTTTCCTTAGATCGGCAAGACGGTTCAGCGCGTTGATTAACGTTTCATCCTTTTTGGCGAAATGTAGACGGATCAGGTTGTTCACGGGTTCACGGAAGAAGCTTGATCCGGGAACAGCGCCAACTCCAACGTCACGGGCAAGCACCTCGCAGAATTCCAGATCGGATTCAAAGCCGAACTCGGAAATATCCAGAAGTATGTAATACGCGCCCTGCGGCACGGTATGCGCGATATTAAGATCGTCGAGTCCTTTCAGGAACAGATCGCGTTTCGCGGTGTATTTCTCCTGCAAGTCTTTGTAATAATCGTCGCCGAAACGCAGTCCAACTACCGCCGCTTCTTGCAGCGGAGCAGCCGCTCCTACCGTAAGAAAGTCGTGGACTTTTTTCGCCGCGTCGATAATATGCGGCGGAGCGATTATATATCCCAGCCGCCAGCCCGTTATCGAATAGGTTTTCGAGAGCGAGGAGCATGATATTGTCCGCTCCCACATGTCGGGCAGCGACGAAAAATAAACGTGCTTGTTCGGCTCGTAGACGATGTGCTCGTAAACCTCGTCGGTTATGACGAAAACGTCATATTTTTCCGCAAGTTCCGCGATAAACTTCAACTCCTCAAGAGTAAAGACCTTTCCGCAGGGGTTTGACGGGTTACAGAGAATAAGCGCCTTCGGGTGCTGCATAAACGCCTTTTCCAGCACATCACGGTCGAAGTTGAACTCGGGTGGAACAAGCGGAACATATATAGGCTCCGCGCCCGAAAGGATAGCGTCTGCACCGTAATTTTCGTAGAACGGCGAGAAAACCACTACCTTATCTCCGGGGTTCACGACGGTCATCATTGCCGCCATCATTGCCTCGGTGCTGCCGCATGTAACGACTATCTCCGAGTTCGGGTCAATCGTTCTCCCCATAAGCCGCGACTGCTTTTGAGCAAGCGCCTCGCGAAAATTCTGCGCGCCCCACGTCACGGAATATTGGTGAAAATCCTCTTTCGATACCTCTGCGAGACGGTCAAGTATCTCGCGCGGCGGCTCAAAATCGGGAAATCCCTGCGACAGATTCACCGAGCCGTATTGCAGAGATATTCTGGTCATACGGCGAATCACCGAATCGGTAAAGGTCTCCGTTCTTTTTGATAATTCAGGCATTGTCATTCTCCCCCGAAAGAATATATGATTTTTTGTCGTTCAGTATGTGCAGCGGGTCGAGCGCGTCCTTGATGCTGTTCATAACGGCAAGGTTTTCGCGCCGCGTTTCGCGGAGAAAATACTCGCGCTTTGAAACGCCTATTCCGTGCTCGCCCGAGGTCACTCCGCCAAGCTCGTATGCTTTGCCGTAAATCTGCGACATAACCTCGTGCAGCTTATTATGCCATTCCTCCACGCCGCGGTCTCCGCGTACTACGCACAGATGAACGTTTCCGTCGCCCGCATGCCCAAAGCTTACCATACGCACGCCCGTTTCCCGTTCGACTTCCTTGACATAACGGATAAATTCGGCGGTCTTGCTTATAGGCACGACTATATCCACGGGTTCCTGCTCCGAGGTAGCCTCGACCGCCTTGACGAGCGCACCGCGAACCTTCCAGATGTCGGCGGCATAATCGGGATCGTCAAGCGGAATATACTCCATAGCGCCCGTATTCAACGCAAGCTCCCTGATCCTTTCCACGCTGCTTTCTACCTCGCCGCGCCGACCATCAAATGTCAGCAGGATATACGACCCCGCATCGGGACGGGGATATTTCACGCCCGAGAAATCCTCTCCGAGCTTCGCGACGTCGCGCCCGATAAACTCTACGGCGGTAGGATTCGCGTTCGCGCGGAGAATTGCGAGAACGCTGCTTATTCCGCTGTCCAAGTCGGGATACGCGATAAGCGCCGATTCGGAAAATTCTGGCTTTGGAATAAGCTTTAAAACGCATTTCGTGATGGCGCAAAGCGTTCCTTCCGAGCCGATAAACAAGTTTTTCAGCGACAGACCGCTCGCGTCCTTGACGTTTTTTCCGCCGACGGTCATAATCGTTCCATCGGCAAGCACGACCTCAAGTCCGCGAACGTAATCACGCGTAACGCCGTACTTCACGGCGCGCATTCCGCCTGCGTTCGTGCTGATATTGCCGCCGATTGTGGACTGCTTCTCTCCGGGGTCGGGCGGATAGAAAAATCCCTCGCTCTCGACGTATTTCTGAAAATCCTCAAGCAGTATTCCCGGCTCGACGGTCGCGGTCATGGTCGATCTGTCAAGCTCCAGAATGCGGTTCATCATCGAAAAATCGAGAATTATCCCGCCGTCCTCGGGAACGGTCGAGCCGACAAGATTTGTTCCCGCGCCGCGCGGAGTAACGGGAATACGCCGTTCGTGAGCCGCGCGCAGTATCGCGCTGACCTCATCCGCACTCTTGACGAATACCAATGCCGAGGCATTGCCCTTTAGCCGTCCGAGCGTGTCGCTGAGATATTTTTCGTCAATATTTTCGGTGATAACACGATCATTTTCGCGGATAATATTACGCAGCCAGTCCATAAACGCGCCCCCTTATCAAGTCATCAAGCGTTCCATGCAGGAATGAAGAAGCCCTTGTAATTCTCCTCGAAGAATTTTTCCGTGTCCGACGAGCAGAATGTTTCCGCTACCTTTTTGTATACCTCATTATCGATATCCGAGGACTTCACGGCGATAACGCATACGAAGCTCTTGTTGCTCAAATCAACGTCCTCGTAGAAGATGGCAGTGTTCGGATCTACTCCGTAGCTTGCGGCGTAGTTGCCGTTTACGACCGCCGCTGCGATCTCGCTGTCGTCAACATACTGATAGGTCATGCTCGCGTTTACTTCAACAAGCTCGACCTTAGACGAGGTGATATCCGCGGTAGACGGCGTGCCATCGTATTCGCCGAGAGTGAGCAGACCCGCCTTGCTGAGCAGAATAAGCGCGCGTCCGTAGTTCGTTGCGTCGTTCGGAACGGCGATCTTGCCGCCCTCGGGGATATCCTCGACCTTGGCGTAATTCTTCGAGAAAATATTCATCGCGATAACAAACGTGTCGGTCAATATCGATATATCGTAGCCGTTGGTGTTCTTGTCGTTGTCGAAGTAAGCGTGGTGCTGGAACGCGTTCATCTGTATATCTCCGCCGTTCAGCGCGTTATTCGGCAGCGAGAAATCGGAGAACTGCACAAGCTTCACCGTAATGCCCTCTTTCGCGAGCTTTTCAATCGTCGGCTTCCACAGGTCCTCGTAGACCGCGCCGGTAACTCCCAGCTTAACGACCGTGTTTTCGCTGCTCTTTGAGCAGCCCGTAAATACCGTAAACAGCAATGTGACAACAAGCGCAAGCGCCGTAAATTTAATTGACTTTTTCATAATTATTTCCTCTCCCTGTCCTTTATTTTGTTAGTGTGTATTTTTCTTCGCGATAAGATTTCCGATAAACTGAATTACCGAAACTATCAGTATCACAAACAGCACGGACATCCAGATTATATCGTAATGTCCGTAATTGTAGCCCCATGTTATAGCGTAATCGCCTAATCCGCCCGCGCCGACGTAGCCCGCCATTGCGGTAAGACCTATGAGATTTATCAACGTTATCGTCGTGCCGCGCGCGATAGACGGAATGCTTTCGCGCAGATAAACGGTGAAAATTATCGACAGCGGACTTTTGCCCATTGACTGCGCCGCCTCGACCGGTCCGTGACCGACGTTTGCGAGAGCAGTCTCGACCTGCCGCGCGAAAAACGGCACGGACGCGACAACGAGCGGAACGATAACGCCACGCACACCGATCTTTGTTCCCATTATCGCTTTGGTAACCGGCAGCAGTATCGCGATAAAAATTACGAACGGCACGGAGCGGCAAACGTTAATTATCTTGTCGAGTATCTGATATACGACCCTCTGCTGCATTATGCCGCCGTCCTTGGTCACCGTCAGCACTACCCCCAGTGCCAGACCGCACACGAACATCACCGCGCCCGACCACAGGGTCATTTGCAGCGTCGCGAGTATGCTGTCAAACAGCCTGTCGGTATTCGCCATAACGTTGGGAATTATTTTATTAAGCAGTTCCACTTTTTATCACCTCCACAGCGACGTTTTTCTCTATCAGGTATTTTACCGCTTCCGTTATCTGTTCCCGTTTGCCGCTTATCACGGCGACCGTGCCGCCGATCGGCGCTCCCTGAACGATATCCACGTCGGCGAATACAATATTCAGCAGCACGCCGAATTTCTGCGTAACGGCGGATATCAGCGGTTCGGAAACGCTCCGTTCGGTGTATGTGAGCTTTACCACGATATCGCTTTCGCCCAGCGGAACTGCGGCGGGGTTATCCTCAAGCAGCGCGTGTATCTTCTTAAGATTAGACGTTGTCGCGATAAAATCCTTTGTCAGCTTTTCTTGCGGGTCGGCAAAGACGGAGAACGTCTCGCCTTCCTCAATAACGCTGCCGTGATCCATGACAGCCGTTCTGTTGCATATCTCCTTGACCGCCGACATCTCATGTGTTATCAGCACGATCGTGATCCCGAAGTCTGCGTTCAGCTTTTTTAACAGCGCGAGAATTTGCTTTGTGGTCTGCGGATCGAGCGCCGACGTTGCCTCATCGCAAAGCAGTATTTTAGGGTCGTTGGCAAGCGCTCTGGCGATAGCCACGCGCTGTTTCTGTCCGCCGGAAAGATTGCTCGGATACGCGTTGGCTTTATCCGCGATCTCCACGAGCGACAATAGTTTCAACGCCTTTTCGCGCATTTGCGCTCGTGTGAGTCCGCTTCCGTGAAGTGCATAGACAACGTTATCAAGAACGGTACGCGAGGGCATAAGATTAAAGTGCTGAAAGATCATTCCGATCTTCCTCCGTGCCGCGCGAAGTTCCTTAGCCGAAAACCGCGTGATGTCACTTCCGTCAATAAGCACCTGCCCCGACGTCGGGCGCTCCAGCAGATTTATACAGCGCACAAGCGTTGATTTTCCCGCGCCCGAAAACCCTATGATACCGAATATATCTCCGTCGTTTATCGTGAGCGTAACATTTTTTACTGCTTCGACAGTCTGTCCGGATGATGCATAGGTTTTGCAGACATTTTTCAACTCTATCATATGGGATCACACCCCCTTACAAATAAAATGTAAAAGCTATAACCTATTTAGCCGATAGGCTTAATATGCTTTTGATTATACCACATAATTCCCCCCTTGTCAAGAACTTTTTAGAAAAAAATATAAAGATGTCAAATATATACAAAATACATCAACTTTATAGGTAAAATTTGCGTATAACGGCGATTTTTCGCAATTCCTATAAAACCTATTGACAAAATAGGCAAAAAGATGTAAAATAAGAATCACATTTGGGAAAGGAGCCGTTCATATGATCAAAATGTTTCGATGTTGAACGTGATCTTCATACTAAATATAATATGAGGTGATTTGTTTGATACAGATTGAAAATGCAAGTAAAACATTTACAGGCAAATTCGGAAAGACAGAAGCTCTAAGAAACGTGAGCATACACGTTAAAAAGGGTGATATATATGGGATAATAGGCTTCTCCGGCGCGGGCAAATCCACACTTATACGTTTGGTAAACGGACTGGAAACACCCGACAGCGGAAACGTGACCGTATGCGGAAGCCCGCTCGGAGAACTGAACAATTCCGAGCTGCGCAAGCTCCGCAGACGTATCGGAATGGTCTTTCAGCAGTTTAACCTGTTGGAGTCCAAGACGGTTTTTCACAATGTGGCTTTACCGCTTATACTCGAGAAAACCCCAAAGGCTCAGATAAAGAAAAAGGTAGACGAGGTGCTGCGGTTCGTTGGTTTGGAGGATAAGAAGAACGTATATATAAATCAGCTATCCGGCGGACAGAAGCAGCGCGTCGGAATTGCGAGAGCGCTTTCGACCGATCCCGATTTGCTGCTTTGTGATGAGGCAACAAGCGCTCTCGACCCGCAGACTACCGAATCGATTCTGAAACTTTTGAAAAGAGTTAACCGTGAAATGGGTGTTACTGTTCTGCTGATAACTCACCAGATGCAGGTGGTTCAGATGATATGCAATAAAGTATCGGTCATGGAAAACGGGCATGTCGTCGAGACGGGAAGCGTGCTTGAAGTATTCGGAAGTCCGAAAGCGGAGGTAACGCGCAGATTCGTGGGAACGGTTGTTAACGACCGCATTCCGGAAAGCATAATAAGCCTTGTAAAGGAACAGACGGAGCATTTCAGCGTTGAGCGTCTGAAGTTCATAGGCTCAAGCGTAAAACGCCCCGTGATCTCGGATATATGCCGTGTGGAGGGAATTGTCGTGAATATTCTCGGAGCGGCGGTTCAGGAGCTTCAGGAAAGCGTAATGTGCGTATTTATTTTACAGCTTATCGGTGCGGAGGAAAGCATTCTCGAAGCCGAAAGGCAGATAGAGGCCAACGGAGTTCTCCGTGAACGTATGGAGGTGAGCTGATGGACGCAAAAATATTTAACGTGACCGTCGAAAGGCTATTGCTCTGCGGTGGTCAGACGCTTTATATGGTCGGCTGGTCGCTGTTGTTCGGGACTGTTGTGGGATTTGCCTTGGCGCTTGTTCTGGTGCTTTGCCGAAAGGGCGGGCTTGCCGAGAATCGAATCGTTTACGGCGTGGTAAACTTTTACATAAACGTTGTGAGAAGCGTTCCGTTTGTTATTTTATTGGTAACAATTATGCCTCTGACAAGGGCGATTATCGGAACGACGATCGGCAGCAAAGCGGCGCTTGTTCCGTTGGTCGTGTATATCAGCCCGTATCTGGCGAGACTTTTTGAAAACAGTCTGCTGGAGGTGAACCCCGGAATTCTGGAGGCTGCCGAATCAATGGGGGCTACGCTTCTGCAGATAATACGCTATTTTCTGATACCCGAAACGCTCGGCTCAATGGTTCTTGCGCTGACGACCGGAACGATAGGTCTGCTGGGGGCTTCGGCGATGGCGGGCTATGTCGGAGGCGGCGGAGTGGGAGATCTCGCGCTGACCTATGGCTACGAAAAAATGAACACGCCGCTTATGATCCTGACAGTGGTAGTACTGATTATTCTGGTTCAGGCGGTGCAGCTGCTGGGCAACTTCATTTCAAGGAAGCTCAGACAGCACAAATAAAAAATTGAACAAAAGAAAGAGGTAACATTATGAAGATCAATATAATAAAGAAATTTCTTGGTGCGGCGCTGGCGCTGACATTTGTTTTCGGCGCGGCGGGCTGCGCTAATGCCAACGACAATTCGGGCGCGGACGGAGATAAGAAGGAGATAGTATACGGAAAATCTCAGGGTCCGTACACAGAGCTTTTTGAAGCTGCGGTAGTGCCTATTCTCGAAAAACAGGGATATACGCTTAAGGGCGTAGACTTTTCCGACTTGTTGACGGCTGATATCGCGCTGAACGACGGCGATGTTGATGTAAACGTTGAGCAGCACACGGCATATGCCGAAAACTTCAACGCAAACAATAATGGTGATCTGACACCCATAAGCCCCATTCCGACAGTTCCCGCAGGTCTGTTCTCGGTAAATCACACCTCGCTTGACGAGATCGCTGACGGCGCAAAGGTCGCAGTTCCCAATGACGCGGCGAATACCGCAAGGTGCTACCTGATGCTCCAGAAGATCGGTTGGATCAAAATATCGGATACCGCCGAGCCTACCTCCGTTACACAGGACGATATTGTTGAAAATCCGCATAACATCGTATTCACGGAGATGAAGAGCCTTACCATTCCCGCGGCTATTCAGGACTTTGACTATGTGGCGATCACGGGAAGTATTGTTTACAACGCGGGCATCGACGCATCTACCGCTCTCGCAAATGAGGATATTCAAAATCATCTTGTGCTTCAGGTAGTTGTCAAGGAAAAGAATAAGGACAGCGAGTGGGCTAAAGCAATAGTTGACGCGTACCATTCCGATGAATTCAAAAACTATCTTAAAGAAAACAATAACGGACTGTGGTGGATTCCCGAGGAGCTGCAATAATGGACGAGATCGAAAAGCTGATAATTGACACGATAGACGGTCACAGAGATGAGATAATCGGTTTTGCGCGTGATATCTATACTCACGGGGAGCTTGGCTACAAGGAATTTCGCACCGCCGAAAAATTCATCGGCGAGATGAAACGGCTGGGGCTGCGCGTTGAGGACGGTCTGGCTGTGACTGGTGCAAAAGCATACCTTAACGAGGACAAAAGCTCCAACGTCAGCATTGCGTTGCTTGGAGAGCTTGACGCGCTGCGTATCCCGGAGCATGAGTTTGCAAATCCCGAAAACGGTGCTGCTCACTGCTGCGGGCATCATGCGCAGATGGCGGGGATATTCGGTGCGGCGCTCGCGCTTTCGGTTTCGGAGATCGCCGAAAAGCTTGACGGACAGGTGATTTTTTTCGCAACGCCCGCCGAGGAATACGGCGAGATCGAATTTAAAAACCAACTCCGCCGCGAGGGGAAAATACGCTACGGCGGCGGAAAGTGCGAGCTTCTGAGAACAGGGGCGTTTGACGGCATCGACTTATGTATTGCCCACCATACCGCGCCGAATGAGGATATACTTATCGGCAACGGCAGCGGTAACGGATTTGTTTCCAAATTGATACGCGTTAAGGGAAAGGCGGCGCACGCTGCGGCTGCTCCGGAAAACGGCGTTAATGCACTGTCGGCGGCTTCTCTTGGGTTACAGGCTCTGGCGCTGAACCGCGAAACGTTCCGCGACGAGGACTCGGTGCGCGTTCACCCGATAGTTACTAAGGGAGGCAACCTAGTAAACGTTATTCCGGACGAAGTGGTCATTGAAACGCTTGTCCGCGCGAAAACCATTGAGGCGTTTTCGGACGCTGCTGAAAAAACAGACCGTTCGTTCAGGGCGGGAGCACTTGCTCTCGGAGCAACTGTCGAGATCGAAACGCTGCCGGGATATCTTCCAACGCTGCCTGAAGAGCCGCTTCCCGAATTCAAGCGCGCCGCTGAGATATCCGCGCCCGGTCATACGGTGAAGGAGTATGAACGGCATACGGGCGGCTCGACCGATGTAGGCGACGTTCAACATGTTATGCCCGTTTACACGTTCAGGACAGGCGGCGTGAGCGGCGGACTGCATCAGTCCGACTTTGAGGTCACAGATGAAGAGACTGCATACATCGTTACCGCGAAGATTTTTGCGCTGACGGCGTATGGGCTGCTGAAAAACGGAGCGGCGCGCGGTAGAGAACTTGCGCAAAATTACAAACCGAGATTTTCAAGCTCTGCCGAATATACAAAATCCATGGAGAAATTTGACTCAACGGCAGTTTTCGGAGAAGCAAACTATGATGGGCATATTGTGATCTAGACTTATAAGTCTGTTTTACAATAATCAAAAAATATCGCCGTTATACAGGTTCGGGTTATCGATCTAAATCAAGCTTTTTTAGAATAGTCCTCTTCAAGACTTGTGAAGTTATGAAGAGGATTTTCTTTATCTCTGTACATTTGAAAAAAGCACAAATTCCTATTGACATTTATGGTTGAATGTGACATGACATAAATGAATATAATAAAAGGATTTAATCAAGTTGCTTTTAAAAGGGGTTGAAACTCAGGTTTGAGTGTTGCATAGTAAACTCCCTATCGTGACGCTGCCCTCAGGTTGCAATAAACAGCATATTTTCTTACTGTTAAGCGATGTTGATACATAAATCGGCGTATCCTACCGGATACGCCGATTGTCATCCTATTCGGTTTTTGTGATTTCTCCGTTAATGGTATCACCCATTAGGCGCGGTATTTTTTTCTTCTGTCCGCCGTTTGGCGGAGAGGTTGAGCTTTCTTCGAGAAAACGGAACAAGAAAAAATGTTCGAAAAGCCATACAAGAGAGTGGAAAACTGCCGTGGCGCCACGGCACTTTCGGCTCTCCTATCAACTACAGCCAAAGCGGCAAACCCGCCGCGCATTTACAGAAAGGAAAATGTACAATGGATATTATTAACCCAAGAATTATCAAAGAAACATCATCGGGCTATTCGTTTGTGTCAATCGAAACCGATATGTTTGAAAACCGCGAGCTCTGCTGTTTCGGAGATATCTGCTCCGAAATGGCGGATGCGCTCACGTCGCAGATACGCTATCTCAACCGCCTCGACCCTAAGGCGGAAATCACGCTGTATATTGACTCGCCGGGCGGCGAGGTCAACAGCGGAATGGCGATTTACGACGCAATGCAGCTCTCAAGCGCACCGATTAAAACGGTATGCGTTGGGCTTGCCGCCTCTATGGCAGCGGTGCTGTTTATCGCAGGCGATGTGCGCGAGATTTATCCGCACAGCCGCATTATGATTCACGACCCGCTTATCACCAGCACGGGCGGCTCGGCGCTGAGGCTTAAAAGCATCAGCGACAGCCTTATGGAAACGCGCAATCTCACCGCCGAGATTATCTCAGAGCACTCCGGGATCCCCATTGAGGAGGTTTTGCGTATTACCTCCTACGACGCGTGGTTCAACGCGTCATTAGCGCTTGGTTGGGGGCTTGCGGACAAAATCTGCGTGTCCTCTAAAAAGAAGCGCAAAAAGCCGATACCGCCGGCGATCAAGAAAATGAAAGCAAGAGCTAAGGCAGAAGCCAAAGAAGCAGCAGTTAAGTAATTGTAAGGAGGACTTTATTATGAAAAAGACAATGATTATTAACCGTTTTAACGACAGCTCGCGTATTCTCGCAAAGGGCGTAAAAATCAGCAACGATACCCGCAAAACGGGTGTCAATAACAACGATTTGATAGTCGGACCCGCGGGCGCAGGCAAAACACGCGGATATATAATTCCATATATCCTGCACTCCGAAGAGAGTATGGTAATCGTTGACACAAAGGGCAACCTTTGCCGCAATTACGGCGATCACCTCAAGCACAAGGGCTATGACGTAAAATGCGTGGATTTCAAGGACATTGAATCCACCACCTGCGGATATAATCCTCTCGATTATATCCGCGTCCGTGACGGCGTGGTAAACGACCAGGACGTTATGGCTCTCACGGACGCGATGTGCCCCGCACAGGACAAGGAAGAACCGATGTGGGACAACAGCGCGAAAATGCTCATCAACGCACTTGTTTCCTTTGTAATGGAGGAATATGATGAGAAAGACAGGAACTTGTCAAGCGTCTTTGAACTGTATCGCGGCGCGTTTGAAGCCAACTCCAACGGAAGGCTGAGGCTTAACGAGGAGCTTCAGCGCTATTGCGCCGAAGCGCCCAACAGCACGTTCGCGCGCAAAATGGCACAGTTTAACGCACTGGCAGCCGCGGACAGAACCATCGCGTGCGTGCTGATGTTTATAAACGCAATGATTGCAACGCTTGATACCGGAACGGTTTGCCGTATGTTTAGTATGGAAAATCGTGTGAAATTCAACGATTTCTTCGACCACAAAGTCGCCCTGTTTATCAACGTAAGCGACAACGACCGCTCCTTTGACGGGTTGGTAAATCTGATGTATGCGCAGGCGTTCCAGACGTTTATCAAAGGCTCGGATAAGCTCCCCGACAGCAGAATGCCCATTCCCGTGCGTTTCCTGCTGGACGATTTCTCGACGGGCACGATAATCCCCAACTTCGACAGTATTATTTCGGTTATTCGCTCGAGAGAGATAAGCGTCAGCCTTATTATCCAGAGCTTCTCTCAGCTTGAAAGCCTTTACGGCAGTCACAAAGCTGATACTATCAAGGATAATTGCGGGCACTGGGTCTTTATGGGGACTATAAACGCTGCAACGGCGGCGGAATTTGCGCAGCGGTTTAACATTCAGATGTCCACCGTGCTGAATATGCCGCTTAGCGATGCGTATATTATCACGCTTGGCAGCAAGCCGCAAAAGGTCGAGAAATACAACCTCGAGGAGGACGCTGTTTACAAGCGCCTGATGTCCCCCGCCCCCGCAAAAAAGCGTGCCCCTCGAAAGAAGCAGCCCGAAGCAATGCCCGAAAACCCCGCCGTGTGACGGGGCATATATATCGGCTCTTGGACGCATTCGCGTTCAAGAGCCTTTTTGTTGACTTTTAATTACAAATATGGTACAATATAGAAAAACAAAAAGGAGATTTAATATGCCGAATGAAAATACGAACAAAAACAATAAGAACAACTTGGTTGCTGTCCGCTCGGTGAAGCTCACGGGAACAAGCGTAAAGTATTACGAAAACGACCGAAAACCGAATCAGGTGCACCTCTACGACGAAAGCGAGCTTTTACGGATTGTGAAATCTCTGGAAGAACAGTTGGGCGAGAAACACGACAAATTTGATAATTCGCCCGACGTCTGGGGCGTGGTTTTCGTCGACGCGACAAATACGAAAGCATACGAGGCGGTTATGAATAACGGAGGCGTGCTGACGCTGGAGCATTATCGTTATCAAAAAATACGCGACGAAGCGCCCGCCGAGGACGAAAACAGCAGCAAGAAGAAAAAGCCGAAGTATAACACCGAAATTGTTTGTATGGACGAAACAGAGAGCTTTAAGCGCCTTATGTGCGGAAGCTCCCACTCGCGCCAGAAAAAGGCGGTGTTTATCCGCGAGGACCTTTACGACGCGGTAAATGAGATTTTGCTCGGCGGCATAGAAAGCCCCGCGAAGTATGTGAATAAGGACAAGAATACCCAAAAGAATACCGCGAAGTGGAACGCATATTACGCGCTTGCCGCGACAAGCTCGACGAATGTTGAGACTCCGGAAAAAATCATCGTCGTAAAGGATTTCAAGCGCGAGGTCAAAACGGCGTGCGATGTTGTGACAAGGGATAACACCGCCGAAAAGGTTACATACTCCCTTTACTCAAATCAGGCGGACTATCCGATCGAGTCGAATTGCTTCGACGGAGCGGGGCTTGTTTCCGTGGCAATGGCGAAGCAATGGGCGAAAGAGCTGCACGTGCTTGACGACAATGGGCTCGGCTATATCCCCGCGTCGTTCCAGATAAGAGCTATCCCGGGGATAAAAGGCAACGTTTATACGTTTGACATCGCGAAATTCGCCCGCGAGAAAAACGACAGGATATACAAAATCGTTGACATAAACGACAAAGAGATTGACTTCGGCGAAAGCGAAAAAGTCGTTATCCTCACCGAAAGCCAGGTGAAGTTTTTGCCGATGTTTGAGAATATCGACGCTTGGCGCGAGGAGTTCGAAAGGGAAGTTGAAGTTACGGTGCGCGGCAGAAAGCTGAAATATCGAAGGACGTTCAACATCAGCGAATATTCCATACCGCAAGAGGAGGTAAAAAGAAACAGATTTACGGCTTATCAGCATCTCCAGACCCTGGATATATTCGGCAGGGACGCGAAAAAACTGGCAGCCAAAACAATGAGGAGAATCAGTATAATTTCAAAAAGCTTGCCGGAGTTTTTGAGATTCCGCAACGCGATCGACAATACAATCTCCGACAACGATGAAGCCGATAATTATCTGCCGCCTTATTACAAGGCGGCGGGGAAATATCTGCGCAAGCTGGAGGAGCAGGGAACGGACGAAGCGGAAATAAACAAGCGCCTCGAAAAGTGCTTCGCGGACGAATATTTCCGCGAAAAAATGAACGCCGATATTGATAGCGGAAAAGAGGGCGCGCTCTCGGGGAAATTGCTCGTCACAGGAAACTATCAGGTATTCACGCCCGATTTGTACGCGCTTTGTCAGCACGCGTTCGGATTTAAGAAAGAAGATGTTACGGGACTTTTAAAAGGCGACGAGATCTACTCCGCGTGGTGGCTTGCGTGGGAGGAAGAAGAAAAGCCGAAAATCAATGAGCTTGCGATAACCCGCAACCCGCAAATCTATATGGAATCGCGCATTGTTAATCTCGCGCGCGGCGAAGAGCTTGATTCGTGGTTTGAATATCAGAAAACGGGTATCCTTATAAGCAGTTATTCTCATGTGCCCTATGCGCTGGGCACGGCGGATTTCGACGGAGATACCGTTGCGACAACTAACAACACGGTGTTTATTAAAGCCGTAAAGGCGGCAATAGAAGGGGGCAGCGGAAATACTGTCTATTATCTTGAGGATAATGAGGATAAAGCGAAGAGGCATGGAAACGCGGTCGAAAAAACCGACTGCGTGCTTTCCGAGGAGCTCAAAAGCAAGAAAGACGCCGCCCAAATCACCGACCCCAACGACATAAAGTCGCTTATGGCTTCGGATCTCATCGCGTTTAAAAACAATATCGGCGAGGTTGTAAACCTGATTACAAAAATCTGGAACTTCAACGCGCAAAACGACTTAGGGTTAAGCGTTTTAACGGAAGAAGAAAACGCGGTTTTTCACGCCGAAAAACAAAGTTATCTGAAAATAATGAGCGTTATAGGACAGCTTACCCTGGACGCGGCGAAAACGGGCGACGAGGTTGTTATCCCGAAAGATGTGAAAAACTTCATTAAGAAATATTCCGAAAAGTATGAAGACAAAATGCCCGGATTTATGCAGCACACCAAAAAGCGCATCAGCAAAGTAAAAGGACGCTCGTTTTTGCCTTCGACGACTATGGAGCGTATCGGATGGCAGGTTAGATATGCCCTCAATGAAGAACGCTTCGATTTGATGCAATACATCAAGGATGAATATCAGGACACCGGCTTTTTATTTTCGTTCGATTACGACGAAAACTGCAGGGCGCTGCGTGAAAAGTATGAGCAGCTCAGAGAATACGGCGACCTTGACGAGGAGTTGGCTCTTAACAAATTCGTGGACGCGATTATGGCGCATAACGCCGAAAAAATGTTTGACCTTGAGGAATTCAAGAAAATCTCGTGCGTAATCCCCGTTGACAAGCAAGGCGCGTTGTATAAAGCCGCCGAGGAAGCGCTTAAAGCCGCCTATGACAATCACTCGTCATTCTCGGAATATATGAAAAAGAAAAAAGATGTAACCGACGAGGAAAAACGAAATCAATACGCCATTCTTTACAGAATTACCAAAGCCGCCTTGATTTCGCTTAACGTTAAAGATAAAAACGGGAAAACTCTGCGGGAGCGTTTCAGCGAGGATGAGCTGAAGAAAATAACGGAGGACGAGCTTCTTGACTGCTATATAATCGCGGCTTATGAAAACACGTCAGCTACGAAAGCCCCGAAGGACGTTTTGTGGAATTGCTTCGGCGATAAGATTGTCGGCAGAATAGAAAACGGGCGGGAATCGGCCCCAAAAAGACTCGCGGAATTTATGCCGACCAAGGAGCCGTTAGAGTGGGAGCAGACCGCAAGAGGAAACGGAAAAACGCCGTTTGATGACTTAAACGCAAGCGTAACCTTTTATCAAAACGAACTCGATTTTATCGTGGAAACCGTCAGGAAAACGTTCAAAAACAAAGCTCTGCTGAAAAAGATGATGCGTTTCTGCGCCGTGTTTGCCGTAATCACAAAAGCCCGTGAGAACAGTAAACAAAAAGGGTTTTCGATTGAGGAGCTAACGAAAAATAAAACGGGCTTTGTGCGTGAATATATGCTTGCCGAAACCACCGATATTACGTTGAGGCGCTATTTCGATGCTCTTAATAAAAACTTTGATGCATTACTGAATTGCGGTATACTTAAAGAAATCGGCAAAACAGAACGATACCGCGCTGAGCTCCCGAAGCCGGACGGCAACGTGGTTTTCGAGGACAAACCGTTTAAAGAAGCGTGTGAGCTTGCGATACAAGAAATTTTGAAAACACTGCCCGAAAAATAAAAAATGTTCGAAAAGGCATATTAGCAGACAGAAAGGAGGACAAAAAACGCGGTCAAAGACCGCACCCAAAACAACGGTGACAAAGCGCGAGGGTTTTGAAAGCCCCCGCGCTTTCTTCACCAAAACAATCTATTTTTATTTACAGGAGGTTCCAATATGACACAAAACGAAATGTCCCTTAAAGAAAGGCTTGCCCAAATCGCAAGCCGCCGCTGCAAGTTTGAGCCCAAGGTGCGCTCTTTTAAAGAGTTCACCACAATGGCGGCCATTTGCGCCGAGCTCACCAAGCAGCTCGACAACGACCCCGGCAACAGCGATAAGCACAGCGGGCTTGAGCCATATTGCGGGGTTCCGCTCGCAAATGCTATGATAAGTCTTTGCAGACAGCTCGCCTACTTCAAACTCGAGCAAAACCCCGCCTCCGAGGAGGGGTTGATGCTTTGTGATATACTCAACGAGTATCTCACGGGCGCCGCTCCGTTTATCCGGCTTGCCGCAGCATATGGGTTGAGCGCGGAGCTTAAATGCTTTATGCAAATGTACCCCGACCCCGCGAATATCGAAATCTCCGATGAAGCGCTGGACGAGCTCCCCAAAGTGCCGTATGAAATCATCGACGATGACACGGACGAGTCCGGTTTCTCATTTGAAGATGTTGGCGAAGATGAAGATGATATATATGATGATGTATATTATGAATCCGATGAGGGACGCTGGTGGGAAACAGGCAACTGGTACGACGAGCCGAACGCTTGGATGTTCTCCGACGAGAAGAGCTTCCGCGAGTATCAGAGCAGGCAGTACGAGCTTGAAGCGGAATATTATGCGCAAAGAGAAAAAGAAGAAGAATATTACGCGCCAAAAGAAGAGGATTCCGACCTGTCGGACGAAACGGAAGGCGAGAAAAACGAGCACGTATCGCAATATAGTGTGCTCTGCCACCTGTCCCCCGAGCAGATACGATTTGTAAAGCCGTTCGCTAAAGAGTACTTCCTTGCAAAGGCTATCGAGTATTGTTCAAAAAGCACGAACGAGCTTTTCAATCAGGGGAGTTTTGATTTCCCCGATCAGGATTTCTCGCCTGAAACCCGCCGCAAGGTCGAGGAGAATTCCAACAAGAGCTTTGTGAAGCTGTATGGTATGACAGCCTCCGAGGAAAGCCTGAAAACGGGAATTGAGTACGTAAACAGCGCTTTGAAGAAGTTTGAGGAGATGTATGTGAGGAGGGCTGCCTAGGGAGAATAAGCAAAACAAAACTTCCCCGCTGAAATGCGTGGCGCCTTTCAGCGGGGATTTTTTTTGCATTTTTTTGTTGTGATTTTTACTGAATTTTTTCTTGCCCGCGGTGAAGAGATCTTGCCAAGAAAGGACTTTCCCTATAGTACAATAATCAATATGCTCAAGGCAAATCCGAAACATCGCCGAGGTGTGATTTGACAAGCGGGTAAAAATGACGGAAGCATACAATATTCCCGCCGAATTTACGGCGGGAACATTTCTGTCTTGATAAGCTCGTCTTTGCCGCGCGTTTTCAGCTTGCGATATTCGGATTCAAATGCCGAGAGCTTCATAGTTTTGGGAATTGTAATTCTCGTCGGTGCATATCTGAATGATTTGCGGGGCGAGCTCGCTTCGGACGTATTCTACAGGTTTTTACTAAAACGGTGTATAATATAAATAAAATCCGAAAAACCGGTTAGAAAAGAAATGCTGAAAATTCCGGTGGTTGAGGACAAAAGAAAATTATTTTATTGACATTTCCTCAGAAAGGTGGTACAATAAAAAAAGCGATTTTATTTACGCAAACAGACGGGAGGTAATAAAAATGAGAAAAGAAATTGAAATTATAGAGGGGCACGATTACTCGTCGTATTTCTGGTTCAGACCCGTAAGGGTGCAGCTCCACGAAAAAATTCGCGATGAGGACGTAATCGAGCTTGACGAGGAGTTCTCTATTGAGGAGGAGGACGTTGACTGCTTTCTGGCGCATTTCTTCTACAAGCATTTCGACAATGAGCTCGTCTATAACAAAAGAAGATACGAGGATTATGAGGATTTTATCAGCGGCTTTGTATGGAATCTCACGTATAATTTCTTCACGTTTGAGGGCATACGTGCGCTCGCCGCGGATATCGAGCACGCGGCGGAGCTTCTGAAAACGAATTACGACGACCCCGCTCTTGAGGAGGTGACTAAAAGGTTTTCGATTTACTATATGTGCCCTCGCGACGATATTGATTATATTGAGGGAAATTCCGAGAATATAAGAAACCACGTCGATGTGGTGATAGATTTCTACACGCGCTTCGCAAAGCGAATTCTGCAAATGCTCGACAACAACCCCGACGCGGATCTAATCTCAATAATGGGGCCGTGAATATTTATATCAATCCGCATTTTTTGTAATTTGAAAGCCCGCCATACGGCGGGCTTTTTTTCGCAAGCCGAAAAAATTTTTTGATATTTTTTAAAATGGACAAAATATGTCCTCGATGAATGTTAGAATTAAATCAGGAACAATCCAAGAAAGTGCGGCTCTTTACTGTTCCGTTTGATTACAGTACACTTTTATAAGAAGGGAGTGAGTTTGTTGAAAGGGGGGACGCTTATGGCAGACACGGAGTCGATAAAAAGCGAGTGTCTGAACGGGGTTTACAGCGAATTCGCCTCCGTTCTCGGGATTGACGCGGTGCTGAAAATTCATTCCGTTTTCAGAGGGCAGCAGGTGTTTTTCCCCGTGGAGCTGTTCAGCAAGGAGTTTATCCGAGGTCAGATGATCGCCGAGTATGACGGCTCGAATATCAAGCGGTTAGCCACAAAGTACGGGTATACGGAAAAGTGGGTTAAGAAAATTATCGGGGAGTATGAAAGCATACAGGGTGACATAACAGGATAAGGCGCGCTTTGAAAAGCGCGCCTTTGTTTTTTTGATTGACGGGAAACAGTAAGAAAGCAGTATCAGCTTAAAGCCGCGCGGTAAATGTCGAAGAATTCCGTAAGCGTTACGTCCTCGAACGATGTGAATTCAATTTCTTCAAAGCGGCTTACATATTCTTTGTATTCGTCTTCGGTTACGGTTTCATCTTCTATTTTATACCCCCAAGCTGTAACATACTCGACACCTTCCAGCGCATATTTCGAACACAACGACTCGCTTGCTTCATAGTCATTGTCTATTGCGTAGAATTCTTTGCCACCTCTCCTATAATCCATCAAACAAAAAACCGTTTCTCCGCTGACTGTGTCGTTGTATAAAGAAAGAGCGTAAATATTATTTATTTTCCCCTGCAAATCGAACACATTTCCTGTTGCCTTGTCGCTTATCCGGTAAAAATGGCTCATTAGGGAAGCCGGCCCCTTATCACCTGTGTGAAAACTCATAAGAAAGTCATCTTCTCCGTCGTTGTTGATATCGGCAAAGGCGAAGCCTAAAGGGCTTATGCCGTATTCGTCCCAATTAACAAGTTCTTCGGTCAAGCCGTCAAACATCTTTACCAACTCTTGGTTCCACGGCGCAAGCTCTTCTACTGAAATATCCTTTACCGCTTCGAGATAATACTTGCCATTGTCGTATCGGTAAACGAATTGAATACGCGGGTCGTTGGAGGTGTGACCATTCACTCCATAATGAAACGCCTGACTTATTGCACGGTCGGCAAACTCATTACCAACGCCCACCGTAATATATGTCTTATGGCCCATTGTATAACAATCCTCTACGTCCATAAAAGTGTCATCAAAGCCGCTGCCGTGTGTAAACAAAAGCTCCCTGAAGTATTCGTTGTCAAAGCTGTTGCCATCATCGGTAATATCATCTGTCCTCCTCGCGATGGCATTCTTCTTCCAAATGTTTATGTCAAAATCGGGGTTTATATATTCCTGTACATATTTTTCTATATCGGTCAATTTATAAGATAACACGGTGTCGTACCTGTCGTCTATCCAGCTGCCTACCGGATATTCTTCACACTTTCTGAGCTTCTCGAGCTCGTCGGTTCTTCGGTAGACCAGTCTCAACAGCCAACGCATACCCGCGTTGTTTATATCATCAAACCGCGGAGTCTCGTAAATAAACAAATAATCTTCCCCGACAATCTCCTTCGCCTGCTCGTATGAAATATCCACTCTGTTGTAATTCCCGTTTATAATATCACAAAGGTCGATTAAATCGCGCGGGGCAAAGGAATTTGCCATATAGCTCGCCGTGAGAGATTTGCAGCCGTCAAAAGCGTCCTCGGAAAGAGAGTTTACGCTGCTCGGAATCTCAATGTGCGCAAGTTTTTCGCAGCCCTTAAACGCGCTTTTTCCGATTTTCGTGACGCTTTGTGGAATGTGCACGTCGCTAAGCGATGAGCAGCCCTCAAAGGCGCTGTCGGGTATCTCGTTTACGCCATCCGGAATGTGCACGCTTGCAAGGGCGCTGCACCCGCCAAAAGCTCCGCTTCCTAATTTTGTAATGCTGTCGGGCAGGGTCACGGTGACAAGCGCTTCGCAATTCGCAAAAGCATTGTCGGCAATGGATGTTGCACCGTTGGGAATGTTTGCGTTTTTCACGTTCGGCTCGCAGCCAACCACTTCGCCGCGCTTGATTTTAAGCCCCGATGAACCCGCACTCTCGACGGTCTTGGAAGAGGTTCCCGAAGAGGTTTCCGAGAAGCTGTAATCGGAATTGAAGCGATTGTCAGAGCTGTCATTGCCGCCCGAACACCCTGTGACGCTAATCAATAAAAATGTCGCCCAAAAAGCTGCCAAAAGTTTCTTTCTCATTAAAATATTCTCCCAAAAATCAAATATTTGTGCTGTCAGGGCAAGAAGAAAAACTTGCAAGTCTGGAAACCACTGCAATTGCACAACATAGATATTGTAGCATAATTATTTACATTTGTCAAGACGAAGTGTCAAGTCCGGCAAAAGCGGTGAGCGCTTTACGGCTGTGGAAGCGCCGCATATCGCCGATCTCTGCAATCAGCTGCGGAGCGAGAACCTTGCCGACACAGCGTAATCGAAGATTATGCGTACATCTCCATAACAACGTTGTTTTCGGGAAGCTGTTCCGAAAGCGCAGTCATCTGCTTTTGAAGCTCTGCGAGAGTTTCACAGGCACAGTTCAGCTGTGCGGCAGACTGCGACAACAATGCGGCTATGTAATCACTATTAGGAAGTGTCGGAACGATCGTTTTGGAATAGTCGTTTATAGCATCCGCTTTGCTGTCGGAATAATAGTAGCCGTTCTTGTTACACCAACGGTAATATTTATCCTTAAACGCGCAACGCGGTATTGGGCTGACACATTCGCAATGCGGAAACTTGATCATAAAATAAACCCATTTCATGTGTCCGTATGAACTGAGCTGAAGTGAATGGCTTATTAACATTGGGAAAGGACTGATCGACCAATGAGGTGAAGTTATTGTTCAGCATGGTTTTTACCTTGCAACGTGTTGTATATTGCAACACTTGAAATAAGCCAAGAACGATTGGACGATTATGTTCTGAAAATGCTTGAAGAAAATATCTTCAACGAATGTATATTCGCCAAACTGATACAGAGCCTTAAAGAAACCCATTCCAAGAGCTTAAGCAATTACAGCCGCATGGTCTAACAGCTTCAAGCAAAATTGCCGACTTTGGAAAACCGCAAGCAAAACATAATAAAAGCAATATCCAACGGCTTTATAGCCGAGGATTTCAAGGAAGAACTATCCCTAATTGACCTTGAACGAGCGCAAATACAACAACGTTTGTCCGAAATCCACAACAATATTCCGTCAATGCAGTTAGACGAGCACAGGCTCTCCGAGCTGTTGGCAGAGTTTAGGGAGAGCGTTAAAGAACGGAATATAGTTGAATGTAAACGTTTTATAGGGGAATTTGTTGATTGTGTTCTTGTATCTGATTCACGGATTGAAATCAAGCTGAAAATATCTTCAAGCATTATTAACGGCTGTAACTACACTATAACCAAGGCTATTAACAGGCAATTTCTTCCAAATCCCCATAAAAGAACAGCGGATTGAAATACTTCAATCCGCTGTTCTTTGCCCTTGCAACCTATTGGTCGTGAGCTTGATGGTCGAGGCGAACCGCACCAAGATAAGCTCACGACCTATAAGTAATATAAAATTTTGCTGTCGACAACGCAAACCCAAGATTTATAAACATATATTATTTCCTTGACAGCCTGAAAGGAGGTAATACTATGTCAAAAACAGAAACATCAACAATGCAAACGACCGTTGTCTACAATGACGACAAAACCCACCGTTATCTGCTTCGTAAAGAATGGAACGAAGATCTTCCCGAAGCTATGGTGCTTATGCTCTCGCCAAGCGTGGCGGACAAGGTATCTGTTGACAGGACGACAATGCTTGTGTTGGAAAATCTCGAACGGCTTAATTACGGCAAGGTGAGCATTGTCAATCTTTTCTCCGCGTTGAACGGCAAAAGAACAGAAAGCGAGCTTGACGATGAAAATCTTGCTCATATCACGGAAGCAGCCGAACGCTCTGAAATCATAATCTATGCAGTCGGAACGGGCGGCGACGGAAATAAAACCGTTCTCAAACAACAGCGTGACATTCTCAATCTGCTGAACCCGTGGAAATCAAAAATGAAGTGCATAGCGGACAAATTCGGCAAGAAATTCTATCACCCGCTTTGCCCTGCCGTTCATCGGTGGGAGCTTGCGGATTTTGATTATGAGGAATTGAAAGCGTTCAAATCGGATCTTGCAAGTGAAGCTCCTCTTGATTTCAAAGAGGTTGAGAAAGCACCGGAAATCACCAAATCACAAGAGTTGCAAGAAGCACCATCCAAGAAGAACAAGCGGAACAAAAGACAAAACCCTAACAAGCAAAATTGTTAGGTTTTTCATCTCGTGTATACTTGAAGCAAAAGCCTACCGCTCGACGCGGCAGGCTTTTTTCAATTATACACTCGCTGAAAACGCCATTATTGTATGGAATTTTACAAGGAACAGTTCAAGGAAGTGCGGCTCTTTACAGTTCCATTATATTATAGTATACTTATGAGAAGGGAGGTTGTTTGTTGAAAGGGGTGACATTTATGGCAGACCCGAAGGCTATAAAAAGTGAGTGCTTGAACGGAGTTTACAGCGAGTTTGCAAGTATTCTCGGAATGGACGCAGCTTTGAAGATACATTCTGTTTTCAGAGGACAGCAGATATTTTTTCCTTTAGAGTTGTTCAGTAAGGAGTTTATCCGAGGTCAGATAATCGCCGAGTATGACGGCTCAAATATTAAGCAGCTAGCCACGAAGTACGGGTATACGGAAAAGTGGGTTAAGAAGATACTTAAAGAAAATATTGACGGTTGCGATGAAAGCAATAAATAATCAGTTTGTAAAGGAGGTTCATATTATGGACTTAAAAACTATTTTGGAAACCGAGAACCATGAAACGCATTTCACTTTCCTGGGAAATGATATAACCGTATCTGCACAGAAGAATATTTATAATGCTATACGCAATAAATATGCCGATCTGGCACAAAAGGCATATGAAAAATTTGAACAAATTGATAGTGAATTTACCGATATACATGATTTGGTAGAGAACGCTCCTAATGCGTTTTTAACATCAATGGAGGATGTGTTAAAAGAAGTCCTTCAAGATATTATAAGTATAGATATATACACCGTTGATCAGGATACTCTTATTGATACTGCTTTAGACAACGATTATTTTAACGATTTTGTTCGGCGATATAAGAAAATCGAAAATAGGTATACTGAAATTTTTGAAGAGCTTGATGACGCCGAATATTACCGCGAAGTAAGAAAAGAAACCCGCCCCAGATGGCAGTCGGCAACTTTTGGCGGAAACTCGATACAAGCTTGGAGCAATCAGCTAGACGTTGGCGCTATGAATTTGGTGGAAGGGATTGCCCATTCCATATTTAACGCTATCGGAAACGCTATGAGCCGTTCGGAAGCGGAAAAGAAGCTGAAAAATCTTTTTAACACAACAAGCCTGCGTTCCGAAATGTGCGAGGGGGTTTGGGGTTCCGCTTTTAATATGCACGGTCTGATTATAAATTTTGTGCAAGCCAATACAAACATACGTTTTGGCGGTTTTGTCGATGATGAAGACGCAGAAAAGGCACAGGCAATGTTCAACAATCTCACAACATTGAACTTGCCATCCGACAAACAAGTGCAATTTGTAAAATCTATAATTGAACTCAATCCCTACAATAAAGACTTCTACACGTATTTTATTGAAAAAAACAGTGATCAAGACAATGCGATCGGAGAATTTGCAGAGCATTTTGGCATTAACAGCGCAGAGCTTAAAGGGAATATACTTGAAAACTTTATAGATAATAATATTGGAGAAACTGAAGACGATGCTAAACTTTGCAAGCAAGAAACAGATAAACTCGCTCAAAGAATAGGCGTTGATCTCAAAGAATGTAAAAGCGCTTGCGCTATGATTGATGAGAGATTTGAGGAGTTAGATCTTCAATATCGTACGGTGGACGACATTGTTTTTGACACAAGGGATGAAGCGGACACGGCAAAAAAAGAACTTGAACAGATAGATTCCATAATGGGAAACCTTGCCTCTCCCACAAGAGAGTCCACACTGAAATACGAAAAAGACGCCTTGTCAGTAAAAGAACAGCTTGAAAACTTAAAGACCGATGTCAAACTTAAATACATAGAAGAAGTTGACGTAAATTTAAAAAAATTCGACAAGTTGTTCACCGAAAGCAACACCATTTCAAGGGAAGACAAGGGGAAGAAATTGGCGTTGATTTTTGCCAAATCACAAGAGATCAAAAATTATGAGCAGCTTGATGAAGCGAAGCAGAAGCTTATAGATTATCTTCCCGAAACAGGACTTTCGGATATTTCCGAAGCCGAAGAAACGTGTGACTATTTACAGAGCCTTGAAAACAAATTAAACACTGTGGACGAAGTAATATTTGACTCAAGAGAAGCTGCTGCCGAAGGCAGAATTGAGTATGATGCCATTACGAAAATAATGGAAAATGTCAACGCGCCAACAAACGACTCTTTGCTTGATTATGAAGCGGATTTGTTAAAGGTCAAAAGCTCTTTGGAACAGTTCAAAACTCCAATTCGAGAAAAATATATCAATCGAATTAACATTTTCTTGCAGGAATTTGACAACAAGTTCAGAAAAATATCTCTTGTAAAAACAGCTGCCACAAGAGAAGAAGCGGCACAATTCAAGGCTTTGAAGTTTGTTAAATCCAAAAATTACTCGATGGTTGACGATGTTTATAGAGCCAGAAAGGAGCTAAATGATTTCTTGCCTCTTGTGGGATTGACAATTGAACAGGCAACTCAAGCAGCTGCCTTCTTAGCAGAAACAGAGAGGGGTCTAAATACGGTGGGCGGAGTTGCTTTAGGTTCTGCGGAAGAAGCGGACAAAGCCAGGAAAGAGCTTGCTGAAATCCAAAGCATTATGAGCAATGTTCGTCCGCCGAAAAGCGACTCGCTATTGGATTATGAGCAGCATATTTTAAGCGTAAAACAGCAGATTTCTGCCTATACGACAGATGTTAAGCTGAAATACATTGCAACTTTAGATGGCTATTTGGCAGATTTTGATGTAAAATTCAGAAAAATTTCATTGTTTAAAACTGCTGAAACAAGAGAGGAAGCGGGAAAAACCAAGGCTTTATCCTTTGTAAAATCTCAACCATATAAAACGCACGAAGATGTTGCTATGATAAGGCAGAGATTTATGGAAATGCTCCCGCTATGGGGATTGACCGAACAGCAAGCAATTGAAGCAGCCGAATATATCAACAAATTAGACCAGCGAGTAAAATAAAACTCTTGCTTGACAACCTAAAAGAAGGTAATAATATGTCAAAAACCGCAAACCCATTAACACGGGTTTGCGGTTTTTTATATTTACAGAGAGGAG
This sequence comes from uncultured Ruminococcus sp., assembly GCA_964430965.1. Classification (GTDB taxonomy): domain Bacteria; phylum Bacillota; class Clostridia; order Oscillospirales; family Ruminococcaceae; genus CAG-115. Next base: position 10,956 of record CAYSHU010000003.1, on the reverse strand, counting down.
GTGATAAAATGGAAGCACTATGGTTCATAATCGGCTTCACGGTAACAACCGCGACAATTCTCACGGTAGAGAAAATCGTTAATGGCTAAAGAAAGGAGAACACAATGATTTTAGGCTTGGTAACAGCACTCACAACAAAGCTTGCAACGGAAATGTTTTTAAGCGGTGCGGCGGCTTCTATAACATTTCTTTGCGTTGGTACAAAGGTAGGTAAGCGGAAATGATAAAGGTTACGGAAAGAAAGGACTTGAATGGTCTTATAAGCTATCCGAAAGCGTATGATTACATAAGGGATCTGCTTGAAGATTTGCTTTGCGAGTATAGCGAATATTGCGCCGACTGCTCCATTAGGGCGTTCGGCGCAATTTATTTTATGGAACGCTTGGAGGATTTCAAGAACTACAAAGCACTCGGTTTGGAACAAAGTATACAAGATACAATTATCGAATGGACTAATGTCAAAGGGGATATATGTGTTATCTGCATAGTTATCTCAAATGATTATGCGATAAACATTGTGTGTGATGTCTCCTTGTATAATCAATGGCAAAGCAGTAAGGAGCAAGTATAGTTGTATCAAAAATCCAGCTTCTCGAAGCATATATGATAGTGTGTCTATGTATGCTTCGGGAAAACGGGTTTTCGGGGATTTGTGAGTGTAAATCAACCTTTATATAACAGCAAAAAAATTTTTTGATGTGTGTTCGTCAAATTGCACAAAAACGCCTGACATCGGGCACTGGATATGAAGCTTACCTAGTCGCCGTTAAGGTCGTTAAAAATCCCTCAAAAACCTTCTTTTTTTGCCCCAAATTGTAAGTTCTTTGTAAAAAATATTAGTAAAAATGCCACTATCCAAACCACTTAAAGTGTGCTATAATAAATCCAACTTCCTATTCGGGAGGTGATGAAAAATGAGAATAGGAGGACAAAACAACAAGCCCGCCCAAGGCGGAGGCAAAAACACTCTCTGTTTATTTGAAAAATGTAAAATTGATGAGGAAAAATATAAGCTATTAAGAAAAAGTGCTATAACTAATGATATTGTAAACTATAAAGATTTTTTAATAAAGCTGACTTCCAAAGGCAACGAGTTTTATGCTTATCCGTTCGCGGTGTATATGCGCGTAAAAGAGCATTATATCAACGAGGATAATCAGCAAAGCAGCTTTCTTCTGGAGTTCAGCAATGGTAGTGAAATAGTTGAAAGAGAATTTTCGGATTCCATACTCAACACAAAGGATATCGGCGAATTGTTGAGCTACGGAATAACATTTGATGAAGCAGCCTCAAAAGACTTGATTAAGTACTTGATGATCTCCAAAAGCCAAGCACCCATTTCAAGCGTCTATAATCGTCTTGGTTGGAGTATTACAAAAAGTGAAAAAACATTTAAAGAATACAAACTGATTACGGATAATTTTGATAAACCTAAAGGAAGATACACAGGGAGCATAGACCTTACGCCAAAGGGCAGCTTAAATGTATGGACTGCAATGGTTAAGGAACAGGTATTAGGCAACACTCCGTTGGAGTTTGCTCTGATTTTGGGCTTTGCAGCTCCTGTGCTATCGTTATTAAACGACAGCTACGACATCGGTTCGTTAGTGTTCAATTTTTCAAACACTTCATCAAAGGGCAAAACTACTGCCGCAATGTTAGCCGCAAGCGTGTTTGCAAATCCTGCGATGAACAAAGGAACATTGATAACATACAACGCAACCGAAAACGCTATAATCGAAACCATTTCAAGCATGAACAGTCTGACTGTAGGGCTTGATGAGTTTGGAATGAATAGCGTGAAGAACTTTTCAAGATTGTTGTATACAATTCGCTCAGGTACTTCTAAAAAAGATTAAACGGCGATGCAACGTTGAAAGAAGATAAACAATTTTCGAACGTTATAATTTCAACGGCTGAATACAATATTTTAAGTGAGAACGATCCCTACGGCTTAAAAGCCAGAGTTTTTGAGATCATCGACCAACTGACGACAAGTGCCGAGAACAGCAATGCCATTAAGAAAGTCTTAATGAGCAACTATGCGCTCACGGGAAATATATTTATAAAATTTATTATTGATAACTTGGAATATGATAAGAGCAACTTGTATGACGTATATTTTGAAATGGAACAATGGTTGTCAGAATTGACAGCAGAGTATAAAAGTGATTTGAGAAGCAGAGTAATATCTAAATTGGCTGTAATATTGGTTACAGCGGATCTATTAAACGAGGCGAACATATTGGGATTTCAGCTTGATATGGATAACATGGCAGATTATTTAGCCGAAATCGTATGTACTTGCAGCTCGTATTTAACGTCAGATGAAAAGCTTCTCGATATTGTGGCAGAAGAAATAGCTGTAAACAAGCACCATTTTTCCTGCAACGAGGAAACGCAGTTTTCGGCTTGTTGGGGAAGTATAGTTGATAAAAAAACATATGTTATTGTTAAGATGTTTCAAAACAAATTTGACGATTTAATGTTAAATAAAAATATTCAGAATTATACTAAATCGTTAAAGATTTTAAAAGATAAAGGGTGCTTGCGGTGTGAACAGGACAGACTTACAAAACGTATAACCACTAAGAACGGGCTTAAAATTCCCTGTTATTGTTTTGTAATCAAAAAGTCTGCTCTAAAAAGCATCAACACGGCTGATAACAGTTCTTTGACAACCGAATACTAAAGAAGGGCGGATTATTATGACTTTATTTATTGAACGTAAAAGTCTAAATGAAAAAGAATGTTATGATGTAGAAATTGAAAATAATGAAACTTTAGAAGCTGTAAACCCTTATGATAATACAGTAATAGAGCTTCTATATGAAATAATAACCAATAATAATTAAGAAGAGCACTACGGTGTGCGCCGAAAGACATTGCTTTCGGCGCACTTATTTTCAAGAAGGAGAATGATAAAATGAGTGAAATGATTAAAGCCGCTTTTTACGGAAGATACAGTTCGAATTTACAAAACTATGGATCAATAGAAGCACAAAAAAAGCCGTTCAAAAGTACGCTGAAAAGAATAACATGGCAATTGTTCAAGAATATGAAGACATCGGTGTTTCGGGAAGAAGCTTAAAGGGCAGAAAACAAATGAAGCAGCTTTTAGTCGACAGCGGTAGGGGGGCGTTTGATGTTGTGTTGGTACATAAAATGGATAGGTTTTCCCGCAATCTCCGTGACTCAGAAAATATGCTGCACGTGCTGCACAATAACGGAGTTCGTTTAATTTCAATTACGGAGAATTTCGATGATAGTGTTTTGGGCGACGCGTTAAGAATTATTATGGGATTGTTTAACGAGCTTTTCTCAAAAAACCTTGGAACAGAGGTAGTCAAAGGCTTTAAAGAGAAAGCCTACAATGGTTTGCACACGGGCGGCTCAGCTCCATTGGGATATGATGTTGACATAGTAACAAAGAAATTGATTATAAACGAAGCGGAAGCAAAGGCTATTCGCATAATATTTGAACTCCACAACAAAGGATTTAGCTTTACACAAATAACCGACACACTTAATGCGTTAGGCTTCACAACAAAAAAAGGCAACAAGTTCGGCAAAAACAGTCTGCACGATATAATCCGCAACAAAAAATATTGCGGCTATTATGTTTATAACCGTCGAGAAGCGGAGATATTCGGCAAAGGAAATTCTCACAAAAACAAGGACGCAGATGAAATAGTCGAGGCAAAAGGCACAGTACCCGCTATAATCTCCGAGGAAGTCTTTAACAAGGCACAAGAACTGATGAACAACCGCAAAGTAAAGTCGGGCGCATATTCCGCAAAAAGAGTTTATCTGTTAAGCGGAAAGGTTATCTGCGGACATTGCCGCTGTAATATGACGGGAAACGCCAAGTATAACGGCAAAGGATTACTCACCGTAACCTACTCTTGTGAACATCGCAGAAAGGACAAAACCTGCCCGAATATGAATATTCGCCAAGATAAATTAGATAATCTTGTGGTTGAGAAAATCGCGGAATACATCTTCAAAAGTGAGAACATTCCCGCACTAACCCAGAAGCTCCGCGAGCTTGATTTGAAGCGCAATGCCGAATATGCGAACACAATCAAGCGTATTAAAAAGCGTATAAAGGACAACAGAATTAAGCACGCGAACATAATAAGAGCGATCGAGGATAACGGTTATAACGGCGAGGATTTCAAGGACAGATTGGAGTACTTGAACAACGAAAAATCCGAGCTTGAAAAATCTCTTGAAGATGTTAAGGCAAAGGCACTTAAACCCGAAATCTCCGAGCAATCCGTTGCGGAATTGCAAGGCAAATTTAAGTGCTATATTCAATCGCACGGCATAGGCAACAGCAAAATTTTAATAGACAAATTTGTGAATAGAGTAACGGAGAATGACAACCAGATCGAGATAATTCTGAACATCTAAAAACGAGGGAGTGCGGAAATTCCGCACTCCCTCAAATTTTATTTATATATTATAACTATGAATACCGAAAGGAGGAATTACTATGAAAAATGCGGTATTGTATGCCCGTTACAGCTCTAATATGCAAACGGAAAACTCTATTGAAGCGCAGAAGTTAGCGATTTACGGTTACGCGAAGGACAACGGCTTCAAGATTATTTCGGAGTATATAGACAGGGCAAAATCGGGAACAACTGTTGCAAAGCGCGATGAATTTAATCGTATGCTATCCGAGAGCGCGGAGGGAGAATTTGACTACGTTATCGTACACAAATTTGACAGGTTCGCTAGAAATCGTAACGATAGCAGGGCAAGTAAGCGTATTCTTGAAGAAAACGGAGTAAAGGTCATCTCCGTGCTAGAGCCTATAAGCGACAACCCCGAAGGCATAATTATGGAGGGTTTAGCCGAAACAATGTCGGAATATTACAGCGCAAACCTTAGCCGAGAAGTTAAGAAAGGGTTTAATGTACGCGCTCTGAAATGCCAAAATAACGGCGGCAGACCGCCACTCGGCTATAGGGTTGATAGGGAAACGGAAACTTTTGTGATCAACGAAGAAGAAGCTGAAATCGTTAGGCTGATTTTTGATTTGTATGTTAAGGGTTACAGCTACGGATATATTTTGAACGAGTTAAACTCTCGCGGTTACAAAACTCGTTTGGGAAATCCTTTTGCTAAAAACTCTCTGCACGACCTTATCAAGAACAAGAAGTATTGCGGCTATTATATCTTCAACCGCCGTATGTCAAAGAAATTCGGACGGGTCAACAGCCACAAAAACCGTCCGCAGGAAGAAATCATTGAAATAAAGGGCGGTATTCCCGCTATTATAAGCGAGGAAACTTATAACAAGGCTATGCAAATAATGGACGCTCACAGGCGCGCTCCAGCAATGAATTGTGCTAAACATATCTATCTTCTTAGCAGCTTGGTAAGGTGCGGACATTGCGGAGAAATTATGCACGGAAACACTCACACAAATATTAAAGGCTCGGTTTTTCATTCCTACCGCTGCGAGAAGAAGCGCGACAAGGACTGCCCAAACCTTGAAATAGACCAAAAACGGCTTGATGATTATGTGTTGAAACTGCTTTACGAAAATATATTCGACAAACGCTTATCCGCTAAACTTATACAAAGCCTCAAAGAAAGCCTATCTAAAAGTATGAGCGATTACACTTGCGAGGTCGAACAAATTCAAGCAAATTTGCAAAATTTGGAGGCTCGAAAGAGTAACATTATCAAGGCTATCTCCAACGGGTTTATAGCCGAGGATTTTAAGGATGAATTGTCAAAGATAGAGCTGGATCGTAATCAAGCTCAAATGCGCCTGTCCGAAATACACAACATCATTCCGTCAACGCAATTAGATGAACAAAAGCTGTCCGAACTGTTAGCGGAGTTTAGGGTTAGCGTTAAAGAACGGAATATAGTTGAATGTAAACGCTTTATAGGGGAATTTGTTGATTGTGTTCTTGTATCTGATTCACGAATTGAAATCAAGCTGAAAATATCTTCAAGCATTATTAACGGCTGTAACTACACAATCACCAAGTCAATCAACAGGCAATTTCTTCCAAATCCCCATAAAAGAACAGCGGATTGAAATACTTCAATCCGCTGTTCTTTGCCCCTGCAACCTATTGGTCGTGAGCTTGATGGTCGAGGCGACGGGAATAAATTTTAGCGTTTGTGTTCCTTTTATTCGCTCTGACTAATGCCCGTTATTCCCTTTATTTATACGGTTTTGCGGCGCTATTCATTCAACTTTAGGACGGTGAAAATTTTCGGATTTTTGACTAGTTCGTGGCAAAATCGTGGCAATATTTTTTGTTTGGAGATACCGCTTTCACGGTATCTCTTTTTTTATGTCCTGCTTGTGTTTTAAACGGTGTTTCCTGCCGTCATAGGGAAACTATACCCCCTAGCAAAGACAAACCCTTACAGGCGCAGCAAACGTTAAAAAACGTGGTAAAATAATAGATCAATTCTGCACTGATAAAAAAATTTTCTGATTTTTAATTTTCGTGAAAAACTACCAAAATTTTATTTTGGTATAGACGTTTTAAATTTGTGCAATTCCGCCAAATAATTTAATATTTTCCGCTCCGAAGACCACTTTTTGGGGCGGATTTTTTGTTTTTTTCAAGCCGTTTTTTCAAAATCCGTTACACTTACAAAGTAGAAGCGAAAAAACAACTATGTTTTTTCCGTTTTCGGTACATTTACATATTGAAAGGGCAAATCAAGGCTTTCCTTTTTTCCGTTTCCGTTACACTTATAAAGTAGAGAAGGTAAAGGGCAAAATCATTTTTTCCGTTTGCGTTACTCTTGTATGATAGAGGGGAAATTTTGGAAAGCCCCCAAGCGAAAGGAGTTTTTTTATGCGATTTATTTCGGGCGCTAATCAAGATGTAAAACGAGCAATACAACAGAGTGGTTTTTATTTCTACGAGGTAGCTGACCGACTGGGAATTCACGACTGCACGCTGTCTAAATGGTTGCGGCATGAATTGTCGGACGAGAAAAAGGGTGCTGTGCTGCAAGCTATCCGTGAGTTAAAAGCGGAAAACGAGCAGAACGAGAAGTAAAAGAAAAAAGCGGACAGTCGCTACAACAACTGTCCGCACGGTAGGAGCATACGCTCACCCTTGAATTTCCTTGCAATATAATTATATCACAATTATTTTGCGTTGTCAAGGGTTTTCGTAATTCTCCTTTTTAGAAAACATCCAGCTTTTTCAACCTAAAGGAGTGAAAGCCAAATGACTTTTGAAAACGAACTCGGACTTCGCGTTTGCGTCTGCAAAGGACAGGAAGTGCCACTACCTAACGCCACTACGCCGATGAGGGTAATACGATACCCGTCCAGTGGTTTGATTGAAATGATACACGAGAATGTCAGTCGAAAGGGGCTGACGCACTGCGGCGGCTTCGAGAGTTTGACACGCGCCTTGTACGAAAAAATTGAAACTCGTCGAAAGCTCAAGTCACCGACCACAAAGGACACTGCATGCGAAAACGCCGACTATCCAGTTTTTTCGACGCGCTCCGAAGATAAAACAGCCGATTTATTCGAAAACGATCAGACGACGGAGACGATCGACAAATGTCGTGGTTATAAACCGCTGCATCAGTGCTATCGAAAGGCGCGTGCCAGAGCTTTATCATCAGTTTGCCCTTGGCTTACGGTTTTTTTGACGACCACCATTTCCGGTAAGATATCGTTCGCGGCTATGATGAAGATCGTCGCGCTGTTTGGTCGCTGGGTGAAGAAACTGGACGGCGTTAAAAATGCTTTCGTTTTTCCCGAGCCCGACAGCGATGGGCTTGGTTGGCACGCCCACTGGTTTCTGTGTTTTAAGGAAAGCATTCCCGAGACTGCGGAGGACGCGATCAGGAGCTGGTGGCGGAAACACGATACAGTTCCAACTCTCAATAACCCCTTTCAGCTCAAATGGGAAATTATCGGAACACTGGAGCGACTCGTGAAAAAACTTAATTATCTGAACCCGACCATAGGCAAGAAGCGTGCGCTAATGCCGCTCTATCCTGCCGCGGTTAAGCTTTACCGCTCTTACGGAGAAGGGATTCAACGCGAGATGCAGGCGATAGCACTGTTTGATGTTGCAGAAAAGGTCACTAAGCGTGAACTCCCTTCACTGCGCCGTTCGGTGGAGTTTACAGAACCTGATAGCTGCGAGGTCGTTTATAGCTGCGCTACATATTTTTTTGAAGAACGAGACGCCATTATGATGACAGCGGAACCCAAGCGAAATTATTCCGATTTCGAAGCCTTGATTTTCATCTCCGACGAATGCTCGCGGTGCTGTCGTGGAGAGCCGCATGAATTTTGCCCAAAATTCTGCAGCGGCTGTGATCGCTTTGTAAAATATGATTCGGCGTGACGGTGTTGCAATGGCATAGTCTTTGAACGCGTGGAAAAAGTATTTCAATGAAGTGCTTTTAATTTTCAATGACAGATGTCAAATTACGAATAAATTCATGTGAAAGAGAGGGTAATCATGGCTAATGTTTTATATGTTCGTGTCTCGACCAAGGAACAGGAAACAGCACGACAAGAAGAACTTGCAAAACAGTACAAAATCGACAAAATTTTTGTTGACAAGCTGTCGGGAAAAAACACAGACCGTCCGCAGTTCAAGGCAATGATGTTGTATCTCCGTGAGGGCGATACACTTTACGTCGAGAGTATCTCACGGCTGTCACGCTCGATACGGGATTTGCTCCGTACGGTCGACGAACTCGAAGAGAAAAAAGTCAAATTCGTTTCCGTCAAAGAAAGCATTGATACGTCCACTCCGCAGGGGAAATTTATGCTCAACATTTTTGGCGCGCTTGCCGAACTGGAACGCGAACAAATGCTCCAGAGACAAGCCGAGGGAATAGCGATCGCTAAAGCGGCAGGGCGGTACAAAGGCAGACAGCGCGTCAAGGTTGACGAGATTAAATTCCGTCGGGTATGTGCCGAATGGCGCGAGGGAAAAATTACGGCGGCTCAAGCTCAAAGAAAACTGCTGTTGAAGCCGAACACATTTTATCGAAGGGTCAAGGAGCTGGGGGTGTAACGCAGCGAACAGGGGCGGCTATAGCGTTTCGTTTTCGCTACCTTTTTCAAAGGTAGCGCCTTAGTACCTTTGACAGCAATTTCCGCAAGCTCCAATCACTATCAAAGGTACATGGCGCTCTCCGAGGGGCAAAGGGCTGCGCCCTCTGCACTCCCCAATCGACAAAAGGAGTAATTATTATGGCAAGAAAAATTTCGTATGCGCGAGGTCGGGGAAAGCTCCGACACAACAATCGTGATATGATCTCCGCTAACGTTGACAAGTCACGGATAGCGGATAACATCACGATAGTCAAGCAGGATTTAGGCGAAGCCTACAAGCAAATTTTCGGTGAAGCACAGGCGGCTTACAATGCCAAACAAAAACGCGCCGACCGAAAAATCGACGATTATTTTCAGAAACTTTTCGGCAGAACTCCGACCGATACTGTTCTGAAAAATGATAACAAACAGCAGAGTTTTTATGAGTATGTTGTCGGCGTTGGAGATATGCACGACACGGGGTTTGCGAGCAACCCCGAAATGGCAGAAAAAGCAGTCGAATGTCTTGAAGAATATATGAGAGACTTTCCGAAACGCAATCCGAATTTTTATGTTTTCAATGCCGTCGTTCACAAAGATGAAGCTACGCCGCATATGCATTTTGATTTTATCCCGTTTGCTGACGGATACAAAACGGGTATGACACGACAACAGGGCATTGCCAAGGCTCTTGAACAAATGGGGTACGGCAAAGGGGAAAAGGCATATATCAACTTTACGAAGTCGGAACGAAATGTGTTTCGTGAAATATGCGAGTGTCACGGGATAGAAGTTGCCGACGAAGAAAAGGGGCGCGGTGAAACACTCACCACCGCCGCTTACAGAGAGTATGCCGATGTCAAAGACAAAACGCAGATTGCCGAGAAAAATCTCGAAAAAATATCGGCGGAAACCGATACAAAAATCACGCAGGTTATTTCTGATTTTGCAACGGGAAAAGGCACTAAGAAAATCGCCGCCGCCGAAAAAATAATTGAAAATGCCGAGCTCGCAAGTGAAACGCTTTGCAAAGCCAATATCGAAAAAGAACAGCAGCTAATTTATCGCGAAAAGGATATTGAAAAGCATGAAGCCGAGATCAAAAGCGTTGCGGAATATCAACTTAAAAGGCAGGAGCAGCTTGACCGCGCTGCGGAAACCCTCAAAGCGAACGAAAAGCGTCTGCAACAGGGCTTTGCGCGGCTCAAAGCTACGGTGCAGCGAGAGGTTCAACGCGCGTTGGCTCGTCTCGCCCCCTTTAAAGAGCTATTCGCCGAAAACGATAGGTTTAGGCAGCGAATGATACAAGTGCAACAGGCGGCGGAAAAAGCCGCGCAAAAGAATAAAGGAGAGATCGAAAGATGATTATTGCATTTACAAAGGTGCTGCACACCTACGTCGTAGGACAGCCGAAACGAAGTTCACTCGGTCAGCGGAAAAAGGTAGACAGCTTTAATTATTCATTCATCACGGATTTGACAGCGGAGAAAATCGACTGGAGCGGTGCAACCGATGTGATTACAGAGTGCCTGCTCGGCGCGTTCAACTGCGTAAATGTGCGTGATATGGAAATAAGCATTGATATAGCGTCGGGGCAATACGCGGTGCGGTTTACTTCCGCTACCGATATGCGCGATCTGGCATATGCCGCGCTCGTTCTTTGGGAGACGAACGGTAAACGGTATGACAGTTACTCGGCGGATTTCGAGAATTACAGTATTTTTTCGGAGCAGATAGAACTTGACGGCGAGGATATTACAACGTCGCTATAAAGGGCTTATATTCGCGCTTTTAAGGGGGTTAAAAAATGAATATGAAATTACACTCGGAAACACCGCAAACGCCTTACAGGGCGTTCTACGGGCTAATGAAAGGACGATTTTATGACA
>CAYSHU010000002.1:0-39342 GCA_964430965.1 uncultured Ruminococcus sp. | reverse complement strand
TGAAAACGGGCTGTCACCCGATGAGAACTCGGCTCAAGCTGTTCTTTAAGTGGGGTATTCAATTCGAGGACGCGTATTCAATCGAAGAAAAGTCCGAGCGTAAGGTGCAGTATGCGGACAGCAAGGAGGTTGAGGCGGCGGTGCTGGAGAGGTTTCCGTCGAAGCCCGTGCCTGTGGAGTTTATGCAGGAATTTGACGGAATGGCTTTGGAAGAAGAATCAGCTAAAAAACACCCTCCCAAGACGCGGAAAAGAATATAAGAGCAATCATTGAGACAATGTTTGCTGCTGTTTTCGCAAAATTCGGACATTTGCGAAAGTCGTTAAAAGGTATTAATTAAATAGGAAAACATAACCTTCATAATTATACTACATTATTTTACATTTGTCAAGACTATTCTCCAAAATCTACAAAAATGTGGGATTTCAATATTGAAAAATGTTGAAATTGCTGATAAAGTTGTATTAGGCGAGGACGATGACGTACTGGTAGCCGTCAAAATTAACGTCATGTTAGGAGGAAAATTATGGCTAAAAGAGGATTGAACATCTACAAACGCAAGGATGGACGTTGGGAAGGACGCTTTAAGAGCGGATATTGCGAGAACGGTAAGGCGAAATACCGTTCTGTTTACGCCAAAAGTTATTCAGCCGTCAAGGAACTTTTGGAGCAGGAAAAAGATAAGCAGAACAAGAACTGCTCCTGCAGATGCACGGTCGGCGAGCTGTTTGGACTGTGGCTCGACGACGTGCGCAACAGGGTCAAAGAAAGCACTTACGCAAACTACGCGATGAAGCTGAAAAAACACATTTTGCCGCGGTTTTCCGGCATGAAATACGAAGCGCTGACGGCTCATCATATTAACGATTTCATCCGCGAGAAGCTGCAAAGCGGACTATCAGAAAAATATGTCTCGGATATTGTAGTTGTGATGAAATCGGCGGCGCGGTTCGGGAGCAGAAATTACAACTACCTGAACAGGATAGAGTTTGTGACCTTGCCCAAGTCGCTTAATAAAACCGAAAAGCCGCTATTGAATTATGATGAGCAGCAGCGGCTTCGTGATGGGCTTATGCGTGATCGGACTTCCTCGAATGTCGGGATTTTGCTTGCTTCGGCAACGGGAATTCGTATCGGCGAACTGTGCGCATTAAAATGGGCAGATATCGATCTTGAAAAAAGCATTATGACCGTCAAGCAAACCGTTCAGCGGGTTTGCAATGTCGGTAAAAGCGGAACGCATCTTCTGATCTCATCGCCAAAAAGCAGTTCATCGTTCCGTCAGATACCGCTGCCCGATTTCATCATTCCGATATTGAGAGCCGCAAAAACAGCCGATGAAAGCTATATTTTATCCGGTTCGCACAAACTTATTGAACCGAGAACGCTGCAATATCGTTTCAAGAGCTTGTTGAAACGCTTATCGCTTCCGCAAGTGTCATTTCATAAGCTCAGACACCAATTCGCTACACAGTGTGTAGCACTTGGCTTCGATGTAAAAACACTCTCCGAGATACTCGGTCATCACTCCGTTGAGGTCACGCTGAACCGTTATGTTCATTCGTCCATCGAGCGCAAGCGCGATTGTATGAAATTATTCTCCGACAGCGTAAGCGCAGCATAAAAAGCTTTTGTGCCGTCAAAATTTCAGTCAGAGCAAATTGTTATTGCCTTTATCTATGCAGATTTCGGATGGTTTTGCTTAAAGGTCCGAATTTACTTTCGCAAATGTCCGAATTTTGCGAAAAAATACAATGGTGCGGAGTGTTTATATTACGCTCCAAACGCCCAAGGGAGATACATTGTGAAAAAGATTATTTGTTTGGTTTTGTTATCGTTGATATCTTCGCTCACGCTTTTGTTGATTAGAGCGTGGGCCGAGGGGCTTGAACCGGAGTTTGTGGGCGAACCCGCGGCCGCAACCGGCACCGGCACGCTTGTGCAAGCGCACATAGGCGAGAACGTACTGGATATCATATCCCGCGGCGATTTCAATTTGGACGGCGCGGAGGTGAAGGTCGCCAATCGGCAAGCTACAATCACCGACGGCGGCTATATCTCGGAAGGTATGGTGCGTGTTCGCACGACAATATTGGTTGACATTTCGACCTCGATGCCCACCGCCGCTCGCGAAAATGTGCTTGATTTCATCGAAGCCGAGATCAAGGCGCTTTCGGGAAATGAAGAGATTAAGCTGGCGACCTTTGGCGACAGCGTTGAGGTTCTTCAGGATTTCACTTCTGATAGGTACGATCTGTCAAACGCCGCCAAAAACATTGAGTTCAACGGGCAAGCGAGCGCTATATACGACGCGATAAACAGCACGATTTTAACACCGGAAACTGTAAACGGTGCGCCGTGCTATTACAGAACCATCGTTATCACGGACGGGGTTGATTCAACCGTTGTCGGCATCACAAAAGAAGAACTGTACTTGCGGTTGACTACGGCAACGTATCCTATCGATATTATCAGCGTCAGTAAGGCGGAGCAAACCGAGCAGGATAAAGATCTGGCGGCGTTGTCGCGGATTAGCAACGGCTCCTATACAAATCTTTACCCCCGCGCGGACGTTGAGGAATGTGTTTCAAGCCTCACAGTTGGCGATTTGTTTTGGATCCGCGCGGAGGTACCGAGTGAGCTGTTGGACGGCTCCACAAGACAGGTTGACGTATCCAATTCAAGATGTGCGTTTGCGTTTGACATGAAGATGTCGATGGTTGACGGATATAACGGTACTCCCGAAGTCGACCCGTTCGACCAATTCGAAGAGCCGTTTGCTAACGATTCCAAGCCTACGACAAAGCCGGCTCAAAGCGCCGCTTTAAGCAAGCCCTCGACGAGTAAGACAGATGATAAGTCGGGCTCCGTAAACGTGCTGTGGATTGTCATCGTTGGTGGATGCGTGATAATTGCGGCAGTGCTTATTGCGGTTCTTCCGGCGGTTAAACGCAAGAAAAACGGGAACAAACCCGAACACCCGTCAACTCCTATCAATAACAGCAATAACAACAGTAGCGAGGGGAGCAAAACCGAAGTCTTGCTTGACGATGATTCAAGAAACAGCTATACCGTAAAATTGAGTTTGAGCGGTAATTCAAGTCGAAGCTGGACGATTGAAGTGGCAAGAGGGTGCGTTATAGGACGCTCTGACAGCTGCAATCTTAAATTTGATGACAGCAGCGTTTCGCGCGAGCAATTCAAGCTTATTGCAGGAAAAACGGGAGTAATGCTGTCGAACCTCAGCTCTTCAAATATTACGAAAGTAAATAATGTTCCTGTAAATGAGGATATCGAGCTTCAAGTGGGCGATATTATCAAGTTCGGAAGAGTGTCCTTGAGCGTAGACCTTCTTCAGAAGATTTCCGGAGATAATTCTTCATCAGGATGCACTTCCGAAAAGAATTCCGACGGAAAAACGATGACTATATTCTGAAAAAATGAGAAACAAAAAAATAAAGATTTCCGTGCGTTCGAGCAAGGGGAATGTTCGTGAGGACAACGAAGATAATTTTTGCGCCGGGGGTATGACGCTTCCGAGCGATTTACGTGGGCGGGATTTCTCGCTTGATTTCATGCTGCCGGACACAACGGCGCTCGCCGTTTGTGACGGAATCGGCGGCGAAGCGATGGGCAAGGACGCTTCGAGAATTGCCGTGAAGCGCCTCTTGGATATGCAGGATTATCTCGTGAACTCCCGCGCGGAGAATTTGGCGGCGGCGGTTCGCGCGTATATTTCCAACGCGGATTCGGGAATAAGCGCTCTTGCAAAAAGAGCTGGAACGACATTGGCGTTGGCGGTAATCCAAAAGGGGCATATCTATTGCTTCAACGTTGGCGACAGCCGTATTTATTGCCTGAATCACGGCAAACTCACCCGTATAACCCACGACCACACGGCCGCCGCTCGTGAAGCGGCAAAGCACAACAGCGATTCCGACCAAGCGAGGAAATCCGCGGGCGGAAACAAGTTGACGCGGTGCATCGGCATCGGAAACAGCAATCAAGCGGAGGAATATCCGCCGATAAAGAGGAAATGCAGACTGCTTCTTTGTTCGGACGGACTTACGGATATGGTTTCGGACGCGGAAATTGAGATTATTCTTTCTGACGATAAAATCAGCGCCGCGGCGGACAAGCTTATTGCCGAAGCGCTCCGCAACGGCGGCAAGGACAACGTAACGCTGATTGCCGCGGATTTTTCGTGAGGCGGATTATTTTGCAAATATAATGAAAAACGGAGAAAAACCTATGAAATTGACGCTCCTTTCACATCAGGAAATTACAAGTCTTGTTCTGCCCGAAAAGATTGCAGGGCGGTACAGTCTGCGCGGACGAAACGAAAAAGGTCGGCTTGTCGATACAATTTCTGTCGAAGCCGTGCGGGCCGACGACGGTGCCGAACAATGGGTTGCGAAATCCAACCGTCGTTTCAGCATAGTGCAGAAGGACAATGAAGGGAACAAGACAAAAATCCCGAGCGTTCCGCTTGGGGAGCTTGAACTGTACCATATTGAGAGCGCGGACAGGAAACTAATTTTCTCGCTATTCACCGAGCCCGTTACCTCCGACCGCACGCAGTATAAGGGTTATGTTCTCGCCAAACAGAACGCGACCCTTACAATCGGGCGAAATGAAGGCAATAATATATGCTATTCAAACACATTCACATCGGGATATCATGCGGAGCTAGTGTTCTCAAACGGCGCGGTTTATATAAAAGATCTCGACAGTACGAACAACACTTATGTAAACGATCACGCCGTAAAGCAGGCTCAGCTTTCAATCGGCGACGTGGCTTACATAATGGGGCTTAAAATAATCGTTACTCCGACAAAGATTTTTATTAACAATCCTGACGAAAATGTTTCGGTAAATACCGACGCTTTGGCGGAATTCCACGCGCCGGATTATCAAATTGAGACAACCGACGATGATTTAGATGAAATCGCGACGGAGTATTATTATCGCGCTCCGAGATTTACGAACGAGGTCAGCACCCGCGAAATAAAAATTGACCCGCCGCCCGCAAATCAGAACAACGACGATATGCCTATGGTTATGGTGATAGGTCCGTCTCTGACAATGGGAATGGCATCGATTGCAAGCGGCGTTTTTTCAGCGGTTAGCGCCGCAGAGCGCGGAAGCGTCACGTCTGCTATCCCGTCTCTCGTAATGTGCCTGAGTATGCTGCTCGGCACGCTTATGTGGCCGTTTATCACAAAATCCTATCAGAAGAAGTTCAAAATCAGCAAGGAGAAAAAGCGCCAGGAGACCTACACGGCGTATCTCGATAAGCTCGAGAAAATCGTTGCGAATGAAACCGAACGGCAGAAGAAGTTGCTCTGCGCCACGGACTACAGCGCGGCGGCGTGTGCAGCGCGTGTTTTGTCGCCTGCTCCGCAAATCTGGGAGCGCACGCCGAAGCACTCGGACTTTCTGCAAATAGGGCTTGGTAAGGGGCGAGTTCCGCTCAAAATCAATGTTCAATACGCCGAGAGAAAATTCGCTCTCGAACACGACAATCTCACCGAGATGATGTACAGCTTCGGTGAAAAGAAGCGTTTTGTTGAGAACGTTCCGATTTGCCTTCCGCTTACCGAGCATTTTATCAGCGGCGTTTACGGCGAGAAAAACGCGCTGTTAAACTACGCGAGAAATCTCATTCTGCAAATCGTCAGCATGCACAGCTACGACGAGGTAAAGCTCGTTTTATTGTACGATGAGAGTCAAGCTGAAAGCTGTTCGTTTGCGAGATGGCTTCCGCACACGATGAACGACGAGCGCACGGTGCGTTATATCGCGACAAATTCCGAAGAAGCAAAGTTGCTTTCCTCAGATTTGGATTCCATAATCGAATACAGAAAATCGCTTTCGGACAACAAGCTCGAGGACGAGAAGCCGTATTACATTATACTATGCCTCGACAAGAAATTGGCGTCGAAAGCGGAGTGTGTCCGCCGCGTTTTGGAGCATAAAAACAACATTAAATTTTCCGTCATCTCGATATTTGAGAAGCTCGGAAATCTCCCTAAAGAATGTACCGCGGTGGTTTGCGTGGACAACGGCGCGGGGACACTTACCCGTTCGTCGCAATCAAGTGTGGATAATATAGATTTCAGATACGAAAAAGCACAGAACGTTGACTTCTGTCGGATTACAAACGTGCTGGCAAATACCGTTGTCGACATCAGCGGCACGGATTTCACGCTGCCGAAAAGATACACGTTCTTTGAAATGCTCGACATCGGCATGATCGAGCATCTTAATCTCGCGGAGAATTGGTCTGCGAACGACCCCACGAAGTCGCTTGCGGCGGTTGTAGGGATTGACAGATACGGCGAGCCGTTCAAGCTTGATCTCCACGAGCGCGCGCACGGACCGCACGGACTTGTCGCCGGTATGACAGGCTCGGGCAAGAGCGAATTTATTATCGCGTATATTCTTTCCATGGCTGTTTCGTTCCACCCGTATGAGGCGGCGTTTATTCTGATTGACTATAAGGGTGGCGGAATGGCGAAATCTTTTGAGAATATTCCGCACACCGCGGGAGTTATCACAAACCTTGACGGTAACGGCATCAAGCGCTCGCTTTCCTCTATGAGAAGCGAGCTGCATCGCCGTGAGCGGATTTTCCGTGACACTTCGGCGGCGTATAATATCAGCAATATCGATATTTACAAATATCAGAAGCTCTATCGCGAGGGCAAAGTCAAGGAGCCGCTGCCGCATTTGTTCATCATTTCCGACGAGTTCGCGGAATTGAAAAAAGAGCAGCCCGATTTTATGACCGAGCTTACGAGTACGGCGCGCGTGGGGCGCAGTTTGGGCGTGCACCTTATTCTCGCCACACAGAAGCCCGGCGGCGTTGTTGACGATCAAATCCGGAGCAACAGCAGATTCAAAGTCTGCCTCAAGGTTCAGGACGCAGGAGATAGTAAGGAGATGCTCGGAAAGCCCGACGCGGCGGCGCTGGTGGACACAGGACGCTTCTATCTCCAGGTCGGTTACGATGAATTGTATGAGCTCGGGCAATCCGCTTGGGCGGGCGCGCCGTATTATCCTTCAACGCGTGTTATAAAAGACCGCGATGACGGAGTTTCTATCATAAATACAAACGGCAGAGTTATCGCGGAGGCGAACACCAATCGTTTCGCGGAATTTTTAGACCCGCCGAAACAGCTTGACGTAATCACAAATTATATCGCGAATTACTGCGAAACGGAGCACATCAGCCATTGGAAAATGTGGCTCGACCCCATTCCCGCAAATATCTATGTTGACGAGCTCGTTGAAAAGTACGGCGCGAGAAACGGTGGGTTTGAGTTAAATCCCGTTGTCGGCGAGCTGGACGATCCCGCGCACCAGTCGCAGGGAATTCTGCGCGTTCCGATAAGCGAAGAAGGCAACGTGATTGTTTACGGCTCCGCAGGAAATGGCAAGGCGATGTTTGTCGAGGCGATGATTTTCTCGCTTATGCGCGAGCATACCCCAGACGAAGTGAATATCTACATTATGGATTTCGGCTCGGAGACATTTACGGCATTTGCGGAAAGCCCGTTTGTCGGCGACGTAATGCTCTCCTACGAAACCGAGAAAGTCCTCAATTTCATAAAGTTCTTGAAGGAGAAGATTGCGCAGCGCAAAAAGCTGCTGTCGCAGTTTGGCGGAACGCTTACTCAATATAATTTGCAAGCCGAAGAGCCGGAACCGAACATCGTTGTTGTTATCAACAATTTTGCAGTGTTCAGCGAGATTTTCGAGAACAATCTCGGCGACATCAACTATCTTACCCGCGAGGGTACAAAGTACGGGATTTATTTCGTGCTGACCTGCACCGGAACAACAAACGTAAGAATAATCATGCGCCAGAATTTCAAGATGCTGTACTGCTTGCAGATGAATGACGCCGATGATTATTCATCGGTAGTCGGTAAGACAGAAGGTTTGCTCCCCGAAAAGTTCAAGGGGCGCGGTATTTTCCGCCGCGATAAGAACTCGGTTTTGGAGTTCCAGACGGCGGGAATCACAACGGAAGAAACGCCTTATCACGTTATTCGAGAGTTATGTAAAAGGCAGTCGGAGACCTATGCGGGAAAAGTGGCGGCTACGGCTCCGGCACTTCCAGAAAAGGTTACAAAGCAGCACCTGGAAGATTATGCGAATCCGGGCGATTTGTCAAACGTTCCTGTGGGCATTGAAAAGGAAACGCTGACGGTATCCTGCTTTGATTTCTCGCCTGTTGCGACGCTTGCTCTTGCGGAAAATCGGGAATGGGCTAACTTTACAAGCCAATTAGCGGCGATGATTGCCGAGAAAGAAATGATAAAAACTGTCGTTCTCTCACCGAACGGCGGCAATAATTCTGAGTCGGAAACGCTTCGTTTCTGCTCCGATACGGAAAGCTGCGCGAGAGTGGTTTATGGTATTTTCAAAACAATCTGCGCGCGGAACAACGAGTACAAAACGCTGATAAGAAGCGGTCAGCAGCCTAAAACTTACGAGCCACTGTTTGTCGTGATTCACTCCATGAGCGGCTTAAAGGGCATTTTAAGGGGAGTTGAGATGTCCGGCGACCCGACGGTAATTGAAGATATCAACAACCTCGGCGGACTTTATGAAGCGTTCCAAACCGTGATGACGAAATGTGTTGCTGAATATAACATTCACTTCCTCGTGTGCGAAAATGTAAGTGTTTGGGATTCGCTTAACAAAGAACGAGGCTATCAATCCCTCATTAACTTAAAGGATTTCATCTGGGTTGGTAATGGGCTCGGATTGCATAGCACCTTGACGGAAACGTTGAGTGACGTGCCCGAGGCAACCAAGGACATCATCGGCTCCGAATTCGGCTTTGTGGTAAAGGATTCGATGGCTGAACTGGTTAAATTTTTGAATAGCGAGGTGTAGTATGAAGAAATATCTTGTGGATGTGTATCTTCCCGCATCGGGAGATCATTTTGACGCTTTTCTCCCTGTCAACAAGAGCATCGGAGAGGTGATTTCGCTGCTCGCCGAGACGGTTGTGCCGCTTACGGGGAACAGTTATGAGAGAACCGCCGACACCGTGCTGATAAATGCAGCAAGCGGCGAGGTTTACGACTTCAACACCACCGTGCTTGATTCGGGAATAAAAAATGCCTCGAAGCTTATTCTGATTTGACTTTAATGAGGAAATAAAATGACAGTTGCAATCTGTGATTCGTCCGCCTTTTTTATGGACAGATTTATCGAGGAAACGAGTAAGTTCGATTCGACAATCGACGTCGTTACCTTCAGAAAATACGGCGAGCTTGTTGATTCCGGTAAGCTTGGCGTTTTTGACTGTGTGTTCATCGCTACAGAAATCAACAATCAAAGCGGCGTTGATATTGCGCTGGAAATTCACGTGAAAAATCCCGAAGTCGAGATTGTTTTTGTAACGGAAAACTGCGAGAAATACAGCCAGCGCATTTTTGATTATGCCGACAGATTCAGACCGTTTGCCCTTTTGTGCAAGCCCGTCAGCCGCATGCTGCTTCATCACGTTTATGAGATGCTCAAGCGTGTTTCTGAGCGGCGGAAAAGCAAGGACATTATTATCAGACTGGAGGATAAGGACTGCATTTCCATTAACACTTCTGATATAATGTACATTCAGCACAATAATCGCATTTCGTATATCTATACATATGACGGCGAGTGCTTGACATCACGGCATAGTATCTCGTGGTTTGAGGAGCGGCTTCCTGATTGCTTTTTGCACTGCGCGAAAAGTTGCCTTGTAAACATTATGAAGGTTAAGTCGGTAAACGGCTTGGAGATTAAGCTCTCGAACGACAGCTCGATTTGGTGTTCCCGCCAATACAGGAAATCGTTTGCCGATAGTTTTGAAGAATGTCACAATTAACCAAATCTGCACAGAAAACTCGCAGTTCGGCAACCGAAAATACAAACATTTTGCAGAATTGGCAAAATCCGAGCCAAATCTGTAAAATACAGACCAAAAATGCAAAAACCGACCAATTTGTTTTGATTGTGTGATATAATCATAACAGAGGGCAGGAACCCTCACAAACAACTCGAACACATTAGGAGGAATTAAGACTATGGAAAACACCAAGATAAACTATGCGGCGACGCGAGAGTTGGGCACCAAAATCCAGAACGAGGCGAACAACTACCAGACAATTTACTCGCAGCAGCTTTACGGAACGTTCAAGACATCGCTTCAGAGCTGCTTCCAGGGCGACGACGCTACAGCTGCTATGGAGCAGCTCGATGGACTGAGAGATGACTTCGACGCTATGAAAGAGGTTATAACTCAGTATGGCAAGCAGCTGGTAAAATCCGCGGATGACTACGAGGCGGATATGCTCGCCCTCAAGACACGCGGCGCAAACCTCACAGCAAACAGAAAGTAATCTCGACTATTAAGAAAGAAGGTATTTACTATGGCATTAGGTTATACATATGTGGATTTCGAAGCGCTGGAAAGCGCAATCAAGCAGCTCGAAGCAACCAAGAACAACCTCGGCAATCAGCTTAAAACAATTAAGGGCATCGTTGACGGCTCGGTAAACAATCCCGACATAATTTATTCCGAAGACGCAAGGGTACTCAAAGAGCAGTTCGAGGATATGTACAACAGATGGGCACAAAAGTTCGATAATTACGTTCAGGAATATATCGACTATTTCAAGGCGGCGGAAGAAGTATACAAGCAGCGCGGCGCAACCGGAACGCGCGAAGCGCAGCAGATCAACTCGTTTATTGATTGATTATTATGCGGCAGCGGGCTGGCATGTTTGTCTGCCCGCTGTTTGTGTAACTTTTAATAATTACAAGAGGTAATAATATGAAAAAAAGAATTATCAGCTCGTTTCTCTGCGCTGTGATGTTGAGCGCATATGTGCTCTCATGTCTCACCGGTTGTAGCGCGAGCTCGGACAACAAAAAGAACTACACCGTTTTGGAGTGGTTGGATTTGGTTGAGGAAAACTTCAACCTGCTGTACTACACCGAAGAAGAGCCTCTCGTTGGCTCTGTTTCTACATCGGACGACAGCTTTGAAACAGTTCAAATCGCCGCGGAGTGGGGCATAATCGACCCGGAGGACGATTTGAAGTTCAACGGAAAGCTGACAAAGGAATTCGCGGCAGATACGCTGGTTCGCGCAATGAACTGTGTTACACCTTCTACTGTCGACATTTCGGACAGTAGTAAGGTGAAGGATTTGTATCTTGACAACGTTATGTCCTCCGTCAACGAGGGCATATTCGAATTGAGTTCGGGCAAGTTTAATCCCAAAAAGAAGCTTTCTGCGGCAGAAGCCGACGAGGCGATGGCTACGGCGTATGATAAGTGGGTAAACTTCTCCTACGGCGAGAGCTTCGACCGTTCTACCGTGCAGGAAAACGTAATAAATTTGGGCGGCGTTACGAGCGAGAACTGCGAAGTTGTTCCCGCGAAGTATTCGGTGAAGTACACCGGCAGCGAAAGCTTGTTTGACGCAAACGGCAACTACTCCGATACATCGAACAAGACAATCACGTTTAAGCCGGGCGAAGCCCCCGACGGTCTGAAAATCGATTCTGTTCTTGCATTGCCCGCGGACGACGTAATTCCGATGAATTATGCTGTAGTTGTAACGAATGTTCAGAAAAACGCTGACGGGTCTGTTACTGTAACTACCCGCAACGCGGAACTTCAGGAAGTTTACGACGAGATTGACATTCAGCAATCGGGCGAGTTGGATTTCAGCGAGGCGATATTCTACGGGCCTGATGGAAAGCGGCTGAGCTTTGGCAACGACTCCGCTTCAATGTCCGATTTGTTTAATGACGGCGAGTTTGTAAACCTTGCCATGAACCCCAACGATGAGGGCGAAATGCTCAATATGGCTAATAAGAAATCGGCGACGCTTAAGCTTGGAGACGGCTTTAGTGCAAAATTAAGTGTTTCACTGAACAAGAGTGGCGGCGGAATGGGTTTTGAAATAAAGGGCAAATGCAAAGAGGGCGACGCAGATTTGTCAGCCGCAATCGGTTTCGAGGATGAATTAAAAGTCGAAAACCGCCTCAAGACGCACTGGGATTGGTTCGCGCTCAAGGTTGACGAACTAAAGTTTTCGCTTAATGATACGAGGACCGAATCTGCAAGCTTTGATTGCTCGCTTACGAAAAACTTCGGCAAGTCCAAAAACCATTACGGCGACGCCAACGGCGACGGTAAAACGACAATCAACGACCACAATTATGAAACAGCCAAGCTCCGACAGCTTTACAAGGACGTGCAAGGCGTCGACAAGGGTTGGACAGCTCTCAAAAAGTCATCAACAGCCGCAACGAACTACAAGCTTGTTGATGTGTTCTTCCCGTCCACCAACATTCACATCGTTGTAAGAGCTGAAGTGTCAGTACAGGGCTCCTTGAAATTAACCTTCACTCAATCCAACACCACGGGGGTGGAGCTTGTGAAGGGCAAGCTTCGTTCAATCAAAGACAGCTCCAACTCGCAGGATATTGATTTCTCTGCCAAAGTAGAATTGGCAGGCCGACTCGCGATTGAATTACAGCTTATCGGAATAAACGTTGCTGACCTTGGCGTTAAAGCGGGCATCGGCGTAAAGGTAGGTTCTAAGCTTTCTCGGTATGACAAATCGACCGATTCGTTGTTGGAGGTCTGCGGAATAGATGGCGGCGCCGTACTGCCGGGAACATCAGCTGACGCGGGAGAAGGCATAGGCATATCCGAATGCGGTTTGGAAATACCAACCGATGACACTTCGACCATAAGAATATGCAATGAGTTTACGTTCTACCCGATACTTACCGTATTTGCTTGCTCTTCGTCGAGCGTTGTAGGAAAACTTTTCACATCCTTTGAATGGGAAGTGTATAACGAGGATTCGCCGTTCTTCCAGGTTCATTATGAAATCGACGAAAACGGAGGAGGCTTGGTAACTGAGTGCACGCGAACCGCCAACGAAAGCTACAACATCACTACGGGCGATAAGCTTACGCTTAACATGGAAAACTATGCAATCAGCGTAAGCGAAGAGGCGGACACGGGTCTTGCGATAGTTACTCTTCCGAAAAAGACTACCATCAAAGACGTGAAGATAACGTGCGATAATCCTGACATACTGGAGGTGGAAAACCTCCTTAACCAGCCCACCACCAAGACGCTGAAACCCACTCCGGTAAAAGATTTGAAGATTACAAGCAATGCTTCGCAAGCATTTGGCAAAAAAATCAGCATTGAGGGGAAGGATTCGGTTACGATAAAGAATGTCGGACCTTGGTTCTATGAGGGCGTGTCCGATGAGAAGAAATCGCAGTTTGCGCTAACCGGGAAGAAGAACGGCACCGCAAACGTGACGATTACGGCGGGCAAGGACTCCGTGACGATTCCCGTTAAGGTTGGTACGGGCATTGAGGAGGTTGAATCCTCGGGCGCGCTTACGATAAGCAAGGGCACGTTTACTCTAACGCCCGGGGAAACGGCGCAAACGGCGTTCGAGTTTATTCCCGAAGGCAAAACGATCGCCGACATCAGCTTTGAAAGCGCAAACAGCGCCGTTGCGACAGTCACAAAGGGAGGACTTATCAAAGCGGTCGAAATGGGCGACACCGTTGTCATCGCGACGCTGAAAGCGGACGGCGAGATATACACCGCAACATTCACTATCCATGTCATAGTGCCGCCAAGTCGGATTTAGCTAATAAACAGCGCAGCAATGCACAAGTTCATATTGTGCATTGCTGCAATGTTGTTTTTTATAATAAAAATTGGAATTAACCAAAAGGAGAATTTTGATTTATGATTTGCAAAAACTGCGGCACCCAGCTGCCGGACAACGTAAAATTCTGCACCAAATGCGGCACGCCGACTGCCGAGGACTTTGACATTTCCGCGGCGGGAGTTGAGCGCGCCGTGCCTCGCGGCTTTTCCGCGAAGAAAAACATCATTATAATCATTATCGCGGCGATCTTGTTGATCGGCGGGGGAATTACTGCTATTGCCGTGGTGAACTCGCACTCCGCGTCGAGCGGCATTACCGACAAGCTCCAGCTCGCGGAGCGGTATCTGAACGAGCAGAACTACGAGCAAGCCGTCATCGAATTCCAGAAAGTGCTCGAAATCGAGCCGATGAACGTTGACGCGTACCTCGGAATTGCGGACGCGTACATGGGAATGGGCGATACGGACAAGGCTCTCGAATGGCTTAACAAGGGCTTGGAGCAGACGGGAGACGCGCGGGTTCAGGCGAGGATTGACGCGCTAACGAAACCCTTTGAGCCGGGAATTTCCGAGCTGGGACCCGCTGTTATTGAACCGACCGAGTCTGAAACAAGTGAACCGGAAGTGCTGGCTTATGGCTCTATGGGGTTTGTGACAATCTTGGGCGAGGAATATGATGTTGCGACGACAACTCATCTGAAGCACGAGAGGATGGGTATAACAGATACTCAACTGAAGGAAATCGCAAAACTTACCAATTTGACGGAGTTGGGTTTGGAGAGTAATCAAATCAGCGATATAACGCCGCTTGCAAAGCTTAACAATTTGAAGTTTTTGTATTTGGGAGACAATCAAGTTAGCGATATAACACCACTGGCAACGTTTACAAATTTGACGAGCTTAAGTTTGGGCGGAAATCAAATTAACGATATAACACCGCTGGCAGAGCTTACAAATTTGACGAGTTTGAGTATGTATAACACACATATTAGCAATATAACGCCGCTTGCAAATCTTACAAATTTGACAGGTTTGGATTTAAGCGACAATCAAATCAGCGATATAATGCCGCTTACAAATCTTACAAATTTGACGATTTTACGTTTGCAAGACAATCGAATCAGTGATATAACACTGCTTTCAAATCTCACCAATTTGACGACGTTGGATTTGAGCGGAAATCAAATTAGCGATGAGGATATTGAGAAGCTGAAAACCCAACTGCCAAATTGCGATATATACTTTTAGTTCTGACCCGCACATCGAAATGTCAATTAGAAAATGGAGTGATCTTTATGACCGACGAAAACAAAAACACGAATACTTCCGTCGACGTTGACGAAAACGACAAAACCGTCCTGCTTGACGAGGACGACAAGACCGTCTTGCTTGACAGCGACAAGACCGAGCTGCTGCCGGAAAACGCGCCTGCCGAGCCTGTCGCCGACCAAACCGGAATCGATACTATGTTTGACAGCACTTACGCGAACATCGTAAAGATTGGCGAGGGCGGCGGAGGTGTAGTTTATAAGGCTCTGCACACCCGTTTGAACAAAGAGGTCGTGATAAAGCAGATTATCAATCCCAACGAAAAGCTCAACCGCAACGAGACAGATCTGCTTAAGGGCTTAAAGCATTCTTATCTGCCGCAGGTTTATGATTTTATCGAAGCGGACGGTGCCGCTTATACGGTAATGGATTACATAAGCGGCTCGGATATTGAAAAGCTGGTGAGCTCCGGCGAGAAAATAACTGGCAAACGGCTTATAAAAATTGCTGTTCAGCTTTGCGAGGCGGTGAATTATCTTCACAGCCAAAAGCCGCCGATCGTCCACAGCGACATCAAACCCGCGAATGTAATGCTTGCCGATAACGGAGATATTTGTCTGATAGATTTCAATGTATCACTGATATTCGATAAAAACGCGCAAACAATCGGCGGCACGCGCGGCTACGCGCCGCCCGAACAGCTTGGAATCCCGCTTTCCGACGTGAAAAGTGGTATCAGCGGCGAGCTGCCGATAAACAAGACCGCGCCTTTTGTAAACGAGCGGTCCGATGTTTACAGCATCGGCGCGTTTTTGTATTTTCTGGTGGCGCGGGAAACTCCCGCGGCGAATTACAAGTGCAAGCCGCTGACGATATTCAACGCGAACGTTCCTGACGGGCTGCTACACGTGATCACGAAAGCAATGATGCTAAGTCACGTGAAGCGCTACAAAAACGCTGGCGAGATGCTCGCCGCGCTGAAAAGCATCGGAAAGCTTGACCGTCGGTATAGGGCGATGAAAGCGCGCCGGGCGATCGCCACGCTTTTGGCGGTCGTGCTTATGGCGGCGTCTATCGAGCTTAACAGAACGGGGGCGAGAAAGCTCGCCGAGGAGCACGAGGAAAAATATCAGGGTTATGTAACAGAAATGACGGAAAAAATCGCGGCGGAGGATTACGACGGCGCAAAGGAGATAATCTCGACAGCGGAGGAGTTCGAGCCTACAAGAATCGAGCCGTATTACAATATGGCGAAAATCCTGTATTCGGCGAAGGATTACGAAAAATGCCGCGATTATCCCGACAGCGTGCTGACCAATACGATTATCAACAATGAGCAGAACGCGTATGATTACATTGCGGAAATGTACGAAATGGCGGCGGACAGCGCTTTTGAGCTGGAGGACTACGAAAGTAGCGCGAGGCTGTACGAAAAAACGCTGAACTACTCCGATAAGATAGTAGATTGCTATCGCGATTTGACAATCTCCTACGCGAGAATCGGAGATGTTGAAAACGCAGAAAAATCGCTTGAAACCGCGCGAACTAAGGGCATTTCAAGCGACAAGCTGGAGCTTATGCAAGGCGAAATCAGCGCGGCGAAGGGCGACGTTAATGCGGCTTATGACAGCTTTGTCAAGGTTCTAAAACTTACGGACGACGATTATATCCGCTTCCGCGCGATTTTGGTGTGCGATAAAACCATGCTCGCGGATTCCGCAAACACAAAAGAAAACGCCGAGAAAATGGTTGCGCTTTTGCAAGGGCAGCTCCCGAAAGTTTCGTCCGACTACACGGATATTGTGACGGAAATGCTCGCGAACGAATACGCCCGCGCGGAGCAGTTCGACAAAGCCGCCGAGACCTACAAAGACCTAATGCAAAGCGGAAAACTCAGTTATTCGCTTCAAAAGAATTACTTCAATCTGCTGTACTCGAAAATGCAAGGCTATGACGAGTGCCTGTCGCTTTTGGAGAGTATGAAATTCGCGAACCCCGATGATTACTGGGTTTATATGAACGAAAGCTTTGTCAGGATTTCGATTGAAAACGCGAAGGAAGACCAAACCACGCGCAGCTACGCGGAGGCACACGAGAGCTTTATAACTGCCGAGGAGAAATACAAAACGTTCGCGCTGAACGGCAAGACCGACGCAAACATGGATAATCTCCGTGGCGCGATAAAAGAGCTTAAATCTTACGGCTGGATAACGGAGGGCTAAAATGGAAATTACAACGGGATTTTTGATGTACTGGGGCGGAATTGCGGGCGTTGTTGTGACGCTTGTCGCCGCGATAATTTACTTCAACGCGTCCGCGAGAAAGGCGAAAAAACTGCTGAAAAAATTTGACGAGGAGAATTTTGACTTATGATTTGCAAGAACTGTGGAACGGAAATTTCTGAAAACGAAACCACCTGCCCAAAGTGCGGCACGCCTGTTGAGGATTTTGACATCTCGGCGGCGGGCGTAGAGCGCGCCGTGCCTCGCGGCTTCTCGGCGAAGAAAAACATCATTATAATCATCATCGCGGCGATTTTGTTAATCGGCGCGGGAATTACGGCTGTCGCTGTTGTGAACTCGCACAGCGCATCAAGCGGCGTTGCAGGGAGCTTGCAGCTCGCCGAGCGATACCTGAACGAGCAGAACTACGAGCAAGCCGTTATTGAATACCAAAAGGTTCTCGAAATCGAGCCGATGAATGTGGACGCTTATCTCGGAATCGCTGATGCTTACCTCGGAATGGGCGATACGGACAAGGCGCTGGAGTGGCTTAACAAGGGATTGGAGCAGACGAGTGATACGAAACTTCGGGCGAAAATCAATAAAATTCGCCCTGCTGGTTCGGTAATTATTGCCGGAACGGTAGTTGACATCGCCACAACAGAGAGTTTGTTAATCATCAATAAGGAACAGTACGAAGTGGGGAATTGGGGCTACGTTGATTATGAGAGTTTTGAAAGCGGATTTGATTTTGTTATTCATATAGATAACAATTTGTCAAATGAAGACTTGAATGAATTGTCAAAATTAATGAATTTGACAAGGTTAGAAATCGATTACGCAGGTATTTCCGATATAACGTCGCTTGCTAATCTTACCAATTTGACAAGATTGTGTTTAAGTGGAAATCAAATCAGCGATATAACGCTACTTGCAAGCCTCGCAAATATGGAGCATTTGGATTTGAATTACAATCAAATCAGCGACATAACGCCGCTTGCAAATATTACCAATTTGGAGGGTTTGAATTTGTGGCACAATCAAATCAGCGACATAACGCCGCTTGCAAACCTCAATAATTTGGAGTATTTGGGTTTGGTGGAAAATCAAATCAGCGACATAACGTCGCTCGCAAATCTAACCAATTTGATGAATTTGGAATTGGGGGGCAATCCAATCAGCAATATAACGCCACTTGCAAGTCTCACAAATTTGGAGTATTTTAATTTGGGCGTAATCCAAATCAGCGACATAACACCGCTTGCAAAACTCACCAATTTGAAGGTCTTGGATCTTTGCGGCAATCAAATCAACGATATAACGCCGCTCGCTAATCTTACCAATTTGACGAATTTAGATTTGAGCTGGAATCAAATCAGCGATATTACGCCGCTTGCAAATCTTACAAATTTGACGTCTTTGGAGTTGTTTGACAATCCAATCAGCGATGAAGACATTGAAAACCTAAGAACTCAATTACCAAATTGCAGAATAGATTTCTAACCACAAAAAAGGAGGCACATATGACATGTAAAAACTGCGGCACCGAGCTGCCGGAAAGCTCGAAATTTTGCACTAAATGCGGCACGCCCGTACCCGCCGAGGATTTTGACATCTCGGCGGCGGGCGTTGAGCGCGCCGTGCCTCGCGGCTTTTCGGCGAAGAAAAACATCATCATTATCATAATCGCGGCGATTTTGCTAATCGGCGCGGGGATTACGGCTGTCGCTGTTGTGAACTCGCACAGCGCATCAAGCGGCGTTGCAGGGAGCTTGCAGCTCGCCGAGCGATACCTGAACGAGCAGAACTACGAGCAAGCCGTTATTGAATACCAAAAGGTTCTCGAAATCGAGCCGATGAATGTTGACGCGTATCTCGGTATTGCGGAGGCTTATCTTGGAATGGGCGACACGGAGAAGGCTCTCGAGTGGCTTAACAAGGGGTTGGAGCAGACGGGGGACGCGCGACTTTCCTCGAAGATTGAAGCGCTGACAACGCCCGACATAGAAGAGGTCTCCGAGCCCGAGGCAAGCGTGCCGGATGTTTCCGAGCCCACGATAAGCAATCCAGAAGAGCCTGTTTATGGGTCTATGGGCTCGGTGACGATTTTGGGTAGGGAATATGATATTGCGACGACAAAAGAATTGGATTTAGACTCCTCAAACATAACAGACGAGCAGCTGGTGGAAATTGCTAATCTCACCAATTTGGAGGTGTTGTATTTATACAACAACCAAATCAGCGACATAACGCCGCTTGCAAACCTTAATAATCTGACGAAGTTGATTTTGTGGGATAATCAAATCAGCGATATAACGCCGCTTACAAATCTTACTAATTTGACGGAATTGAGGTTGGAACGCAATCAAATCAGTGATATAACTCCGCTTGTAAACCTTACAAATTTGACGGAATTGAGGTTGGAACGCAATCAAATCAGCGATATATCGCCGCTTGCAAACCTTACTAGTTTGACGAATTTGGATTTGGGTTACAATCAAATCAGCAACATAACGCCACTTGCCAATCTCACCAATTTAACGTATTTAGGTTTGTGGGAAAATGAAATCAGCGACATAACGCCGCTTGTAAATCTTACCAATTTGACAGATTTGGATTTGGGACATAATTATATCAGCGAGGGAGACTTTGAGTGGCTGAAAACTCAATTGCCTAACATTAATAATTAATTGTTAATTCTAGCTTTGGAGGATAATGATATGACCTGCAAAAACTGCGGCACCGAGTTGCCGGAAAGCTCGAAATTCTGCATCAAATGCGGCACGCCGACGCCTGCCGAAGACACCAACATCTCCGCGGCGGGCGTAGAACGCGCCGTGCCGAAAGGATTCTCGGCGAAGAAAAACATCATCATAATCATCATCGCGGCGATTTTGCTAATCGGCGCGGGGATTACGGCTGTCGCCTTGGTGAACTCGCGCTCCGCCTCAAGCGGCGTTGCCGGAAGCTTGCAGCTCGCGGAGCGCTATCTCAACGAGCAAAACTACGAGCAAGCCGTCATCGAGTTCCAAAAGGTTCTCGAAATCGAGCCGATGAACGTCGACGCGTATCTCGGTATTGCGGACGCGTACATAGGAATGGGCGATACGGACAAGGCGCTGGAGTGGCTTAACAAGGGCTTCGAACTGACGGGGGATAGCCGTATTCAAACAAAACTGTACGAATTAAAAAAGCCGCTTACAGCCAGCGAACTTTCGTGGATCGTTGAGCCTACCTATGAGTTTGACGATATCAGACCAATACCAAGAGCTAAATTTTACTCTAACAACGATTATGCTAGCGGTCAAAAAGCTTTGTCCGATAATTTAGGCGGCTATGAAGCAGGCTTTCCGTCATATTCCGCAACGGATGAGTATTATGAAGTTAAGCAGGGCGACCAATACACGTTGTTTTGTCAATCCGACAGAGAGTTATATACTTATTTTTCCGAAAGTATGCTATACAACTGGCGTAATGGTAAGATCGTTTTCGAGCTTGCAGATTTTGATCCTATTAGAGATTGGGCACAAATAGAAACGTTTTCATCGGAAATGGTTGTTCCAAAGGAACTGGTATATGGTTTTCCGGGCTATCGTTCCGGATATTGGGATTGCAAACTTTTTTGGGATACATACACTGAAAAAGCATATCTCGATTTTGAGGACGAATTGATGTCAGCGTATCAGAGGCGTGGTTTAAAACCTACATCGCCAAATCTGTTAAGTAAAAATTACCCTATTCAAAAATACGACCTCAGCTCGTTGGGAACAGTACCACAAGAAGAAACTTTTTGGGAAATCAGTTTTAATAATACGAACGAATTGCAAAAATATGAAAAATATTCCGAAGCCGTGAGAACACCCATTAGCGAAAAATACGCGCTGTGGTCTCCGAAAAATAAGTTGCTTACGGACTTTATTTATGACGATATGTGCAGTTCATCTTACGGATTGACCGCTGCAAGTCGTGAAGGCAAATGGGGTTATCTCGACGAAAACGGCAAGGAAATCACCGAATTCATTTATGACGCGCCATGGCTAATTGCCAAAGAATCATACGCAGCATATCCCTGCACAAGCGATACTATGGTAGTAAGCCTTGGCGGGAAAATGGGCGTTTTAAACCGCAACGGCAGAACGCTTATCGGCTTTGGCGAATTTGACGAACTTGCACCTGCGTGGAACGATCAGCTTTGGGCAAAACAAGGCGGTAAATGGGGACTTATTGACCTTAAAGCCGCGAAAAAATCCTTTGGGATAAATGCAACCGATGATTCAACGCCCTCACATTCCTCATCGGAAAGCGGCTCCGGTGTTACAAGCGAGGAAGTCAGCGAGCCGACGGAACCGGTTTACGGTTCTATGGGTTCGGTGACGATTTTGGGTATGGATTATGATATTGCCACCACGACCGAATTGTCGTTAAGCAAAAGCGGTGTAACAGACAAGGAAATGATAGAGATTGGAAAACTTGTTAATTTGACGAGATTGTATTTGTATAACAATCAAATCACCGATATATCGCCGGTTGCAAATCTGACAAAATTGGAGGATTTGTATTTGGGAGCAAATGAAATTTCCGATATATCTGCGCTTACAAATCTCACCAATTTATATGATGTGCACATGAACGCTAATCAAATCAGCGATATAACACCGCTTGCAAATAAGCCGAATTTGTTTCGATTGTCATTGTCTGTAAATCAGATTATCGATGTCTCGCCCTTGTCAACAGACATCGGGTTAAGGGAATTGTCGTTGAACAGAAATCAAATCAACGATGTGTCACAGCTTGCAAGTCTTACCAATTTAGGCACTTTGGAATTGGCGGAAAATCAAATAAGTGACATAACCGGGATTTCAAAGCTAAACGATATGGGCGTTTTGGATTTGGAAGACAATCAAGTTAGTGACGTGTCGGAACTTGCGAACTTTACGAATGCTGCAAGGCTTCGGTTAACCAACAATCAAATTAGCGACATAACGCCGCTTTTGAACCTTACACAATTGCTAGATTTGCGGTTGAAAGGAAATCAAATTAGCCAAAGCGACAAGGAGCTTCTCAAAAGTCGACTGTCAAAAACCTCAATTACCATTTAACCGGAAGGGCTTACATGAACAACAAAAACAAAAACACCCCGAACACCGCCGAAGACACCGATATCTCGGTAGCCGGCGTTGAACGCGCCGTGCCGCGCGACTTTTCCGCGAAGAAGAACATCATCATAATCATCATCGCGGCGGTTTTGCTTATCGGCGTGGGGATTACGGCTGTCGCCGTGGTGAATTCGCACTCCGCTTCGAGCGGCGTTGCGGGCAGCTTGCAACTCGCGGAGCGCTACCTCAGCGAGCAAAATTACGAGCAAGCCGTTATCGAGTTCCAAAAGGTTCTTGAAATCGAGCCGATGAACGTCGACGCGTATCTCGGGCTTACTGAAGCATATCTCGGGCTCGGCAACACGTCCAAGGCAAGGCAAACGCTGAACAAGGGGATCAAAGCGACCGACAGCAATCGCCTTAGAAAACGTCTGGAATCCGTTCAACCCTCCTCAAGTGCGCCCACGGAATCCTCGACGTCAATTCCCGACGAGCACCAGTCTAGATATTTGGATGTGCTTACAAGCGCGGATGTCGAGTGGCTGCTGGAGCCGACGTATGAGTTTGATGAAGTGGTTCCCATTAGGCCTGGAATGTACACCGATTTAACTGTAACTTTTTTCCCAACGACAGAGACTAAAGAGGATAATTTCCCCTCTTATTCATACGTGGATGATTTTTGTCAAGTAAGAATTGGAAACGAATATAAAGTTTTCTTTGTTCCTGATAAGATATTGTCTCTATTCTCGTATTCGACGGACGAACATACAGGATTTGAAACGTATGGAAACACTGGAATTTTGGCCTATACAGCTACAATGGATCAGTTGTCTGTTTACCCTTGGAAAGACAAAGTTTTTCCCGGCGGAGTAGGTGGCGGAGGAGATATGGGGCTTTTTTGGGATAGCTACACTCATAAAGCCTATCTTTATTGTGATTGGGAAGGCGAACTCGAATTTGAGCCGGTGCAAGCAAACACTTTAAATAGTCGTCATCGGGTTCAAATGCACGATTTAAGTTCATTAGACAGCCTGCTTACAACTGACCATATTAAATACACAAACATTAATATAAGCTATGCCAATGGGGTGTATTATGATGAGTATATTAGCCCTGTTTACGAACCCGTTTCCCCAAAATACGCCCTCTGGTCGCCCGAAGATGAACTTTTGACCGATTTTATCTACGACGATATGCTCGGAACTTCCTGCGGCATAACAGCCGCTTGCCGTAATGAGAAATGGGGCTATCTTGACTCACAAGGCAATGAGATAACCGAGTTTATCTACGACGCGCCGTGGATTTCGGGTAGCACGTATGATTATCAAACCCGCACATCCACTCCGATATACGGCGCGTTTCCCAGCACAAGCGACACCATGGTTGTAGTGCTGAATGGAGAATACGGAGTGCTTCACTCAGATGGCAGAACGTTCATTGAATTCGGTGAGTTTGAGGCGTTAGCACCTGCGTGGAATGACCAATTGTGGGCAAAGCAAAACGGCAAATGGGGCTTGATAGACCTTACCGCAGCGAAGCGAGCCGTGGGCTATCTTAAATAATTGAAGGGAATTTTAAACTATGACCTGTAAAAACTGCGGCACCGAGCTGCCGGAAAACAAAACAAAATGCCCGAAGTGCGGTACGCTTGTTGAAGATATAGACATCTCCATTGCAGGAGTAGAGCGCGCCGTGCCGAAGGGCTTCTCGGCGAAGAAGAACATTATTATAATTATCATCGCGGCGATTTTGCTGATTGGCGCGGGGGGGACTGCTGTCGCCGTTGTGAACTCGCGCTCCGCTTCAAGCAGCGTTGCCGGAAGCTTGCAGCTCGCGGAGCGCTATCTTAATGAGCAGAACTACGAGCAAGCCGTTATTGAATACCAAAAGGTTCTCGAAATCGAGCCTATGAATGTTGACGCTTATCTTGGAATTGCCGAAGCGTATCTCGGAATGGGAGATACGGAAAAGGCGCTCGAATGGCTTAACAAGGGGTTAGAGCAGACGGGCGATTCGAGGATTGTTGCTAAAATTGAGGAATTGACGCGCCACATGGACGAGACTTCCGATGCGGAAACGAGCAATTCCACAACAAGCAAGTTGACGAATAACAAGCCGAAAAAACCCACCAAAGGATCAATGGGGTCTGTGGTGATTTCGGGCGAGGAATATGATATTGCAACAACGACCAGATTGCTAATTTGGGATGAAAATATATCGAATGAGCAAATGGTAGAAATCGGAAAGCTTGTCAATTTAAAATCGCTGGATTTGTTAAATAATCAAATCGACGATATAACACCGCTTGCAAATCTTACGAATTTAACGGAATTAGAAGTGACGCAAAATAAAATCAACGATATTTCGCCAATTGCAAATCTTACAAACCTGACTAAAGTTTGTTTTGGGGGCAATCAAATCAGTGATATATCACCGCTTGCAAATCTTGTAAACTTGACCGAGTTGGACTTGGGTTACAATCAAATCAGTGATTTAAGTGCACTTTCAAACCTAACAAGTTTGAAGAATTTAGATTTGCACAACAATCAAATCAGCGACATAACGCCGCTCGCGAGTCTTGTCAAATTGGAGTATTTGTGGCTGTATGAAAATCAAGTCAGCAATTTAACGCCACTTTCAAATCTAACGAATTTAATCGACCTTAACGTAGGTGAAAATGTCAACGATATATCGCCCATTGCAAATCTCACAAATTTAGAGATTCTGGCGGTGGGTAGGGGCGTAAGTGATTTATCGCCGCTTGTCAATCTATTGAAATTAAGGCATTTGGAATTAAGCGGAAATCAAATAAACGATGTGACGCCGCTCGCGAACCTTATGAATTTGGAAACATTGTATTTGTGCATAAACCAAATTAGCGATATGACGCCGCTTGTACAGCTAACAAACTTGGAAACGCTTGCGTGGGGAGGTAATCCGATTAGTGATAGCGACATTGAACGTTTGCAAAGCAGAATGCCAAACTGCAATGTAATCATGTACTAATTTCAACTTCAAAAGAAATCACCCCCAAAGGAGCACAACAAAATGTGTAACGACAAAATCTTCGCTGGATATTACGAAGAGTTCTACTCAACAGTTTACAAATACATTCTCTTGAAAGTTTGCAAACTAGAGCTTTCCGAGGATCTAACGAGCGACGTTTTTATAAGCTGTTATAAGAAATTCGACTACCTTGATCCGACACAAGCCAATTTTTGACTTGGCTTTACGTCATTGTAAACAACTTGCTGAAGAATTATTATCGCAGCAGGTGCGTGTTTGAGTATGTTGATGAGCTCTACGAGTGTACGGAATAAGTCAGTGGGTTTGAGGATGCAACAGTAAAATACACCTCTAAATCCCAAAGGAGGATGCATAACCATGACCTGTAAAAACTGCGGCACCGAGCTACCAGAAAACGAAACAAAATGCCCGAAGTGCGGCACGCCTGTCGAGGATATCGGCATCTCGGCGGCGGGCGTAGAACGCGCCGTGCCTCGCGGCTTTTCAGCGAAGAAGAACATCATTATAATCGTCATCGCGGCAATCTTGCTTATCGGCTCGGGCGTGACAGCAATTGCCGTGGTGAACTCGCACTCTGCATCGAGCGGCGAATTAAACGGCTTGCAGCTCGCGGAGCGCTATCTGAACGAGCAGAACTACGAGCAAGCCATAATCGAGTTCCAAAAGGTTCTCGAAATCGAGCCGATGAACGTTGACGCTTATCTTGGGATTGCTGAAGCATACCTTGCGATGGGCGACGAGTCGAAGGCTCTGGAGTGGCTTAACAAGGGCTACGAGGAGACGGGAGATGAGCGGATTGCAGTGTTGATTGAGGAACTAACAAAGCCCGCTGTGTCCGATGTTTCTGCGATGGAAAGTAGCGTTGTGAGCGTGCCTGAAATATCCGAACCCGCCGAAAGCAAGCCCCAAGAATCAGCGCCTGTAACGAGCGAACCCGTGGATCCTGAAAGCAGCGAGCCGGAAGCGTCAGCCGCTGCCCCAAGAAATATTGTGATGGTATGTGGTAAAGAATATGATATTGAAACAACATATTTGGAAATAGACGGTAATTGGGGTAAAGAAGTAACTGACGAGGATGTTGAGCAAATTGGTAAATTGGTGAATTTGACGACTTTATTATTGCCTCGCCATAATATTTCAGATATCTCTCCACTTGCAAATCTCACCAAATTAACAGAGCTTGATTTAAATAACAATCAAATAAGCGATCTTTCACCACTGGAGAACCTGACAAATTTAACGAACTTAAATCTTTTTGCGAATGAAATAGTTGATGTCTCGCCATTGTCAGAACTTTACAACTTAACCGAACTAAACCTTTCCGTGAACCAAATTGAAGATGTTTCACCGCTTGCCGGTCTGTCAGATTTGACTGAATTAAGCTTGTATGATAACGAGATTAGTGACGTTTCGCCGCTTGCTGTTCTTTCTAACCTGAAAATACTGTACTACTGGCAAAACAACACAAGCAGAAGCGATGTTCAGGGATTGAAATCACAACTACCTAACTGCCAGGTTGTTACTTGATATTGCTGAAATTTAGTAAGGAGTTTGTCTATGACTAACAAACAACAACTCGCCGATTATTTCGAGAAGCATCACACTGAAGTTTACCGGTACATACTCGCAAAGGTGCGGAACCCGCAGTTGGCAGAGGATATGATGATGGAAGTTTTCGGGATTTGCTGCGGCAAAATCGACAGCTACGACCCGGCGAAAGCACAAATGAGAACCTGGGTTTACTGCATCGCAAACAACAAGCTGAAGAACTACTACCGCGACAAAAAGCAGCTTGAGGACATCGACGAGTGCACGGAATATATCAGTGGATTCGAGGATGAGGTAATCGCGGCGCAATACCTTCAAGGCATGCGTAACTCCCTTGCGGACGCGCTCGAAACGCTTAACGAAATGCAGCGCAAAATCGTTATTCTGAAATATTTCAAAGACAAAACCGCACCCGAGATCTCACGGATAATGGGAATGAGTGCGGTAAACGTGCGCGTTAATCTGTCGCGCGGCATTGCGAAGCTGAAGGCTTATTTCAAAGAAAACAACATCGAATGGGAAGACTGACTTATGAGAAACTATGCTAAAACCCCGACGGTATACCAAATGGAATCCACCGAATGCGGCGCTGCTTCGCTGTCAATGATTTTCGCTTATTTCGGAAAGCATTTGCCGCTGGAGCAAATCCGCGTCGAGACGGGCGTTTCGCGCGACGGCTGCGACGCGGGGAACATTATGCGCGCCGCGAAGAAATTCGGGCTGGATTGTCACGGCTTCAAAATGGGCTTTGGAAAGCTGAAAACCGTCAAAACCCCGTGCATAATTTTTTGGAATTATTGTCACTTTGTGGTTTTTGAGGGAATAAAAGGCAAGCGCGCCTATATAAACGACCCCGCGGTCGGGAGAAGAAGGCTCTCCTTTGACGAGCTGAAAAACGGCTTTGCGGAAGTTGTTCTGACATTCGCCAAAATGCCCGAATTCAAAAAGGAAAAACGCAAAGATACCCTTTTGTCGTTTGCTAAGAAACGGCTTTCGAATGAGCGTGGAACATTACTGAAATTGCTGTTTCTCAATTTGCTTTTGATACTTCCGGGAATCGCTCTCCCGCTTGCTTTAGGGGCGTTTTTGGACGAAATTCTTTTGAGCGAAAATACAGGATTGCTCCCAAAGCTGATTTTGTTTTTGCTGTCGGCGGTTTTACTTCAAAGCGGGCTTGAACTGTATCGCGGCAAAATACTTCTGCGGCTGCAAAAGAAAATGGTTTTGTTTTCCGCAAGGGATTTTCTTTCGAGGCTGTTCAGGCTCCCTATGAGCTTTTTCGAACAGCGATATGTCGGCGATCTTACGGAAAGAGTTTCAAATAACGCGAAAGCCAACAGCTTTCTCGCGGGAGATTTTGCCGAAACAGTTCTGAACTTGTTTGTCGCGGTATGTTATCTCACTTTGCTTGTAATTTGCAATCCGTTATTGACTTTGATTGCCATATTTTCGGTCGTTGTAAACATTATTATCGCTCAGATATCATCAAGTGCGATTGCCGACGCTTCCGTAAAATTACAGCAGGATTTCGGCGAACTTGCGGGCGTTGTGTGTGCGGGAATCGGCGTTTCGAGCACGATTAAAGCGTCGGGGGCAGAAAACGAATACGTCGAGCGGATTCTCGATTACAACGCCAAAACCGCTGAACAGGAGCGGAAAATCACCCGCCTTCAACGAATAGGTTCCGCAATACCCGAAACGCTGAAAATGCTTTCCGATATTATCATAATTATTGTAGGCGCAGTTTTCGTGATTAACGGAAAAATGACAATCGGCACGCTGGCGTCGTTTGTAGTGCTGTTCGGCGCGTTCGCCTCGCCGATTGAAAAACTCGTCGGATTTGTCGACAAAATCCAATCCGTGAGAGCAGATATTACGCGAATAGACGACATTTTGAATTACCCCGAGGACAGCAAATTTGACGCAAATTCCAAAACCGAAATCAAAACGAAGCTTGACGGCGCGGTGGAAATTCAAGGCGTTTCGTTCGGCTACAATAAATATAAAACGTCAATAATTACTGATTTGAGCTTCAAGATAAACTGCGGCTCTTCCATCGCGATTGTGGGCACTTCGGGGAGCGGGAAATCCACCGTTTCCAAAATCCTCAGCGGGCTTTACGAGCCGTGGAGCGGCAAAGTCTTGTTCGACGGAGTTCCGCTAAAGGAAATTCCGAACGAAGTGCTGAACGCCAGCGTTTCGACGGTGAGCCAAAATATCACGCTGTTTTCTGGAACAATCCGCGATAATCTTACAATGTGGAACCCGAAAATCTCCGAGCAGGACATGATCGCCGCCGCGAAGGATGCGTGTATTCACGACGCGATTTCGCAAAAGCCCGGAGCGTATGATTTCAAGCTTGCGGATGGCGGCGCGAACTTCTCCAGCGGTCAGCGACAGCAGCTCGAAATTGCGCGCGCTCTCGTCACAAACCCGACGGTTCTGATAATGGACGAGGCGACAAGCGCGCTTGATCCCCTTGCCGAAAAGCGGATTATGGATAACATCAAGCGGCGCGGCTGCACGTGCGTTGTAATCGCGCACAGGCTTAGCGCAATACGCGATTGCGGCGAGATAATCGTTCTGTCAAACGGCACGATAGCCGAGCGGGGAACACATGAAAAGCTCAAGAAAACTAATGGGATTTACAGCGCGTTTATACAAAATGCGTGATTAAACTGCGATAGGTGTAACAATGTACGAAGATAAACATCTTTTCAGCCTTTCGGGCGGCGACAATTATATTACCCAAAACGAAAAGGACGCCTTCCGCGTAAAATCGGGGGTTGTTTTGGTGTACATTGTTCCGCTATGTGATAATTATCCAGGCCGCAAATCTTTTGTTTATGAGGCCTCGCAAGGCGAAGTGATTCCGAGTTTTTGCTATCGCGATATGGAATATTGCGACTGGCGTTTTTGCTTTTCGGCGCTTGGCGAAGCGGAACTGGAAATAATTGAACACGGAGCGACGAAAATTCTCAAAGAGAAATTCGCTCAAAAAGCAGAAATCAAAAATTTCGCAATTGAGGGCTTTAACGGCGGACTAATGGACAAATACCGCACAAACACCGTAACGGAGGACGGCTATATTCGCCGCACGCTGAAAGACCGCGAAACGACATCGCAAAATATTTCAAGTGAAATCGAGAAAGCACTTCGCAAAGCAAAAATCGACACAAATATTGAGAAAACGGGCAACGCGATTTATGACTGCGCTGCACTGCTTTGCGCGAGAAATCAAATTCCGATTGCCCCGCTTGAAAGAATAACGGCAATCTATGGAGAGCAATTCGGCGTCCCCGAAATTGCAAAAACGTCGGGCTTCATTTGCCGCGAGGTCACTCTCGAAAGCAGTTGGCAAAAGAATAAACTCGGCGATTTGATAATGCTTGACGATAACGGAAAACCGCTTTTACGCCTTGCGAATCGTTCCCTTTACGATGCGGAAAGTGGCACGATAAAGTCGCAGAACTCAACTAAGTTCGGCACGAAGGCATACCTAATTCACCGTCCGTTGCCTGCGAGAAAACTTGGACTAAGGGATTTGTTTGCGTTTTGCAGGTTTAGCGTTCGAGCGCGAGACGTTGTACTGCTCACGATTTTTTCGCTTCTCACCGACCTCGTTGGGATTATGTTTCCAACGATCGCTCAAAGGGTTTACGATGAGTACATACCTCTGGGAGCGACTGATATCCTGTTCCCAATCAGTGTTGCGGTAATTTCAATCGCGGCGGTGAATATTGTTTTCTCAATTACGCAAAATTTAATTCATTTGAAAATTTCGCAGAAAATATCAACCGACGTACAAACCGCGCTATACGACAGGCTATTCAACCTCCCCGAAAGCTTCTTCCGAAAAAACGATTCGGCGAATTTGTCAAAAAAAATACTTGGCGCGGGGAGTGTAATCAATTTGTTCTCCAGTGTGATTTTCTCGTCGATTTCGATTGCAATTTATTTGATTGTATTTGCTGTAAAAATGGTGTCGCTTTCGGGAAAACTGACTGTCATTTGTACCGTAATTACGTTAATTTATGCGTCAATTTACATCGCCATAAATTTCGCGGTAATTAAACGAAAAAAGAAAACATCGGAATTAGCCAGCTCCGCAAACTCCAAAATGTTCCAAATGCTGAATGGCATCGAAAAAATCCGCATTGCGGGAGTTGAGGACAAGGCACTGCTCGATTACATGAAGCTATACGTCAAAGAACAAAACTTGCGGGAAAAGAACAATGCAATTTCCAAATCCGGGAAGGTGGAGGGAATTATCGCGAGCGGTATTTTTATCGTAATCTTGTTAATATTTACGGCAAAATCCGATGGCTTGCTCAGTATAGGCAAGTTTGTAGCGTTTATCACTTTGTACAGCGGCTTCACAGTATGCATTACGCAGCTTGCGGATAATGCTGTTCGAGCGAAAAACAAAGCATCGGCGCTTTCGGGGTTACTGCCGATATTGCAAGAAGTTCCGGAAAGCGGCTCAAATTCCGAACTGTCCGGTGAAATCACGGGGGAAATCGAAATCAACAACGTTAAATTCGCCTACTCCCCCGATGAGCCGAACGTCATAAACGAGCTTAATCTGAACATAAAGCCCGGCGAATACGTTGGGATTGTCGGGGCTTCCGGCAGCGGAAAATCTACGCTGATGAAGTTGCTATTGGGCTTTGAAAAGCCCATTTCCGGCAAGATTTACTACGACAACAAAGACCTCGACAACATAAATAAGCGCGAGCTTCGCCAAAAATTCGGCGTGATTTTGCAGGACGGAAAA
This sequence comes from uncultured Ruminococcus sp., assembly GCA_964430965.1. Classification (GTDB taxonomy): domain Bacteria; phylum Bacillota; class Clostridia; order Oscillospirales; family Ruminococcaceae; genus CAG-115. Next base: position 7,678 of record CAYSHU010000002.1, on the reverse strand, counting down.
CTGATTTCGGGAAGCATATACGAGAATATCAAAATCACCGCGCCGAAAGCGTCAATAAGCGACGTTAAGGCTATTGTCAAGGCGGTTGGATTAGATGAAGATATTCGCAAAATGCCGATGGGATTGAATTCGATTTTGAGTGAGGACAGCGAAACAATATCCGGCGGGCAGCGGCAAAAGATTTTAATCGCACGCGCGATAATTTCAAATCCCCAAATAATCTTTTTGGACGAAGCGACAAGCGCGCTTGACAATATAACGCAAAGTATGGTCTGCGAAACTCTCGAAAAGCTGAACGCCACGCGGATTGTCATCGCACATCGCATCAGCACGGTAATAAGATGCGACAGGATAATCGTCATGGACGCGGGCAGAATTGTCGAGCAGGGCAATTACGACGAACTGATGAAGCTCAAAGGGCAATTCTATCGCCTCGCAAGTCGACAACTAACGTGAAATTGCTGTAACACTTTTACGTTTAAGGTGTATATATTCATGATAGCATTAACGTTTATCGCGTTTTTTAGGAGGAAAATATGAAAAAAGATTTTGATTTGTTACTGCGTTTGGCTGCGGACAGCAACGAGATAATCAAAGACGATAAGCTGGCAAAGCTTATTGATTCCGAAATAGATTCGGAAGTTTATGCGCCTATTGAGTTATCGGAAATCGAGCTCGAAGAAGTGTTCGCTGCGGCGAAGCCGCCGGATTTCGAGGCATTGAAATTTATGCTGAACGATATGAAGAACAGAGAGGATTAACTTCCCCTCCGTTTGCTGTGTAAAGGGGGTGTTTTTGTGTTTTCGCGAAAGATCAATAACAATATGCTGGAACTCCTTGACGAGCGTAATTCCGTGATTTTATCGATTAAAGAAGAATTGATAAACGATACGTTTCTGTTGACGTTATCGGGGCAAATGAGAAACGAAACCGCGCACGATTTCGAGGACGAGCTTACGGCGGCGGTTTCGGTATATCCAAAAGTCGTGATAGATTTAGCAAGTGTAGATTATATAGCGAGTATGTCAATGAAGGCATTGCTTAGCGTCCAGCAGATTATGGACGAAATAGACGGCGCAAGCTTGACGCTTACGAACGTTTCCGACAATGTTATGAACACCTTGAAGGAATTCGGATTTGATGATATGTTGCTAATTGAAGAGTGAGGAGTGATTTTAGTGCGATGCAAAGCGAAGCCTTACGAAGGCGATGAAAAATACATTTTTGTCAGCTATTGCCATAATGATAAAGCTGCGGTTTTCCCGGTAATCGAAAGAATGGCGGCGGAGGGCTATAATATCTGGTACGACGAGGGGATAAACCCCGGCTCGGAATGGCCAGAGATTATAGCTAATCACCTCAACAACTGCGCCGTTTGCATCGCGTTTATTTCGTCGAATTCTGTGAACTCGCACAACTGCAAACGCGAGGTGAATTTCGCGTTGTTGAAAAAGAAAACGCTGATCACGGTGGTTCTTGAAGAAACCGAGTTGTCTCTCGGAATGGAAATGCAGCTTTCCGTAACGCAGGCGATTTTCAAATACAAACTCACAAGCGATGAAGCTTTCTTTAAGAAGCTATATGAAGCTGAATTCCTCGGCGAGTGTCTCGGAACGTCGCCAACCGTCCTGATTTCGGAACTCGAAAGCGAGCCCGCGTTCTTTCTTGTCAGAAGCAAAACGAATGAGAAAATCCCGCTCGACAAGGACGAATTCTGCATAGGACGCTCCGAAACAAGCGCGGATTATCGCATTACGGACAACAGCTCCGTCGGGCGCGTACATGCGGTGATTACGCTTAAGGATAACGTATGCTCCTTAAAAGATAACAATTCCTTGAACGGAACATTCGTAAACGGAAAAAGGCTCGCGCCCGAAACGTCTTGCGAAATCCACAACAATGATAAGTTGCGTTTTTCCAACGAGGAATTTATATTTTGTGTGAATGAGGCGCAAAAATGACCTTAAAATACAACTTTTATACCGACATCGGCGACAGAAATGTCAATGAGGATTCGCTCATTGCTACGGAGAAAAACGGCGCGTATCTTTTCGCGGTAGCCGATGGACTCGGCGGCGAGGGCGGCGGAGACGTTGCTTCCCAAACCGTCATACGCGAATTGAAAGTCGCGTTTGAAAATGCGAATTTCGAGCTTGATAAGGCAATTTTACAGGCGAATTTGTCCGTGCTTGAGACACAGAAAGCAATGCGGCGAAAAATGAAATCCACCTGCGCGGCGGTTTTTGTGAATTTTGCAAGCAACAAAACCGTTATCGCGAGCGTTGGCGATTCGCGCGTATATTTGTTCAAAAACGGCGAGATAATGTGTCAAACGCGCGACCACAGCGCGGCGACAGTTGCTGTGGCAACAGGCGAGATAAGTCCCGAAGAGATCCGCGGTTATAAAGATAGGAATATACTCACGCGCGCTTTGGGAATGGACGACGAGTTGAAAGTCCAAATGTTATCTTTTGAAAATACCAAGTACGATCATATTTTGATTTGCTCCGACGGCTTCTGGGAATTTGTCACGGAAGCGGAAATGACAAGCGCGTTAAACGCAAGCAAATCGCTTGAAGATTGGCTTGAAAGAATGCGTTTTATTCACAAACAAAAAGCGGATTTAAACTGCGATAACAACACCGCAATTATTGCGGAGATTACATAAAGGGAGAGGTTGCAATGCTTTGTAATTTTTGTATGCGAGAAATTGAGGAGAGCGACAAGGAATGTCCGTTCTGTGGAAAACTCGTCACTTATGAAGCCCCGACAAATCACTTGAAGCCGGGGACTGTTTTGCGCGACAGGTATCTTGTCGGCGCGGCTCTCGGGGAAGGCGGGTTTGGCATTACATACATTGGTATGGACAAGACGCTCAAGCTGAAGGTCGCGATTAAAGAATACTACCCGAACGGTTTCGCGAACCGAAACAACACGGTTGCCGCGACTATCAGCGAAAGTATGTCAAACGAGCGCAAGGAATTCTTCTATCAAGGAAAAGAAAAATTCCTCAGCGAGGCACAGATTCTCGCAGGCTTTTCCGGAAAGCTCGGCATTGTCGAGGTGCGCGATTTTTTTGAGGAAAACAACACCGCCTATATCGTAATGGAATATCTCGACGGGCAAACCTTAAAGGATAAAATAAAGGGATCGGGAAATCTGCCGCCGCAGCAGGTGCGGGAGCTCTTTCAGCCGATTATGCTGTCGCTTAAAGATGTTCACGCAAAAGGGATAATACACCGTGACATAAGCCCCGATAATATTATGCTTGTCAATGATACTGCGAAGCTGTTGGATTTCGGCTCGGCGAGAATGTTCTCGGACGAAAACAGAAGCCTGTCGATTTTAGTAAAGCCCGGCTATGCACCGCTTGAGCAATACGGCAGAAAGGGCAAGCAGGGTCCGTGGACGGATATTTATGCGCTTTGCGCGACGTTGTACAAATGCATAACGGGAATTACGCTTGACGACGCAAGCGACAGGCAGATTTCCGACCAGGCCAAAACGCCCTCCGCGCTCGGCATTGAAATTGACGAGGCGTTTGAACGCGCGCTTATGAAGGGCTTATCGGTTCAGTACGTAGACAGATTTCAAAGCATCGACGAGCTGCTTGACGGCTTTGCGGGGAAGATAAGGCAAAGCTCCGATGACAAGCTGGAAACCGTCGCTATGCCCAAAAATCCCGACGACTATAAGAAGACCGAGATGATGTTCGAGGACGACGGCAAATCAGCCGCGGCGATTAGCGGAGTCGCGGGCGGCGCGAGAACGAGATTCGATCTCGATAAAACGGAATATCTGCCGTCAGATTCCGAGGAAAATTCCCCCAACAATTCGAATAAAAAGAAGAAACGCAAAAAGTTTGGAGCAATTCTGGGGATTGTGGCTTCCGCGGGCGTGTTTTTGGCGGCGGTAATCGTCGGTGTGCTGATTATCCCGAGGCTTTCAAGCCGAACTGAGTCTGAAATCCCGGGAGAATCGTCATTGGAATCATCTTTGGAGTTTTTGTCAAGCCCAGATGATAACAGCGAGCCTCTTGTTTCTTCTGTGGCTGAAAACGGGAACGTCACAGTTTCCGTTTCGTCAAGTCCCTCAACCTCTGTAACGCAAAACACTTCGTATTCGGAGAGTTCCGAAACCGAAAGCAGTTCGAGCAGCTCTTCGTCGAGCGCTGCAACGGTTACGTCCAATCCCGCACCAACTCCCGTAAACGTAAACGTGACATTAAACGCGAGCGGTGGACGCGTGTCGCCGGACTCGCTTACGGTTGTTTCCGGGGAGAGCTACGGCAGCTTGCCGACGCCCGTACGGAACAATTATACCTTTGAAGGCTGGTACACATCATCAAGCGGTGGAAGCCGGGTTTACAGCGATACGATTGTGGGCGACGCGTCATCTGTTACGCTTTACGCGCGCTGGAAGCAAATGAGCATTGAAGTGTCGCTTGATTCTAACGGCGGAAGCGTGTCAACATCGTATATTACCGTGCTGTCTGGCGGCACCTTTGGAGATTTACCCACGCCTTATCGCGACGGCTATACTTTTGACGGCTGGTATACCGCGCGCAGCGGAGGAGACCGTGTATATGGCTCTCACTATGTTGATTTCACTTCGGAACGCACGCTATATGCTCACTGGACGAAGAACGAAGAAACAACGGTTACTATTATGGGTGTTGAGTACGATATTGCGACAACCACCGAACTTGTTCTGCGTCCGAGTGATGAGATAGGTGCGCCTCGGCTCGATAACGAAGCTGTTAAAAACGCGGGAAAATTAAAGAATCTGAAAAAACTGCAAATCGGCTCATCTTATATGGGATGTTCTGTGTCAAGCCTTAAAGGCCTCGAAAACCTGCGCTACTTAGAAGAAATAGAAATTCGTTGTGATAATGTCTATGATTTATCGCCCCTTGAAAAGCTTACCAAGTTAAAGAGCATTTTAATCTATTCTAACGGAATTGATTTCTCGACAATTCCCACTTCTCCTTCTCTAACAGAATTATACATAGGTTGCTTTAATATTATTAGTTTAGATAATGATGGGAGAGAAACACTAATACCCGCAAACGTTGCCGGAGATGTAAAATCCCTTGCCAATATCACAAGTTTAAAGAAACTGAATGTACAATATCCGGATCTCGGTACGGAAGAAGCAGACTATTTGAAGAAAAAACTCCCTAATTGCGAAGTATGGGCACCAGTTCGTTAAGCTTGATAGTTCAAAGCCCGCAGGGCCCCCTGCGGGCTTACCCCTACCCAATCATCATTTCCCCAACAGCTTCTTCAAGAAGCACAGCAACGCAAACAGCGAAGACGAGGCTATAGTTCCGACTGCTTTTGTAGCCGCTTCTTTATCGAAATCGTTGCCGCTTGAGCTTTCACCCGAATTGTCGCTTGAAACGCTCTGCGAAGCCGTTTCGCTTGTCTCGTGAGTTTCGTCGTCCGAAGTTCCGCACGCAGTCTCAATCGGCTCAGGTGCGCTTTCAGATTCGGTCTTGCTCTCCGCGGGAGCGCTTTCCGGCTTGCTCTCCGAAATCTGTACGCATGAAGCTTCCGGAGCTGCGGAGACTTTGCTCGTGTTGTCCGTAGACGTGGGCTTGCTCGTAATCTCGGAGGTGGGTTTGCTGGTGCTTTCCGTATCTGCGGGCTTGCTCTGAGTCACGGAGGTGGGTTTGCTGGTGTTATCCGTATCCGCGGGTTTGCTCGTAGCCTCTACTGTGGGCTTGCTTGTTTCCGCAGACATTGGATCCGCGATAAACACCTCGGAGCCTTCAATCAGCGGAGCAAATCTGTCGTCGGAACTCGACGAGCTTGCGGGCTTTGCGGTAGCCTTAGTGGTCGCGTTTTTACGATCCCCATAAGTTGTGAATACATTATCTGCGTATGGCGTAACACTAACGGCATATGTCGTGTTGGGAGAAAGCCCCGTTATCGTGTAGGATGTGTTTTTGGTATCGGCGATTATATCAAGCCCTAACATTACCGTATAGCCGTCCGCGCCGTTGCATTTATCCCAAGTGAGCGTAACCGAGTTCTCGGTGGTCGAGCTAACCTTAAGCCCCGACAGAGAATCAATCAGGTTTTCTTCCCAAACCGCATAGAGCGTGACAGAACCGCCGTCCGCTGTCAAATCCTTCACGGATGCCGCATCGGTGTACAAAGCACTCGTAGCGTTAGCCTTTGTTGACCAGCCGACAAACTTGTAGCCGCTTCTTGAAAACACATTAGAAGCCAACTTCGAGGAAGTGCCGCTTGTAAATGACGAGTCCGACATGTAACCATTGCCGCCGTTTGCGTTGTAGGAAACGGTGTAGGTGGGATTGTAGGCTTTTAGCTCCCAAATCTGATCGCCCGCACCCGTGTATTCGGTAAGCACCGCGCCGCCGTTTTGGGAAGTGAGCGCATAATTGTGGTCGCAGTCGATGAAGATTGCGTAGCCACCGTCAACCTTCTTGAATTTCCACCACTGCGTTGAATTCGCCAAATCATCGTAGATGCAGACGTTAGTGCCCTGAATGGCTGTCGTTCCGTACATCTGAACAAGCCGTGTTGCGTCAACAGGACGAATTTTATACGTCTTGCCGTCGGACGAGCAGGACTTTATTGACATAAGTTGCCCGCGGTTAGTTGTATTGTAATCGTAAACATGCACGTCGTTGCAGTTGTAGTCCTGGTTATTGCCAAGGCAAAGCGCCGCGTCCGTCTTGCGGTTGTACAGCAAGTATGTACCTTCGGTTACGGAATCAAAACTCGTTACCGTTGCCGTGGATTTTGTATTGAAGTTCGGACGAATTACGCCCCAAAACGCTCTGCCGTTGCCGTTGTAAGCGAGCGTGCGCTTGTGTACGATTTGATTCGGGTTCCCCGCTTCGGAGCCCCAAATCTCGGCAACATCCATCGTCCATTCGTTCGCGCCAAGCACAACAGCAACGTGCCCGCAATAATCGCCGCCGTCGCCGCGCGTCCATACCGCGATGTCACCGGGTTCCGGAACAAATCCGTAATAATCCTCGATGCGCGTAAAACCGCTCGGGAGAGTGTTCCACGCGTAATCGCAAGCGTTTCCGCCGCCGCCCCACACGCCGAGAAAGTTGTAATACTGCTGAATGAAGTCCACGCACTGCGGACCATAAACGCCGTCCCAGTCAATAGCTTTCGTGTTCACCTGCGCCTGCGCCCAGTCCTTCGCCTGGCTTTGAGATTTTGAAGTCGCCGCGTGAGCCGTTATGGGCATAACTGCAATCATTCCCGCGCAAACCGCCAAAGCCGCCACAATAACTGTAATCTTCTTTTTCATAACACAAACTCCTTTCCATAAGCAAGAAAAATCTGTTGTGAATTTGAAACGTTTCATCTTTCATTTAGTAATACACGGGAAATTTGGAAGTGTTACACAAAATACAAAATTTTCGAATATTTCAACCAAAAAAGAATGTTGTGTTTTGTGTCGTAATGATGTATAATATAAAGAAAACGTCGATAAAATAATTGGATTAAGGGGAAATTCGTTTGATAAGGTTGGGAAACGAATGCCGTGTTTGGAAACAAGGCAAAATGAGAGTCATAGCCCCGCAGTTTTCTACAAAACTGCGGGGCTTTTTTTATCGACAAAATTCAATCATTCTCCCTATAAACTCCGAAAAAGGGATAGGATTTTTAATATAAAAACGAAAGGC
>CAYSHU010000001.1:0-40150 GCA_964430965.1 uncultured Ruminococcus sp. | reverse complement strand
GCCCGATGATGTCAACGTCCTCGGACTTTTCGTTCTCGTTCTTGAACGCGAAAGAGCCGCTCTGCGCGATAGTGCCGAGGTTGTTTTCAAGCTCCTCTTTGGTCATTCCAATACCGTTGTCCGAGATGACAAGCCTGCGGTCGCCCTTGTCCGCCTCGATCTTGATTTGCATTTCCGAACGCGAAATCGCCTCGCCCTCGCCCGAGAGCGTCTTGAAGTACAGCTTGTCCATAGCGTCCGACGCGTTGGAGATAAGCTCGCGCAGGAAAATCTCCTTGTGGGTGTAAATGCTGTTTATCATCAGCTCTAACAGCCGCTTGCTTTCGGCTTTGAATTCTTTTGTTTCACTCATAATGGGTTGCTCCTTTTCTTTTATTAGTGTGCTTTCCCCCGCGGAGCGGGGGAAAGCACACAGGGAAAGCTCCTTGGGCTTTAGCACTCTACAAGAGAGAGTGCTAATCTCTATATATATTATACCACGATTGAGAAAAAAGTCAAGTGTAAATTCCACAAAAATCGCCGCCAAACTCGGCGGCGATTTGTATATTATTCCGATATGATTATTTCCTTGTATTGTCCAAAGTATTCGCGTATCGCGCTGTCGTTGGATATTAACTTTAAGCCGTCCTTCGTTCTCGTGAACTTGGCGGAGGCTTTTTCCTCCGTGCCGCTCACTCTCACCGTGAGGAGGATCGTGTTCCCGTCGGGGTACTCCAGCGAATCGAGATACAGCGCGGAGCTCTCGGCGGGCTTTTCGCCCGGCTTGGCGTTGTCCTCCAACAGCTTCAGCATTTCCTCTGTTTCGTTCAGCGGGCGGTAATATTTGTTGGTGTCGTCGGCGTGCTCGAGCTCGTAGTTTTCGCTGAACTCCGTAAGGTTATCGAGCATAAAGAAGACGTTTTTATATTGTACAAATCTCTTCGTAAACGAAATGAAGTGGTTATGCCCGTCGCTTTCGAATTTGTCTATTTTCAAAGCGTCATTCTCGCGCTTCAGCGTGACGGTGACGGGATCTTCCCTGTCCTCGGCGTAGCCCCATTCCTCCGCCTCGCCGATCACGGAAATATCAACGGTGATTGTCGCGTCATCGGGATGGGAGATCTTGTCGATGCGAAGATAGCTCTCGCCGAGGTAGCCGCCCGCGCCTATTCTCCGCAGAAGAAGCTCGTCGTTCTCGCCCGCGCGGAACCACTCGCGGATATGCTCCGAGGTTTCTTCAAGGCAGTTTTCGGTGAAGAGGGAATTGAGCTTCTCGGTCATCGCGGAGTAAGTCAGAATGCCGCATTTCGAAACCTTAGTGTAGTATTCGCCTTCATTGTTCTCGTCCGCGACCCGCTCGGCGTTCTTCTCGAAAAGATAATTCTGATACAACTCCATTGAGAGATAAGTACCGTAAAATCTGCCGAACTCCCCAAGCACCGCTGCTATTTCGGCAAGCTCGCCGTCGGTTTTGACGGTCATGTTCGGGTAGATAACCACGGGGAATTTCTCAATTTCGGGCTCGCTTATTTCCTCGGGAATTGAGGAGCTTGTGCTTTCGGTCGTTGACTGCGTGATCTGCGTGCTTTCGCGGTAACCTCGCTGACCTCGCTTGAGTAGCCGTTGTTCTCGCTGCATGCGGTGAGGATTAGGGTCAGTGCTAAAATTAGGGAGAGTGCTTTGATAATCTTCATAGTAAATCCTCTTGTCATAATTTGGAAGTAATAATGGGAATTATCCTGCGGATAATATTGCTAGTATATTTTAGGGGGTATTAAAATGCAAAATACGGAATATTCGGGGCTTGGAGAACGCCAGACTACGGCTATTCTCGAGAGCGTTTACCGCAACGCGCGAATGGCGTATAAATCCACCGACGAGGTTTTGACAAGGTGCCGCAGCCGCGAGCTTTACGGCGAGCTTGAAAAGGAGCGCGAGCGCTATAAAACCGTCGCTTCCCGCGCTCGGCGAGAGCTCGCGCGGCTTGGAGCGCACGCTTACGAGGCGCCGCTCGGGCTCCGGGCAATGGTGAAAACGGGCATCGCGATGAAAACCGCGAAGAAACACGACACAAGCTCGCTTGCGGAGATCATGTTCAAGGGCACGAACAACGGCGTTATCGATATGCAGCGCACGCTGAACCGCTCGCGCCGCGCCGAGCCCGAGATACGCGCGTCCGCCGAAAAGCTCCTCAACCGCGAGCGCGAGTTCTGCGAGCATCTGAGGAAGTATCTATGATGCGCCGCGAGGCTCCCAAGCCCGACGAGGTTTTCCCGTCCGATATTGCCGCGGGGAATAACAAGGCAACTCACAAGCCTTAGCTTGCTTTCTTCCCCTTTAGAAGATTGTCAAGAACAATTTCCGCTCTCTCGCGATAAATCGCGTTTTCCTCGTCATTGTTGGCGTTGCGGTCGGCTTCGGCGCGAATTGCGATTATCACATTGTCCGGGCAGTCCGCCCAGCCGATTTGTTTCGTAAGCGCGGTTTTGTTCGCGCGGATTCCCACGCCGCAGAAGAGCTCCTCTTCGGAAAATTTGTCGGTCTGCTCTTTAAAATACGCGCGCATTGCCTCGTCGTCGGTCGTGTTTTCGTCAAAGCTCACGCGCTCAACAAAGCCCTCGTCCGTGATGATAAGCTGCGCCGAGCCGTATTCGAGCTCGGCGTTAAGGCGCTGGCGCTGGGTGTCGTCGTATTGCGAGCCGCCGTCCCGCTGGCTTCTGTCGATAAAATTCACCGTAACGTGAACCTTGCCGTTGCCGTCAAAATCGGGGCAATATTGCTCCAGCGCCGCGGCGATGTCCTCCGAGTACATCATCATCATAGAGCTCGGGTCGTAGGCGACGAGGAGCACGTGCAAATCCTCTTTTTGGCGCGTCGCGAACTGATAGATAATCAGCACCGCGATCGCCGCAAACAGCACGCCGAGCACGACGAAAATCTTGTTGCGGTAAACAAAGCTCGAAAGCCGCTGCCAAGCGTTTTCCTTTGGCGGCGGCGCGTAGCCTGTTTCGGGAATGATCTCGCTCTCCTCGATAATGCCCTGCTTCATTTTTAAAAGCGCGACGCGCTCCTCGCGGTCGCGGGCGGCACGCTCTTCGGGGGTTTCGCGTTTTTCTTTTGCCATAAAATCAACTCCGATAATGTCATATACTTTCAAGCGCCGTTTTAAAGGGCGCGAGGTCGGGGAAATCCTTGACGAGCTTCGTCATATTCCGCAGCAGCACATTATACTTATCAATTTTCGTCTTGACATAATACTGCGTTATCTTGTCAAGAAGCGCAAGACAATCCGCGCGGCGGTACTGCGACTGCGACAAAAGCGCTATCGAGTAGTAAAATCCCACCACATCAAATTCGAGCGGATTTTTCTCTTCCTGATAATATCCGTCACACGCCTGTAAAAGCACGTCGATAAGCCCGTGTTCGTCGGCCCATTTCTCCATACGCTTGTACTCGGCGGGAGATACCGGTGCGTGCGTAAATTTGCTTAGCTGTTTGCAGTATTTCCACGCCGTTTCACGAACGTCATCGCTCATTTGCACCGAGAATATCCGCACGGTCATTTCCATTATCATAACGGTTTGCGTTGAGCCGTCGTTCGGAACGCCCTTTCCGAGACTTTCCCTGAATGCTTTTCGATACTCAAGTATCTCGTCAAGAGTTGGAGCGTTTGATGCTTTTCCCATTTTATTCCTTTCGTCAATTTGTTATTTCCCCGTCGGAAACGGGGAAACAACAATAATACTGTTCTTAGAAATTCGGTTTCATAGTCGGGAACAAAAGCACGTCCCGGATACTCGGCTGGTTTGTCAGAAGCATAACAAGTCTGTCCAAACCAAAGCCCAAGCCGCCCGTCGGGGGAAGTCCGTATTCAAGCGCGGTCACAAAATCCTCGTCGACCTGCGCGTCGTTGCCGCCTTGCGCGCGCTTTGCCTCGACCTGCTTTACGAAGCGCTCCCGCTGGTCTATCGGGTCGTTGAGCTCGGAGAACGCGTTGCCGAACTCCGTGCCGTTGATGAAATACTCGAAGCGCTCTGTAAACGCGGGAAACTCGGGCTTGCGCTTCGCGAGCGGAGAGTTCTCCACGGGGTAATCGTAGATGATCGTCGGCTGAATGAGCTTGTCCTCAACAAACGCGTCAAAAAACGCTATGAGAACGTGTCCCTTTGTGGAATTAGCGTCCACGCCGTCCTCCACGCCCTTTTCCTTTGCGACGCGGCGAGCGTCCTCGTCGGTCGCCCAGTCGTTGTAATCCACGCCCGCGTACTTCTTTACGGCTTCTATCATCGTGAGGCGCTCCCACGGCTTGCCGACAGCAATCTGCTTTCCCGCGAACTCCACCGTGTCCGTGCCGCAGACGTTCAGCGTTACGGTTCTGTAAAGCTCCTCGATCAAGTCCATCATTCCGAAATAATCAATATACGCCTGGTACATTTCAATCGAGGTGAACTCGGGGTTGTGCGTCGCATCCATTCCCTCGTTGCGGAAAATTCTCCCGACCTCGTAAACCTTGTCAAAGCCGCCGACAATGAGGCGCTTTAAGTACAGCTCGGTTTCTATTCTCAGATACATATCTATATCAAGCGCGTTGTGGTGCGTCTTGAAGGGTCTTGCCGCCGCGCCGATTTCAAGAGGCAAAAGCACGGGCGTGTCAACCTCGACATAACCGTGACCGTCCAGGAACTTTCGTATCTCGCTGATGATCTTCGAGCGCTTTACGAACACGTCCTTTACCTCGGGGTTCGCGATAAGGTCAAGATAGCGCTTGCGATAGCGCTCCTCCTTATCCTTAAGCCCGTGCCACTTTTCGGGGAGCGGCAGCAGCGACTTTGAAAGCAGCGTTATCTCCTTCGCGTGGACTGAGATCTCGCCCGTCTTGGTTTTGAACACGTAGCCCACAACGCCCACAATGTCGCCCAAATCCCACTTCTTGAATTCCGCGAACTTGTCCTCGCCAACGCCGTCAATGCGCACGTAAACCTGCATTCTGTCGGAGCTGTCGCGAACGTCGAAAAAGCTCGCCTTGCCCATAATTCTGCGGGACATAATTCTGCCCGCGATTGTCACATCTTGGTTCTCGAGCTCGTCAAAGCGCGAGCGTATCTCGCTGTTGTAAATGCTTACAGGGAACTTTGTTATCGTATAAGGATCCTTGCCCGCCGCCTTCAAGGCGTCGAGCTTTTCAAGGCGAACGCGGTGCTGTTCGTCCATTTGAGCTCTTATTTCCTCTTCGGTAAGCTCAACCTCTTCTGTATTCTTAATTTCGTCTGCCATTAGTAATATCCTTTCTTTACATTTCCCCCGCCGTTGGCGGGGGAAATTATGTTTATTTTTTCATATTTTCTCTCGGGGAAAACTGTCAACTGTCATTAGTCATCTTTGCGAATTTCGAGTATTTTCATTTTAACCTCTCCGTCGGGGACTTCAACAATGACCTCCTCACCGACCTCGTGGTTCATAATCGCGCGGCCTATCGGGCTTTCATCGGACATTCTGCCGCTTTCGATGTCGGCCTCCTTTGTGCCGACAATTCTGAACTCCATTTCCTCGTCCATTTCCAAATCAAGGAGCTTAACTGTCGTGCCGATGCCGACCTTTTCCGTGGAAATGTCCTCGTCGTCGATTACCTGCGAGTGCGCCAAAACCTGCTCGATTTCCGCGATGCGGCTTTCTATCATACCTTGCTCGTTTTTCGCCTCGTCATATTCCGAGTTTTCGGACAAGTCGCCGAAGCTCAGCGCAACCTTGATTTTCTCCGCGACCTCGCGGCGCTTAACCGATTTAAGCTCGTCAAGCTCGGCCTTGAGCTTTTCCTCGCCCGCTCTCGTCAAAACTGTAATGGGTTTGTTCATATCTGAATTCCTCCTGAAATATAATCGTTATTCCGCCGCCGACTCGCTGTTGGGAACTGTCGGCACGGCTGTCATTGCCGTAAGAACCTCAATCGCCTTTTGAAGCTGCGTGTCCTCCGCTTCCGTAAGGGTGTTGAACTCCGCGTCGGCAGGCAGCTCGGTGATGTAGTCGGGCTTTAGACCGACCTTATCAAAACGCTCGGATTTCGACGGGATTATGTTCGCCGTTGTCAAAATCAACGCACTTTTGTCCGAGAACTCATACGCGCTTAGCACAACGCCCTTGCCCGCGGTCTGCGTGCCGATCAGTATCGCGCCCATTTCATCGCGAAGTCCCACCGCAAACACCTCGGAAGCCGAGGCGGTTTTGCCGTCGACAAGCACAGTCACGGGAATATCGAGGCTCTCCTCGCTGTCCGTTTCAATAAGCGTCCTGCGAACATCGTTCGCGTATTCCGCCGTCGCGACTGCCGCCGCGGGTATAAGGCGGTTGAGCATCGGGCGCACCGACGAGATAAGTCCGCCGTCGTTGTGACGAACGTCGAAGATAAGCGACGTCGCACCCGCGCCGCGCAGCGAATTCAGCGCGTTTGAAAACTGCTCGGGCGTTTTCGCGTTGAAGTACAAAATCTCAACATAGCCTATGTTGCCCTCAAGCATTTTATACGTCACGCTTTCGATGTCTATCTGCTGCCGTGTGAGCGTCACAACGCGCTCCTCGCCGTTGCTTACCGTTTTAAGCGAGATAGTCGTGCCAACCTCGCCCGTGATTTGTTTAAGCGCCGCATCGGCAGTCATTGAGAGGATAGTTCGCCCGTTTATCTCGATTATCATATCCCCGACCTTAATGCCGTTCAAATCCGCGGCACTGTTTTTGTAGACCTTTGAAACCTGGAGATAGCCGCTGCCGTCCTCCACCGCCTCAAAGCCCGCGCCGTTGATCACGCCGTTGTTGGCCTGCTGATAGTCGTAATAGCGGTCGGGCGTGAGATACATCGCGTATTCATCACCTATGCCGCTTACATATCCGTTTAATATCGCGTATTCAATGTTGTCGGGGTCGATAGTCCCGATATAGTTTGTCTGCGCGGACGCGTCAAGCTCGCGGAGCTTCCGATAAACGCCCTCAAATTTTTCGGTGTTCGCGATTTTAGCGTTGTAGTTATTAAGGGACACCGTCCACGTCAGAATAAACGTAATAGCGCACCCGATAGCCACAAGGCTTATCGCAAGCCCCAAGGATATTCTTTTGTTCAAATTATCACCCCTTTTAGAAGTTTGAAATTAAGAGGTAAGAGGTTAGAGTGTTGATCGAGGCTCTTAGCTCTGCTTTTACTCTTAAACTTTAAGGTATTTGTTCATACTTATCATTGTGCCGAGCGCGCCGAGGATAGCTCCCGCGGCACAGTTTGCCGCCAGAAGCAGCCACTTTACGTTGTCAAACGGGATAAGATTAAAGAACCCGAACATCTGCCACAGCGTCAGATTGTCGGTGAACAGGGAAAACACGCTGTCATAAATAAACCACGAAAGCCCCCAGGAGCAAGCACCCGCCAACATCCCGACAAAGCAGCCCTCAACAAAGAACGGCAGCTTTATAAAGCCGTTTGTAGCACCGACGTATTTCATAATCGTAATCTCGTGCCGCCGCGCGAAAACGCTCGCTCTGATCGTGTTTGAAACGACAACAACGCTGACTACTATCAGAACCACAAGCATCGCTATTACGATAAACGAAGCCGCGTTTCTGATGTTGACAAGCGCGTTCGCGAAGTCATACGGCGCGTTCACCTGCTCTACGCCGTCAATGCTTTTTATCATCGACACCGTATAGCGAATGGTTTTCAAATCCGTAACTCTTGCCATAAACGTCTCGGGCATCGGGTTTCCGCCGGGGACTATGTTGATAAGCTCGGCGTATTCGTCGCTCATTGCCTGCGTGAATTTCTCCGCCGCCTCTTCCTTTGACATATAGGTCACTTCCGTGAGGTTGTCGTTAGACATCAGCACATCACGGATATGGTCGACCTTTTTCCGGTGCTCCTCCTCGGGCTCGTTATCTAAATCCTCAACAAAAACCGCTATCTGGTTTGTGTCCTCAATGTTCCCCATTATGATGTTCGCGTTGAGAATAAACAGCACCGTGACGCTTACCTGAAGCAGACTTACAAGCAATATCGAAAAACTCGCAAAAGACATTACAAAGTTCTTCCAAACGCCCGCGATGCCCGTTTTAACAAGGTAGGAAAAATTATTACTCCTCATAATAATCCTCACTCCCCCCGATAGTTTCGTCAAAGGTTATAACGCCCTTTTCGATGTTGATTATCCGCCCACCGAAATACTGAACGAGATTATGCTCGTGCGTTATCATAACAACGGTAGTGCCGCAGCGGTTGATTTCCTTTAACAGCCCGACTATCTCATAAGAGCGCTTCGGGTCGAGGTTTCCCGTCGGCTCATCGACGATTAGAAGCCCCGGGTCGTTGGCAAGCGCCCTCGCGATCGCCACACGCTGCTTCTCGCCGCCCGAGAGCTCCCTCACCTTGCTCCGAGCCTTGGAGCCGAGCTCCACCAGATTCAGCACATACGGCACACGCTGTCTGATTGTCTTGCCGGAGCTGTCCGCGACGCGCAGCGCGAACGCCACATTTTCGTAAACCGTATAGTCCTCTATCAGCCGAAAATCCTGGAAAACCACCCCGATAGTCCTGCGGAACATCGCGACCTTGTTGCCCTTGAGCGCGCCGATATTGCGGTTGTTGACGAAAACTCTCCCGGTGCTTGGGCTAAGCTCGCGCAGCATCAGCTTCATCAGCGTGGATTTCCCCGCGCCGCTTTCCCCGACAATAAACACGAATTCCCCTTCGCTTATGTGGAGATTGACATCCACCAGAGCGTCAATGCCGCTCGAATAGTGGACGGTTACATTCTTTAGATTGACCATAATTCCCCCGTTGTGAACAATTGATAATGTATGATGTATAATTTTAGTGCCGCGTTGGAGCGCGGTTTTTCAATAGTCAAGAGGCAAGCATCTCTTGCCTCTTACTTCTAATCTCTAACCTCTGAAAGGGCAATTCTCTCTTGCCCCTGTTTCCGTTGTCTGACGGAAGATTATTTTTTAAAATTTAGTGGGATTCGCCGCGAGGTATTTCTTTACCATAAGCGCGATCTTGAAGATTATCGCGTGGTCAAACTCTCTTAAATCCAGACCCGTCAGCTTTTTGATTTTGTCGAGACGGTAAACCAGCGTGTTTCTGTGAACAAACAGCTTTCTCGACGTTTCGGAAACGTTGAGGCTGTTCTCGAAGAATTTCTGGATTGTAAACAGCGTTTCGTGGTCGAGGCTTTCGATAGAATTCTTCTTGAAAACCTCCTTGAGGAATGTATCGCAAAGCGTCGTCGGGAGATGATAAATAAGCCGCGCGATGCCGAGGTTGTCATACGAAACAATAGTCTTGTCCGTATCGAAAACCTTGCCGACCTCCAGCGCCGTCTGCGCCTCCTTAAACGAGCGCGCAAGCTCCTTTACTCCGAGAACGGGCGTACCTATTCCGACGTTCACCTTTGTGAAGAATTCGCCCGAAAGCGTGTCCGAAATGCTCCTCGCGAGCTTTTCCAAATCCTTAACGTCTATGTTGTTTTTAACCTCCTTAACAAGAACGATATCCGTTTCGGTGATGTTGAACACGAAATCCTTGTTCTTGTCGGGGAAGAGATTCTGAATTACGTCATACGCCGACACATCGTTGGAGGAAATTACGCTGATAAGGAACACAACGCGGCTGATGTCGCCGTTGAAGTGCAGCTCGCGGGCCTTGAGGCTTATGTCCCCGGGCAGCACGTTATCGAGAATTATGTTCTTGACAAAGTTGTTGCGGTCGTATTTCTCGTCGTAATATTGCTTTATTCCCGACAGGGAAATGGCGATGATCCCCGCGTATTTCGCCGCCGCCTCGTCAACTCCCTCGACAAAAACGGCATAGTCGGGCTTTATGTGAACTCCAAACGGCTTGTAGGTGTACCCGTCGCGAATGAACGTTTCGTGCGAATCGCCAAGCTCGGTCGCAAAGAAGTCGTTCCCCCCGCCGACTCTCGTAAGGTCACTGCACGCAACGATCGTGCCGTTTTCATCGATAACGCCGATAACTCGGTTTACCGTGTCCTTCATCTGATGAACGATCCCCTGGAATAGTCTGTTTGACATCTCTTTTACCTCTTTCTCTTTCTCGTATTTGGTATAAGCACCGTTGGAGTCTGGGTTTTCGAGAGCTTTCGGCCCACGTCAAAATATACAACAAAACCCTCAAAATTTTGTGCCTATCTCTATTGTACTAAAAAACAACAAAAAAATCAACCCCTTTTTATGTAAAATGTAAAATTTTCTTGAATTTTTTCGGGGGACTTGAAATTTTTCCTTGAATAAGCTATAATAATATTATATATAGTATGGGGAATTACGCCCGCAAATCCACAACAACTTACAAAAGGGAATGATTTTTAAATGGACAAGAAAACTTATTATATCACAACGCCGATTTATTATCCGTCGGGAAACCCGCATATCGGGCATTGCTATACCACCGTCGCCTGCGATACTATCGCGAGGTTCAAGCGGCTCGAGGGGTTTGACGTGATGTTCCTTACGGGCACGGACGAGCACGGAATGAAAATCGAGCAGAAGGCGAAGGAGCAGGGCGTGACGCCCAAGGAGTACGTCGACCCCATCGTCGCGAACTTCAAGCGACTGTGGGAAACCGTCGACATCAGCTACAACCGCTATATCAGAACCACCGACGATTATCACGTAAAGAGCGTGCAGAACATCTTCAAGAAGCTCTATGACAAGGGGCATATCTACAAGGGCGAGTACACGGGCAAATACTGCACGCCGTGCGAGAGCTTCTGGACGGAAAGCCAGCTTGACGAAAACGGCTGCTGCCCCGACTGCCACCGCCCCGTGACGGACGCTCACGAGGAGGCTTACTTCTTGAGAGTGTCGGCGTATGCGGATAAGATCGAGAAATTTCTGACAGAAACCGATTACCTCACGCCGAAAAGCCGCGTGAACGAAATGGTGAACAATTTCATCAAGCCCGGGCTGGAGGATCTCTGCGTTTCGAGAACGTCCTTTACGTGGGGAATCCCCGTGGACTTCGACCCGAAGCACGTGGTTTACGTCTGGGTGGACGCGCTTTCGAACTATATAAGCGCCCTCGGCTACGAAAACGGCGCGTTTAACGACTTCGACAAATACTGGCCCGCGGATATGCATATGACCGCAAAGGAGATCGTGCGGTTCCACTCGATAGTGTGGATCATTATGCTGATGATGCTGGATATTCCGCTGCCGAAACGGCTTTACGGACACGGCTGGATAAACTTCAACGGGCAGAAAATGGCAAAGTCCGTCGGGAACGTTATCGACCCGTTTGTGCTTGTGGAGCGCTACGGCTCCGACGCGGTGCGGTATCAGATACTCCGCGATATGCCCTATGGCAGCGACAGCAATTTCTCGAACGAGATTATGATAAACCGCATAAATTCGGATTTGGCGAACGACTTGGGAAATCTTGTTTCAAGAACCGTCGCAATGGCGGACAAATATTTCGGGGCGACGCTCCCGACGGAGCGCGAGGCGGAGCCTATCGACGAGGAGCTTATCGGAATGGCGAAGGCACTTCGTGATACCGTAGCTCCCCTTATCGACGAGGCGCAGCTTTCCAAGGCGCTCGAGGAGATTTTCAAGGTCGTAACGCGCGCTAACAAATATATCGACGAGACCGCGCCGTGGATTCTCGGCAAGGATATCGAAAATGACAATGCGAAAAAGGCAAGGCTCGCGAGCGTGCTGTATAATCTGCTCGAAACGATAAGAATCTGCGCAGGTCTGCTCGCACCGTTTATGCCGAAAACAATGCCGAAAATATGGGAGCAGATAGGCTCAACAGAGAGCCTCGCGGCGTTTGACACGCTCGGGGAGTTCGGCAGGCTGCCCGCAGACGTTACAGTCCACAAGGGCGAGGTGCTGTTCCCTAGAATTGACGTTGACAAGGAGATAGACGAGCTGAACGCACTGCTCACGCCCGCGAAAACAATTCGCGAGGACGAGGATTTAGACAAGGCGAACATCATCACGATCGACAAATTCGCCGAGGTGAAGCTCCGCAGCGGCGAGATAACGGCTTGCGAAAAGGTAGCGAAGTCGAAGAAGCTCTTGAAGCTCACCGTGGACGACGGACGAAACGGCAGACAGATAGTTTCGGGAATAGCGAGCTGGTATAAGCCCGAGGATTTGGTCGGCAAAAAGATAGTGTTCGTGGCAAATCTCCAGCCCGCGAAGCTCTGCGGAGAGATCTCCGAGGGAATGATACTCGCGTGCGACGCGGGGGAGGACGATGTAAGAGTGCTGTTTTTGGATAAGGACGTTCCGAACGGTTCAACTATAAGATAATGAAAAAGCCGTTGAGCATAATCTCATGACCGCGGTCGCGGTCGGGCTGTGAGCCTTCTCGGAGAGCGTTATGCGGCGCAAACCGCCAACCGCAGGTTTTCGCGGGAGATCTCAAAAAGCAAAAATTCGGATCTAAAGGAAATTATCTGGAACTATGAACGAAGAATTATTTACATTTCGCGAGACCGAGGGCGGCTATATTCTCTCAAAATTCAACGGCGATGAGACCGTCACCGAAGTGACTACCACGCCCGAATACAACGGCAAGCCCGTTGTGAAGATCGGCAACGGCGCGTTTTCAAATGCGAGAAAGCTGCAAAAAATCACGATATCCGAAAATGTTCGGAGCATAGGCGCGGAAGCGTTTTTTTTGCTGTGAGGCGCTGCGCTCGATAAGCCTCCCGGCAAGTCTTGAGTCTATCGGAAGCTATGCGCTTCTTGAGTGCGAGGCTCTTTGCGAGGTGGAGTTCAAGTCCTACCCGAAATTCGGCGCATATGTATTCGGGTTCGGCTGCCTGCCCTCCGCCGAGATAACTTTGATGGGCGCGGTTCGCTCGCGGGATATCACCAACCCCATTGACCTCGTGCTGCTCCGCGATGATCTCAAGATCGCGAACGAGCGGACGAACTATGAGCCTTGGTTTTCCCGCTCCGATGTCGTTGCTCTTGCAATGGAAAACGACTGCTTCCGCGAAATTGACGCGGAGCTTGTTGACGCTCTTATAGATTATTCGGCGAAAAACAACACCACCGAGATCACGGCATACTTCCTCGAGCTGAAAAGGCAAAAATCCGAATTTTAATGAGACGATCTTAAACTATAAACGAGACATACGAAAAGGACGGCGCACAGCTGTATTTCAGGAATAAGGAGGACGTTATGAAACCGATACCCGGTCAGGTCTGGACGGACAAGAAGCGCACCTTTTTGGGGCTTCCCTGGTCGTTCACTCGTTATATACTCACGGAGAAGAAATTCATCACCCGCAAGGGGTTTTTCACGATAACCGAGGACGAGGTGGAGCTTTACCGCATTGTCGACAAGAGCTTGAAGATCACGTTCGGGCAGCGCCTTGACGGTACGGGCACGGTTATCCTCAACTGCAAGGACGTAGACACGCCGATAAAAACCGTAAAGTCGATTAAAAAGCCGCGTGAGTTTATGGCAATTCTCGAAAAGTACGTAGACGACCAGCGCGATAAATACGGAATCCGCGGCAGAGATATTCTCGGAATGCAGCAGCACGACCACGACGATAAAATCTGCGACGGCGACCATTCATAACTCATTTCTCCCCGCCGGAGGCGGGGAGAAATGAAAAAATAATTTTAGGCATTGACGCCGATCACACCTCTAGGAAGGGGGAATACTTATGGATATATCAAGAATAGCCGACCTTGGAACGGTCAACCAAACCACATTAACCCGCTCCTCCGAGCAGCGCACCGAAACCAAAACCTCGACAATGGCTTCGGAGCATACGGATAAATTCGTCAAAAGCGAGGCGATGTTTACGCCCGCCTATACGAAAAAATCCGGGCAGAAGCAGTCCTCGGACAACAATCTCACGCAGCGCGAAAACGTAAAAACCGAAGCCGATAAGGTGGACGCAAACGGCGAGAAAAAGCCGACGGGCGAGCTTGTAACTCGCGGCGTTTCCCACATAATCCGCGCGATGCTTGTAAAGCAGGGCGAAATTCTTTCGGGGAGCGTGCCCTCCGTGGGCGCGAAAATGTACGCCGAGGAGCTTTTGAACCAGCTCCGCGCGCTGTACGGAAATTCCCCCGCCGAGGAAAACAGCCCCGAGTTCTGGCAGCCCGACGAAACGGCGGCGCGGCTGCTGATGTTCTTCGACGCGGTGAGTGTTGAGGGAGAGAAAACGCCGCTTCTCGAGCGCTCGTTCCTGTCCGCGTTCAACGACACCGAGCAGCTTTTCGGAGGCCGCGGAAGACTTCCGCTCGAAAGCTATGAAACAAAGCAGCTTGTTTTGGAAAGCTACTTTAAGGGAGCGGCTTAATGGGGATTTTCGACACTCACGCGCACTATATGAGATCGGATTTCGGCGAGGAGTTGGATACGCTTCTCGCCGATTTGCCAAGCAAAAATATCGAGCGCGTGCTCGCAATCGGAGTTGAGCTTGAAAGCTCCTTAGAGGAAATTTCGCTCGCCGAACGGTTTGATTATATCTACGCCGCGGCGGGAATTCACCCGGAGCACGTTTCGGAGCTCCCCGAGAACTGGGAGAGCGAGCTGAGCGGGCTTCTGAAGCGTGATAAGGTCGTTGCGCTGGGGGAGATCGGGCTTGATTATCATTATGAGGACGGCGCGCCTAGGGAGCTTCAGCGCGAGGTTTTCATAAAGCAGCTCGAAATCGCGCGGGAGCTTGACTTGCCCGTGGTTATTCACTCGCGGGACGCAATGGGCGAAACGCTGGAAATTCTCCGCAGGTACAAGCCGCGCGGCGTTATGCATTGCTTCTCGGGCAGCGCCGAGAGCGCTCTCGAGGTCGTGAGGCTCGGGCTGTATGTCGGGTTTACGGGTGTGCTGACGTTCAAGAATTCCAAAAAGGCGTGGGCGGCGTGCGAGGCGGTGCCGCTTGACAGGCTGCTTCTCGAAACGGACTGCCCGTATATGGCGCCCGTTCCGCATAGAGGAGAACGCTGCGACAGCTCGCTTTTGAAATTCACCGCCGAAAAAATGGCGGAGATTAAGGGAGTTTCCGTCGAGGAAATTATTAAGATAACAAGGGAAAACGCGGAGAGGTTGTTTTTTAATGATAACATATAATAAAGCGGACAGCGGCTTGCTTGAAACCGTTTTAAAAATGCGCCGCGAGATGCTGGCTGTAATCTACGGTAAAGACGAACGTGAATTCGAGGGCGAGTTCACGCGGTTATCGGCGGAGTATTTCACGAACGGCGATCAAACCACGGTGTTGGCTTTTGACGGCGAACGCTGCATTGGGTGCGCTACTATATGCTACATCACGCTTATGCCGACGTTCGATCACCCGACGGGGAAACGCGCTCACATAATGAACGTTTACACCAACGCGGATTATCGGCGGCAGGGTATCGCGCGGCAGATGATGAATATGCTGCTTGACGAGGCAAAGGCGCGCGGAGTGACTTATGTTTCACTCGACGCGACCGAAAGCGGCAGACCGCTTTACAAGACGCTCGGATTTGACGAAAACAAGGAAAATATGGGGCTTAATTTAACTCCTAAAACTAACAACTAACTACTAAAAACTTAACCCGGAGGGGACTTTATGGACGACGGCAGTCGAAGTACAAACGAAAAAGAACACAAGGTCGCGAGGGTGCTGCTCGCGCCGCTTATCTGGCTGAACAAGGGGCTTTCGGCGCTCCTGAAAAAGGCGCTCGGGGCGAATTACGCGGACGTTTCCGAGGAGGAGGTGCGCGACCTCGTGGACGCGCTTGCCAAGGACGAGGACGAGGACAGCATCGAGGAGCAGTCGGCGGAGATGATAAACAACATCTTCGAGTTCAACGACCTTACAGCAAAGGACGTTATGACGCACCGCACAAACATCGTGGGCGTGGATATAAACTCAATTACGCTTGACGATTTGATTTATCTCGCGCTGGACTTGGGCTTCTCGCGAATTCCCGTGTATGAGGAGAGCGTAGACAGGATAATCGGCATTGTAATCGTAAAAGACCTGCTCTGCCTTGTCGGCGAAAAGGAGCTTGGGGATTTTTCGATACGCGATTATATCCGCGACGTCAGCTTTATCCCCGAAAGCCAGACCTGCCCCGATATTTTCAAAACGCTCACGTCCCTCCGCTCGGGTATGGCGGTCGTCGTTGACGAATACGGCGGCACGGCGGGAATAGTTACGCTTGAGGATATTATCGAGGCGGTTATGGGGAATATCCAGGACGAGTACGACGACGAGAAGCAGCTCATCACGAAAATCGGCAGCGACGTTTACGACGTTGACGGCGAGGCGGACCCCGAGGACGTTTTCGAACTGTTTGACATCGAGCTCCCCGAGGATCACGAATATCAGACGATTTCCGGCTTTGTAACGGATAAGCTCGGGTATATTCCCGAGGAGGTCGGCGAAAAGCCGCCGCTCGTTGAGTATGAGGACGTGAAGCTGGTCGTTGTTCAGGTTGAGGACAGAACGATAACAAAAATCCGCGCCGTGAGAAATCACGACAACTAATATCATTTATCATTTTCCCCGCCGGAGGCGGGGAAAATGATATTTATAATTATGAAAAGAGTGATTAAAATGACGAAAAAACAGCGCGCGCTTGAAGTAATCGAGCTGTTAAAAAAGGAATACCCGGACGTTAAATGCGCGTTGAATTACACAAAGCCGCACGAGCTGCTTATCGCGGTGAGGCTTTCGGCGCAGTGCACGGACAAGCGCGTGAATCTCGTAACGCCCGCGCTGTTTGAGAGGTTCAAGAGCGTTGACGATTTCGCCGAGGCGAGCGTTTCGGACGTTGAGGAGCTGATAAAATCCTGCGGGCTGTTTCACACAAAGGCAAAGGATATTGTTGAGATGTGCCGTATGCTGCGGGATATTTACGGCGGCGAGGTGCCCGACACGATCGAGGAGCTTGTAAAGCTGCCCGGAGTCGGCAGAAAAACCGCGAACCTTATCGTCGGCGATTTGTACGACAAGCCCGCCATAGTCTGCGACACGCACGTGATCCGCCTGACAAATCGGTTAGGGCTCTCAAAGGGCAAGGACGCGGGGCAGGTGGAAAAGCAGCTCCGCGAAATAATCCCGCCAGAAGAAGGTTTAATGCTTTGTCATAGGTTAGTGTGGCACGGAAGATTAGTTTGCGGCGCGCGTGCGCCGATGTGCGAAAACTGCTCGTTGAATTCCCTTTGCAAAGGCACTAAAAAATAAATCCATACAATAAACCCCCGCTTTGCGGGGGGATTTATTATATTTGCGGGAAGTTTTCTCCTCCCCAGTGCGAGCGAACTATCGCCTCAAACCCGCTTGGGGAGAGCACTCTGCCCGCTAATTTTTCGCGCGTTTTCTCGGAGAGCTTTCCCTGTTCCGCAAGCTCCGCGCCCGCAGCTTTTACATCTGTGAGATACCCGCGCTTTTGCCTGTCCGCCAAGCCGTCATAGCCGAACAGCTCGCCCTCGGGGCAGAGTATCGCGGTGTAATTCCCCTCGCCGCAAATCAAATCGTACTGCTTCAGGAGCGCGGGGTACATCGGCGCGGTATCAACATATCCGCACGTCGAAATCAGCACGAGCTTCTTGTCGTACATTTTCGCGTCGCGCAGCTCGTGGAACGACGAGTGCCCGTCCGTGTCCTGCGCGCCGAGATACGTTTTCATAAACGGCAGACAGCGGTCAACGACCGCCTTAAAGCCGCTCGGAATTCCGAAAAAATACAGCGGAAAGCTCTCGACAAGAACGTCCGCCGCTGCGATTTTTTTGTAAAGCTCCCGCATATCATCTTGGATTACACAGCTTCCGGGCGTTTTTGTCCAGCACGAAAAGCAGCCCATGCACGGCTTTATGTCGAGCTTGTTCACGTGGATTATCTCAACTTGCGCGTTTGAAACTACTCCCGAAAAGCCCTCGACAAACGCTCTCGCGAGTTGAAGCGTATTTGACCGCTCGCCGCGCGGGCTGCCGTTTAAGAGAAGAATATTCATTCGTTCACCTCGGCAACGCTTTCAATCTCATCGAAAAATTCATCTTGATTATCGGAGTTTTCCTCATTGAATTCGGGCTCGTCGGCTTCTTCGTTTTCGAGATTTTCAAACGCCTCGCGCGGGGCGCAGACGCTGTAATAATAGCGCTCGCCGCAAGCCGTGATTATCCCGTCGCGATAATGCTCGCTTTGAATTTTTGCGGTTTTCAAATTATCGAAAATATCCGAGCCGATGCGTTTTGTGTACGACTCCCGCCGCGTCCACGCGGTGTAGAACTCGCGGCTTTTCCGTATATACTCGTCCATATCGCGGTTGTAGCCGATTAGCGGAATGGGATGCTTCGGGGAGATCGGCGCGGTGAAATCCGCGAGCTCCGCGGCGGTCATAAACGTCCGCGCGAGCTCCGTCATTTTTTCGAGAGAATACGGGCGCTCTCGCTGAACGTCCACGCCGACGTTCGCGCCCTCGCCTACGGCCAGAACGCACATCGCGCAGCCCTCGCTGTGCGACACGCTGAAATCCAAATCGCGGCGGTTGGTGCGCGGTCTGCCGTTTTTTTCAAGAGTAATCGCGAGCTCGTCGCGGCTCACCTTGTGCTTCTGCAACAGGCTGTCAAGCAGCAAAAATCCGCACGCCGAATCGGCGAACGCCCGCCCGCGCTTGCTCAGAATATCGTCAAAATAAGGCCCGCAAAGCTCCGAATAAAGCCCGCGAAGCCCCTCAACGCGGCTTCTCAAACCGCCCGCCGTCACTATTGAGGCGCTGAAATCAACTATCATAAATCATCTTCCTCGAAATATGCCTTTTTGTGTTTTCCCCGCCTCCGGCGGGGAAAACACGGGTTTTATTATTCGTAAACCGCTGTTTTCTCAATCGCCGTAAACAGCATACTTCCCTTTGCCTTTGTTACGCCGTCAACCTTGATTTCCGCCGAAAACTCATACGCCGCGGCGCTTGACATCGTGCATTTTACGCTTATCGTAAGTGTGTCGCCCGGGATAACGGGCTTTAAGAATTTGAAATCCTTGACCTTTAACAGCACATACAGCTTCTCGTCCGCCGCCGCGTCCTCGGGCGCGATGACAAGACTGCACAACTGCGCCGCCGATTCGATAAGCAGCACGCCGGGCATTATCGGGGTTTCGGGGAAATGCCCCGTAAAATACGGCTCGTTTACCGACACATTTTTGATCCCGACCGCGGAAACATTCGGCTCTAACTCCAGAACTCTTTCAATCATTTGAAACGGCGGGCGCTGCTTTATGCGCTTGTTGATTTCCAACAAATTCATCATAGCGAAAGCCCTCCGTCAAGCACGACAACCTGCCCCGTTACGTAATCAAACGCGGGGGAGCAAAGTGAAGCCACGACCTCCGCGACGTCCCGCGCCGTGCCGAAATGCCCCATCGGGATCTGCTTGATGTACGCCTCTTTTTTATCCTCGGGGATAGCGTCTATCATTTCCGTTTCGATAAAACCGGGAGCTACCGCGTTTACGGTAATTCCGCGCGGCGCGAGCTCCTTTGCGAGCGTCGCGGTCATCGAATTCACCGCGCCCTTTGTCGCCGCGTAAACACCCTGCCCCTCAACGGCTAAAATCGAGCTCACCGACGAAACGTTGATGATCTTCCCGCCGCTTTTTATCATCTTAAGCGCCGCCTGCTGGGCGCAATGGAAATATCCCTTGATGTTTATATCAAGGCTCCGTGACAGAGAATCCTCGTTGATCATCAGCAAAAACGCGTCGTCAACAACGCCCGCGTTGTTCACGAGAACATCTAATTGCCCGAACTCCTTCTGCACCTCGCGGAACATCTGCTGAACCGCCTTCAGGTCCGCCGTGTCAGCCTTGAACGCACCGGCTTTTCGTCCGAGCTTTTCAATCTCCGCGACAACCTCCGCCGCCTTCGCCTCGTTGGAATTATAATTCACGGCAACGTCATATCCGACCTCGGCGAGCTTAAGAGCACACGCGCGACCTATGCCGCGTGAAGCGCCTGTTACTAATGCAACCATATTCTTCTCCTTATTTAAATTTAAATTTCAAAATTCCGTCACCGATATCGCTTGCCACTCCGCTTCGCTACGTGTCGAGCGACACCGCTGACGGAACCGGTCATAATTTTGCTTGCGCCAAATTATGACACTTTTTGAAATTTTACACTTCGCTGGGTTTGTTGATGTGTGTCGGTACGCGCCTTTATGCGCTGCCGTCAGCTAACCGCAACCCCGTTAGGCTCGCCTGCGCCCTTCAAAACCACCGCCGAGTACTGCCCGCCGACGCCGAACGATACCGCGAGAACATACTTGAAATCCCGCCAGCCGCGCGCGAGATACCGCGCCGCCGCCGCGGCCTGCTCCGCGGACGCCGCCGCGCGCGCTTCGCCGAGGTCGTCCTTCACCTCGATAATATTATCATCAAAGATTTTGCTGTCCTTGCCGAAGACCTCCGTCAGAACGCTTCTCTCCAGCTCGTCGACAGCCGGAACGCCGTTCGCGAAGCCGAATACTCCGTCAATGTCCGCGGGCGCTATCCCAGCGCTTTCCAAAGCCGCGAGAATTGCCTCTTTGAGCGCGCTTTCCGAGCCTTTGAGCTTGCCGAACTCCACGCTCTTATGCGCCGAAGCCCACCCGACTAATTCCGCGTACTTCTTCGCGCCGCGCTTGTTGGCACTCGTTTCACTCTCGAGAACAATAGACACCGAACCCTCGCCGAGCACGTCGCTCGGAAGAAGCCCAAGCGTGTCATAGAGATAGCCCGTGACCTCGGTGTTCTCGTCCGTACCCGTCGCAATCATAATGCTCTCGTCGCCGTTGCGGATAACGTCCGCGGCGTAGCAGAGGCTCTGAAGTCCCGCCTGTATCGAGTTCGCGTTCGTGACGTTATAGCCCTTTATCCCCGCAAAAATGCTGAAATATCCGCCCGCGGCGTTGTACACCGTGTTCGGGAACGAGAACGCCGAGCCCGCCGCCGTGCCGCTTTCGCAAACGGTTTTCTGGAAATTGTAAACCTCCGTGAGCGGCCCGTCCGCGGTGCCGACAACAATTCCGATGTCCCTTTCGTTCTCCTCGGAGATCGTGATGTCCGCGTCCTTAAGCGCGTTCATTCCGCTTATAAGCTGAAGCTGCGAGAAGCGGTCGAGCTTGCGGTAGAACGCCATTTTTATGCCGTGCTCCTTATAATCGTCGCCGCTTATCTCAACGGTCGGCTCGCTTACAAGCTCGCCCAGGCCGGTGATAAAAATCCTCTCGTTGTTCGTGCGGTCGGGAATGTCGTGCGGCTCCTTCGCGAACACGATAGAAGCGTTATTTCCTCCGAACGCGAACGAGTTGCTTGCCGCGTATTTTATATCCTTAACGCGCTTGGAATTCGGCACGAAATCGATATTGCCCGCCTTTTCCTTAAGCGTTTGGAGATTTTCTTCGGTATAGCCGATAGTGGGCGGCACAACGCCCTCGCACACCGCCTTAACGGTGAACACCGCCTCGATAGAGCCCGCAGCACCCAGGCAATGCCCCGTCATCGACTTCGTGGAGCTTACGGAAAGGTGATCGTTGTCGTCGAAAAGCGTGTGCAGCGACAGGAACTCCGCCTCGTCATTTTTCGCCGTGCCTGTGCCGTGCGCGTTTATATAATCAATATCGGCAGCTTTCAGCCCCGAATTCTCGATAGCTCTCGTAATCGCGAGCATCTGCCCTTGCCCGTCGGGGCGGGGGGCGGTGATGTGGTGCGCGTCGGACGACACGCCGCTGCCCAGAACCTCGCAGTATATCTTCGCGCCACGAGCCTTCGCATGCTCGTAGCTCTCGATTATCAGAATACCCGCGCCCTCGCCGAGCGTTATTCCGCTGGAGCGGTTGAACGGCGAGCAGCTTTCCGCGTCAAGCGCGTGCAGCGCGTGAAATCCCGCGAACGCCAGCGACGAGAAGCTGTCCGAGCCGCCCGCGACAAACGCGTCCGCCTTGCCCGAACGGATCAAGTCCGCCGCATAGCCGAGCGAGATAGTCCCCGCCGCGCAGGCGTTTACGATGTTCGCGGTCGTGCCGTTCAGCCCGAAATGAAACGCGACGTTATTCGCCAAAGCCGCCGCGGGCATTTTCAGCACGTCCGTATTTTTTCCGCCTCCGCTTTGCTTCGCGGTGTAATATTTATCGATAGACACCGCGCCGCCGACGCAGTTTCCGATTATAACGCCGATTCTCGCCGAGTTTTCGGAAGTTACCGCAAGTCCGCTGTCCGCGAGAGCCTCTCCCGCAGCCTTAATGCAAAGCAGCGAAGAGCGGTCATAGTCCTCGCCCGAGAGCGCCTCGTTCGGCGTATCGACCTCCGCGCCGAGATTTGCGTAGCAGCCCTCGGCGTTGACGGACTTTACAGGGCGAATTCCCGTAACGCCGTTTGCAGCGGCGCTCCAGCACTGCTCGGTGTTTTCTCCGAGCGCGCAGATAAGCCCCAAGCCCGTAACAACAACACGTTTTGACATATTAGCTCCTTACTGCTTTTTACTGATTATTTTCTACATAGTTCGCGAGCGTTTCCACCGTCTGGAAATTCTCGCGCGCCGCGCCCGTCATCTGAACGCCGAACAGGTTGTCGATGCCCGCGATGATCTCGATAGAATCGATAGAATCCAGCCCGATGTCGTCCCCGAAAAGCTCCGAAGTGTACTCAAGCTCCTCCGCGGGAATTCTCAGATTCTCCACCAGCATATCCTTGATCTTTGCGCAAATTTCCTCGTGATTCATAACAAATTCTCCTTTGATAAAATAATTTATTCAAGACAGCGAGAACGCCGTCATTCTTAACTAGTCATACTGTTCGCATTTTCCGTAACTCTCGCGGAGCTGATCGTACAGCTCCCGCACGGCCTGCTCCGATCTCGCGGTGAGCTCCCGCGCGTACTTACTCGGGCGCATATCCGCGGGGCAATTGCTTTCGATAGGCTCTCCTACGAGCATTTTCTGCCGCTTGCCGAACACCATGGGATAATCCCCATAAATCGCGCACGGCACGATAGGCACGCCCATTTTCGCTGAGATCAAAGCCGCCCCCGGCTTGAACTCGTTGAGCCTTTTATTCCGTGCCAGACCGCCCTCGGGGAAGATAAACAGCGAGAACCCCTGCGAAACATAATATTGCGCCGCCTCATACCAAGCTCCGTCCGCCTCGTCAAGGTTTATCGGAATACTTCGGCAAAGCGCGATGCACTTGCCCGTGCCCTTTTTCTCAAGCCAGCTCTTCTTGACGAGCACATACGGCTTATGCCGCCACATCACCGCGGGCCCGAAAGCCCCATCGAAGTGGTGAGTGTGATTTGCGACGAACACCACCGCCTTGCCCTTGAGCCGCCTTTTTAAATCCTTGCTCGCGTACATTATTTTCGGGTGGAACAGGAAATACACCGTCCACATTATTAAAACCTGCCAGATTTTGCCTATAAGGCTCTGTTTCTTGAATTTGGTATCGCTCACTAATTAAACCCCTTGCATAGAAGTCATGGAAAAGCTCCACATCTTTAATTATACTCCCCGTAAAAGGATATTGCAACGGGCAATATTATACAGCTTGACCGATAAGCAACAGCTTGTTACATATTTGTTGCAAAACACAGACCCGCAACTTTATTTTCTCCGTTTTCAACAAAAATACCGCCGCC
Organism: uncultured Ruminococcus sp.; assembly: GCA_964430965.1. GTDB lineage: Bacteria > Bacillota > Clostridia > Oscillospirales > Ruminococcaceae > CAG-115. Next base: position 16,544 of record CAYSHU010000001.1, on the reverse strand, counting down.
GATATTCGGCAAATATGGGCATTTAATCCGCGATTATTAACTTTTGTTTAACTTTTTTTTCACATTCGCGAAAAAAATCCGAATAAAATGCTCGTAATCCCTTGACAACTTCGCTTTTTTGTAGTACAATAGAAATAAGGATTTTTAAATGCGGCCGAATTGAAATCGGCGACCGTGTTTTGAGAATCCGCTGACGTTGTACAACATTTGATTTGATAATGATTATATAACGTTAGGCGGCATAATATATGATTTACGGAGTAATCCATACATCTTTTATTTTTGCTCTGCGCGGAATTCGGAAGATTCCTGCGATTTTTATATCTCATTACAAAGGCTGACCTACACCTCACCAACAGTCCCGGCTTAAAAACGAGAAAATGTAAAATCTATGGAGGTAAAATCGGGGCGATTTTAGTTCGCCTCAACAGAAAATTGTATATTTATTCCGCCGAATTATTGGAGGCAGGCGGCGCGAGCGGGGGTACGAGCTGTTTTGACGAGCTCTCGCGTTGTAAGACTTTGCGCCGTGTGCTGTAACGTCGGGCTGATTTAGCTCAGCACGAATCAAGATAAGGAGGGGAAAGCGACAATGGAATTGTACGTCGCACTGATCGGTATGTTCGGCACGCTGGTTATCGGCGCGGTGGCTTCGGGCTTTATCTGCTTTCAAAAGGGCATAAAGCACCGCATTAAAGTAGCCGAGGCGCAGTTTGAAACCGCGGAAAAGGAAGCCGCGCGGATTGTTGAGGAAGCGAACGAAAAAGCCGAATCGATCAAGAAAACAAAGCTGGTAGAAGCAAAGGACGAAATTTACGCGCTCCGTCAAAAGGCGGAAAAGGAAATCCAGCGCGATAAATCCGAGTCCGAAAAGGAACTCAAGGAAAGAAGAAGCGAGCTCTCGCGCTCCGAGCGCAGAATCGCCCAGAAGGAGGAAAACCTCGACAAGAAGACCGACAAGCTCGAAAAGCTCGAGGAGGGGCTTCAGCAAAAGCATAAAAAGGCCGACGAGAAAATCGCCGAAGCCGAGAAGCTGAAGTCGGGGCAAATGGAAATTCTCGAGAAAATCTCGGGCTTTTCGCAGGAGCAGGCGAAGGAGCACCTGCTGCAAATGCTCGATTCCGAGCTCAATCACGAAAAGGCTGTTAAAATCTCGGGGTATGAGCAGAGGATAAAGGACGAGTGCGACGAGAAGGCTCGCAAGCACATCTCGCTCGCTATCGCGAGACTTGCCGCGGACACCGTTTCGGAAATGGCGGTGAGCGTCGTGGCTATCCCGAACGACGATATGAAGGGCCGCATCATCGGGCGCGAGGGGCGGAATATCCGCGCTCTCGAAACGCTCACGGGCGTAGACCTCATTATCGACGACACGCCCGAGGCTATCACGGTTTCGTGCTTCGACCACGTGCGCCGCGAGATCGCGAGAATAGCTCTCGAAAAGCTGATACAGGACGGGCGAATTCACCCCGCTCGTATTGAGGAAACGGTTGAAAAGGCGCGTAAGGAGGTTGAGCTCCGCATTAAGCAGGAAGGCGAGCGCGCCGTTATGGAAACGAATGTAAACGGTCTTAACCACGAGCTTGTTCGCCTTATCGGACGGCTTAAATACAGAACGTCCTACCGCCAGAACGTGCTTAATCACTGCATCGAGGTTTCGCACCTCGCGGGGATCATGGCAAGCGAGCTTGGCGTTGACCCTGCGCTTGCGAGAAGAGCGGGCTTGCTGCACGACATAGGCAAGGCGCTCGACCACGAGATCGAAGGCTCGCACGTGCAGATAGGCGTTGATGTTTGCAAGAAGTACAAGGAAAGCCCGGAGGTTATCCACGCGATAGAGGCGCACCACGGCGACGTTGAGTGCCGCACGGTGATCGCGTGCCTTGTCCAGGCGGCTGACGCGATAAGCGCGGCGCGTCCCGCGGCGAGAAGCGAAAACTACGAAAACTACATCAAGCGTCTCGAAAAGCTGGAGGAGATTTGCAACTCCTACGGCGGCGTTGACAAGTCGTTCGCGATTCAGGCGGGTCGCGAGATACGCGTTATGGTAAAGCCCGAGCAGGTAAACGACGACGATATGAAGGTTCTCGCGCGAGATATAGCAAAGCGCATTGAGGACGAAATGGAATACCCCGGGCAGATAAAGGTCAATATGATACGCGAGAGCAGGGCTATTGATTACGCCAAGTAGAAGTAAGAAGTTAGAGGTAAGAAGTAAGAGTGCTCACTCTTACCTCTTACCTCTTATTTCTAACCTCTAATCGCTGAAACCCAGTAAAGGAGTCAGAATATGATTACTTTCGACAAAACTAAATGCGTTGCCTGCAACAATTGCGTGCGCGTTTGCCCGTCTATCGGCGCGAATAACGTCGAGCACGACGAGGAGGGCAAGGTCGTCTTTAACATCAACGCCGACAAGTGTATCCGCTGCGGCGCTTGTGTTAAGGTCTGCTCGCACAACGCCCGCGGCTACACCGACGACACGGACAAGTTCTGGGCGGATTTGAAAAGCGGCGTGAAGATGGTAGGCATTTGTGCGCCCGCCGTGAAGGTTTCGTTCGACGGCTGCTGGAGAAACGTGCTTGATATTCTCAAGAAAAACGGCGTGGAAAAAATCTACGATGTGTCCTTCGGCGCAGACATCTGCACGTGGGGGCATATTCGCTATATGGAGAAAAACCCCAAGTCAAAGCTGATCTCGTCGCCCTGCCCCGCAATTGTGAATTACATAAAGAAATTCTGCCACGAGGCGCTGAAAAGCCTTTCGCCCGTATATTCCCCGATGCTCTGCACGGCGGTTTATCTTAAAAAATATCTCGGCGAGAATGCGAAAATTGTCGCGCTGTCGCCTTGCATTGCCAAATCCGATGAGTTCCGCGAAACGGGGCTTGTGGATTATAATGTGACGTTCGCGCGGCTCGGCGAGCTTCTCAGAGAGAACGGCACGGATTTCGAGAACCTCCGCAAGGTTCGCTCGAACTTCGAGTTTGCCGGCGCGGGCGGAATTATGGGCGCTATCTATCCGAGGCCCGGCGGGCTTAAGGCGTGTCTGGAACTCGAAAACCCGAACATCGCCGTAATAAATTCCGAGGGCACGGACGTGGTTTACAAGAACCTCGATATGTACGCGACCGTCGGCGCGCGTGATTTGCCCGATGTTTTCGACGTGCTCTCCTGCGGCAACGGCTGCGGCTCGGGGCCCGCTATCGGCGAGGAGATGTCGATTTATCGTATGAGCGGCATTATGAACGGCATAGAGAAATACAACCGCAACAACCGCGTGAAGTTCGACAGAAAACATCGCGATATGCAGTTCCTTGATTTCGATAAAAAGCTCCGCTATGAGGACTTTCTGAGGACAATCCCGCCCGAGGATATTGAGCAGATTGACGTTTCCGAGCAGCAGATCGACGATATGCTTACGCGAATGAATAAAGAAACGGAAACTGAGCGCAACTACAACTGCCACGCGTGCGGCTTCGCTACGTGCCGCGAAATGGCGCGGGCGATTATTATGGGCGTGTCGAGCGTGACGAGCTGCGCGCAGTATATGCAGGGCGAGGCGGACAAGCGCAGCAGGCATATCATTGAAACGAACGCCGCAATCGGCGAGGTCACGAGCGAGCTCAACCAGGTTGTCGCGCAGCTTACGGAGAACATCGGCAGTGTAACCGACGCGCTTGGCGGCATCACCGAGCTCAACAACACGAACCATAGCCAGATTATGGGGCTTTCGGATATCCTCGACGAGCTGAATGTTCTGTCGGGCGAGATTAACACGGCAATGGAATCGATAAACGAGAGCATTTCGAGCTTCGGCGAAACCACGCGCGGCATTGACGAAATTTCCCGCCAGATAAACATTCTGTCGATTAACGCGAGCATCGAGGCGGCAAGAGCGGGTGAAGCGGGCTTGGGCTTCGCGGTCGTGGCTCAGGAGGTCGGCAAGCTCGCGGGGCGCTCGCAGGCGGCGGTAAAGGAAGCTGAGGGCGGCAACGCCAAAGTCTTTGAGGACATCAACAGCGTCAACAAGATACTGAAAACCGTCAACCGGAAAATGGCGGAAATCCGCGACAAGATGAACGATGTGCGCGACAATATCTCGACAACGCTTAGCAAGGGCAGCGATATCAGCGGCGCTATGGCGGAGGTGTCCGACATCAACCGCCACGTAGAGGGCTTGGTAACTAAAGCAGAGAGTATGCTGGATTAAATGTCAGACCGCCGATAACCCCCCATCTGCTTCGTCAACCGCACGCGCGGCAGCCAAAAGGCTAGCCGCGGTGCGAGAGGGACCGCGAAGCGGTCATTCGTCCTCGCATCTGGGGGGTTCTCGACGGTCTGACAGCGGACTTTTTCATATTTATTTCTAGAGAGGGAAAGGCTTTGTTATGCTTTGGAACCCTTGGCACGGCTGCCACAAATGCAGCCCCGGCTGCAAGAATTGCTATGTGTATCATCTCGACTATTTGCGCGACAGGGACGCGAGCGTTGTTACGCGCAGCAAGACGGGCTTCAACAATCCGATAAAGCGCGACCGCCGCGGGAATTACAAGCTCCCGTCGGGGACGGTGCAGGGCACGTGCTTCACGTCGGATTTCTTCATCGAGGAGGCGGACGAGTGGCGCGGCGAGGCTTGGGATATGATACGCAAGCGCAGCGACGTTACGTTCCTTATTCCGACGAAGCGCATTTCGCGGTTTTCGGAGTGCGTTCCCGAGGACTGGGGCGACGGCTGGGACAATGTCGTGATCGCGGTTTCGTGCGAAAACCAAGCGTTCGCGGACGAGCGAATTCCGCTGCTGCTAAGCGCGAAAATCGCGCACAGGCTCGTTTTTGTCGCGCCGATTTTAGAGTACGTTGACCTCACCCGCTATCTCAAAAGCGGGCTTATCGAGCAGGTTTCCGTCGGCGGCGAGAGCTACGCTAATGCACGGACGTGCGACTTCGACTGGGTGAAGCAGATCTACCTCGACTGCAAACAATTCGGCGTGAGATTTGAATTCCACCAGACGGGCGCGAACTTCGTCAAGGACGGCAGGCGATATCGCATAAAGCACTGCGACGAGCACGAGCAGGCGAGAAAGGGAGAAGCGTTTCTAAGGAAGTTATATGAAGAATGACCGCCGTTTGTTTGAACGGCGGTTTTATTATTTTATAAAATTCACAATCATTATTCCCGCGCCAAGCACCGCGAGAACGATCCCGACGGCGCGGTTGAGCGTTTTCGGGGAGGATTTGTTCGCGAAGAGCGCGGCTATTCTCGCCCATAAAAGCGTGCTTAGCACGCAATACAAAAGGCAGAGCAAATCGGGCAGACCGTCCAGCGCGAAGTGGCTTACAGCGCCCGTCAGCGCCGTAAACGTCATAATAAATACCGAGGTGCCGACGGCGGTTTTGAGCTCATAGCCAAGCACGCTTGTAAGTATCAAAAGCATCATCATTCCGCCGCCCGCGCCGACAAAACCGCAGATAAGCCCGATGAACGTTCCGCAGACTATCGATTGAATTATGCGCGTTTTCAGCGGGAGCTCACCGCGCTTTTCCTTTGTAGTCATCACTGGCTTTACGATGAATTTTATTCCGAGCAAAAACGTCATCACAACGGAAAACCCGCCCATAGTCTTGTTCGGAACAAGCGTCGCGAGCCAGCTTCCGACGAGCGTGAAAACCAGCACGGCGCTCATCATCACAAGACCGTTTTTTACGTCGAGGTTTTTGTTGCGCCCGTAGGTATAGGCGCTCACCGCGCTTGCGAGCACGTCGCTCGCGAGGGCTATTCCCACCGCCTCATACGCGGGCATATCAAGGAATGTGATAAGCATCGGCGAGATCACCGCCGCCGCGCTCATTCCCGCGAAGCCCGTGCCAAGCCCCGCGCCTATTCCCGCGATAAAGCATATTATAAACGTGAACATTAAAATCACCTATAATAATTATAACAAAAATGCGCAAAAAAGTCAACTTGCTTTTGTCCCGCTGTTATGTTATAATAAAATCAGGGGTCAGAAGCTCTGTTTTCTATCCTCTATCTTCTAAAAGGAGGAATATTATGTTTGAATTACACCAAGTCGGCGAGAACACGTTTTATCTGCAAAGCCCCGCGAAGATCGGGATCTATCGGCTTTCGCCAAGCGAGGTCGTGCTTATCGACAGCGGCAACGACAAGGACGCGGGACGGCGAATCCGCAAGGTGCTTGACGAGCAGGGCTGGACGCTCCGCGCGATTTTGAACACCCACTCGAATTCCGACCACATCGGCGGCAACGCGTATCTGCAAGCGAACACGGGCTGCAAAATATTCGCGGGCGGCATCGAGAGAGCCTTCACCGAGCGGACAATTTTAGAGCCAGCGTTCCTCTACGGCGGCTTTCCGTGCCGCGAGCTCCGCCACAAGTTTCTTGTCGCGCAGGAGAGCAGCACGCTCGATTTCTCCGACGAGGCTTTCCCGCGGGAGATAGAAATTGTCCCATTACCGGGACACTTTTTCGACATGGTGGGCTTCCGCACGCCCGACGACGTGGTGTTCCTCGCGGACTGCCTCTCGGGCAAGCCGACGCTTGAAAAGTACGGGATAACGTTCATTTACGACGTGGGCGAATATCTCAAAACGCTCGAAAAAGTCAAGACAATGCAGGCGAAAATGTTCGTGCCCTCGCACGCCGACGCGACGGAAAGCATCGCGGAGCTCGCGGAGTTCAACATCGGCAAGGTTCACGAAATAGTCCAAAGAATTCTCCAAATCTGCGCCGAGCCGATGTCCTTTGAAACGATACTCCAAAGGCTCTTTGAGGAGTACGATTTGAAAATGACATTCGAGCAGCACGTCCTTGTGGGGAGCACGGTGCGGTCGTACCTCTCGTGGCTTTATGATAACGACAGGCTCACCGCGGACTTTGAAAATAATGTGCTTCGCTGGAAAACAATTTGACGATAACCGGAATATCTGACGACAACTAGAATATCTGACGACAACTAGAATATCTGACGATAACTAGAATATCTGACGATATTCTACAAGAAAAAATTTTCCCGATATGATAAAATAAAAAAGGGCGATAAAATGAAAAAGGAAGCTCGGACGGTTTGCTTTGACGAGGCGCTGGAGCTGGAAACGGTGCGGTTTGAGGGTATCTCTCAGCCGTTTCCGAATCATTTCCACGACTATTATGTGATAGGGCTTGTTCTTCGCGGAACGCGCGAGCTGCTCTGCAAAAACCGCTTGCAAATCATAAGCGGCGGCGATGTTCTGCTGCTTGAGCCCGCGGACAGCCACGGCTGCGCCGACGTCGGAGAGCGCGCGTTCGATTACGTTTCGCTGAATATTTCCGAAAGCGTTATGCGGCGGCTTGCTAAGGAGATTACAAACGAGGACGCGCCGCCGCGCTTTTTGGAGAACGTTGTGAAACGCCGCGAAACGGCGGAGCTTATTGAGCGGCTTTGCGGGCTGATTTTTGATGAAGCCGCAGAGCTCGAAAGAGAAGAAACGCTGTTGCTTCTTTTGTCGGATATTCTTGAAAACTACGGCACGCCGTTTTTGCGAACGGTCGCGCCGCCGTCAAGGGAAGCGGCGGAGGTCGCGCGGGTGTGCGAGTTTATCGACGCGCATTACGCGGAGCGGATACGGCTCGATGAGCTTTGCCGCGCCGCGCATATGAGCAAGTCCACACTGCTGCGCTCGTTCGTAAAGGTTCGCGGAATAACGCCTTACCGTTATTTGCAGTCGGTTCGGATAAACCACGCGAAAGAGCTGCTTGAGCAAGGCGCGCAGCCCGTTGACGCGGCAATGCTGACGGGGTTTGCCGACCAGAGCCACTTCTCGAACGCCTTTCACACGTTCTTCGGTTTATCGCCCGCCGCTTTTTGCAGCCAACGTCGTGTTGGCTGCTCTGAGGCAGCATCCGCGACATCCGTGTCGCCCGCCGCTTACGGAAAAAATTTTTATGGTCACGGAGGGGATATAATTGAATGAAAAATGCGTGATGATAATTGACAAAGCCTTGCCGCCGGGCGAGGCGGCGAACACCGCGGCAGTCCTTGGGATAACTCTCGGCGGGAAAGTGCCGGACGTGATAGGCGCGGAGGTCGGCGACGGCGCGGGGAACTCCCACGCGGGAGTGATAAGAATACCCGTGCCGATATTGAAAGCAAGCCGCGCCGAGCTTGGAAAGCTGCGGCTTGAATTATACGAGCAGCAGTTCGCCGAGCTCACGGTCGTTGACTTCACCGACCTCGCTCAAAGCTGCCGAAGCTACGATGAGTTCATCGACAAGATGTCCTACACCTCGGAGCTCAGCTACATAGGGCTTGCGATTTGCGGAGATAAAAAGAAGATCAACAAGCTGACGGGAAACCTCGCGCTTTTATAATTGTCAATTCTACATTATAAATAAAAAAACGCTCTCCTTTCGGAGAGCGTTTTTTCAGCTTACGATTTCCATTTCAATTACCCGTCGGTTCATCGCAATCGTCGGCACGAGCCTTCCCATATCGTCAAACTCGCCCTTTATCGTCACGCCCATAACATTCCCCTTAGAGCCCGAGAAGTTCAAGAGATTTTCCGAGCCCACGTCGAACGTGTACGCCAAGGTCAGCTCGACGGGAATTCCCTCCTTGCCCGTGAAAACCACGCGGAAGCTGTCGCAGTCCTTGAACGCGAACGCCGCCTCCTGGTCGCTTACGAGAATGGGGTCGATGACCTTTTTGCGCTCGACAAACTCCGCGACGATCTCATCGGACATATCCTCGGGATAAATGTTCTGCGCCGCGAGGATTTTCCCGTCCGCGACCCCGACCGCCAGCGTGAGGTTTTTGTAGATATAATCGGTGTCGCCCTTTTCCGCGGGCTCGCCGTTATCCATAATTCCGTTATAGACGCTCCCGGTAAGAACATAGGTGTTCTCGCTCTCCTGCGTCAGCGTATACGTAAACACGGGCGCGTAAACGACGGTCTGATACTGCGACAGGATTTCCGCCATTTCCTCGGCGGTGATGTTTCCCTCGGTGTTGGCGTTCATCTTGTCGATTATCTGCGTCAGCGTGGAATTCGCGTCGACGTCGTAGGTGTACACCCTTGTCGTGTAAAGCTGGTTTCCGCTTTTTGAGGGAATATCCCCGCACAGCACGAGGTCGTGCGACTGTAATACAAACAGCACAAACACCGCCGCGATTGCCGCCACAAGCGCGGCGATTATAATACCGATTACTACTTTCATAGCTTCTCCCTTATTTTTTCCATGTGGTTTTCCACGCCTCCGGCGGGGAAAACCACATGAGTAATTGATTTATATACAATACAAATTCGTGTCCCAATCCGGGATATACGGATGATGCCGCAGGTAGAACTTGTATTTTTTATTCATTTCCGCAATCAGAAGCGGCAAACGGAACATATCCTCATTGCGGTGATACACCGCGATATTCAGCTTTGGCTTGAACGCCGTTATCGTTTCCCGCGCGCCCTTGATCGCGTTTTCCTCCGCGCCCTCAACGTCCATTTTGATATATGTCGCGGGCTCGCCTTGAAGCATCGTGTCCGTTTTCATCATCTTTATATCGCGATAACGCGCGGCGCGCCCGTGATTTCCCGCGCTCGCCGAGCTGCTTCTGCCCGCGCGCATATTGAACGTGATCGTCGTGTCCTCGTCCCAAGCGCCGACGTTGTACGCCTCCAAAAGCGCCGAGCCTATCATATACAGCCGGCGCTTCAGCTTGCGGTAATTTCTGTTGTCGGGCTCCATTGCGTAGAGCTTTTTAAACTGCATAGAAGTGCCGTTCAGGAATTCAACAAGCGTGTCGCCGTCGTAAGCGCCGAGGTCGACAACCGTTTCCTCCGTGCCGATGTTCAAAAGATCGAACTTCTCCTCCGCGGGAGTTTCGCACTCTCTAAGATATTTAATATCCCCGCTCAGCTTATAACGGATAACGCACTCGAAAACCTTCCGCGACTGCTCATCGGCAAGCATTTTGTACACCTTTTCGAGCTCCGCCTTGTTCGCCCTCGCGTACTCCAAATCAAACAAACCCTCGCCGACAACGGGAACATTCGGCGCGTAGAGCTCGTGTGTTTCGGCGATTTTGTAAATATGTTCCGCGACCTCCGGGATTTGTGTGCCGAAGCAAACGAGAATAATAAAGCTGTCGTATTCAGCTTCAATCTCCGAGAGCCTTTTAACGCGATAGCCCAGAAAGCTCTGCCCGCGGACGAAATCGTCCGAAGCCATAATATCCGACACGCTAACGCCGCACTCGTCGAGGACGGCCTTGATTTTCTCCGCGCCGTCGCCCATTCCGTAAAGCACGATTTTCTTCCCGCAGCCTTGCAGGTATTCCCACAAATCGGTTTTGATATCGTCAACAAAAAACGCCATTTTATTCTCCTGTCAGCTAAGCTCCAGCTCGCCGATTTCCCAAAGCGCCGCCGTCAGCTTGTCGCCCGTTCCCGGAAGGTCGAGGCTGTAAACCGCAGCGAGAGCCTCAAATCTCTCCCAGTTTCCCGACGCGAAGGCAAGCGCCATTTCCAGCACGTCGCTGTAAACGCCGCCGCGCCGCAGAAGTCCGCGCTTTATATCCGCCGACAGAGGAAACTCGTCAAGCTGCGTTTCCAGCGATTTCTCCCCGCTGAACACGAGCATTGAGAGCAAGCCCATAAGATAAAACGTGTCGCCCTTATCCTCAACATCGGGGATAAGCTCGGCAAGTCTTCGGCAGAATTTCGCGAGCAGCAGCGCCAGCTTTATCGTTTCGGTGTTGTCGTTTTGCGTGAGCTTTTGCATACCCATAAGGTAAACCCACTCGCGCAGATAATCCAACCCCAGAATCAAAATCGCCTGGTTTATCGATGAAACGGAATTCGACACGCCGAAATAAACGGAGTTTATCAGCTTCAATATCTTCTGGCACATCGCCGTGTCGCGGGACATTACCTCTACAATATCGCGGATCTCGGGCTCGGGGTCTGCCATAAGCCGCATAACCTCCACGAGATTTGCGGGCAGCGGCTGGACCTCGCGCTTGCTGCCCTCGCCGAACCTCGCGAAGAAAAACCCCTGCACATAGCTTGCCCCAAGGCTTTTCGCCCGCTCCGCCTGCTCCGCCGTTTCAGCGTTTTTCGCGAGTATCTGCTTATTGAGCGCCGCGCACTTTTTCACGACTTCGGCGAAGTTCTCCGCGTTTACATCAATAACGGCGATATCGCAGAGCTTAAACAGCTCGTTATCATCAAGCTCCTCAACATCTTCGACATTTTCAATATCCTGCAGCGCGACAAGATACCCGCCGGACTTCATGATCCCAAGCTGGTTGATTATCTCGATATGCGACGGCATATTCGCGCTGATAAGCGCGACAAGCGTCTCGGGAGACATCTTCCGAGGGATTCCGTACAGCACCTTATCGAAATCGAAAAACACAAACGCCCGCGCCGTCCCGACAATGCTTTCGGGGTCTGCCTCAAGCAGAGCCTTGCCCGTGCCCGCATCGTTTTCGCGATAGGGCATCACATAACCGAAAAGCGCTCCGCTTCGGTCGAAAATAGGCTGTCTTGTAATATAAACGTCCATTGTCCTTGCCTCCGCAATGTTATACATATTTATTATACAACATCGCGAGATTTTTTTCAAGTATTCATTCCGCCGATTATTTTATTCGGGAGTTTTTTGTGAATTTTTAACAAATTCGCACGGCGCAATTTGGCGCGTTTCCCGTGGCGCAAAAATCCCCCGCCTTTCAGCAGGGGAATTGTCCATTATACATTTTACTTTGTTTACTTCAGTCCGTATTTCCTGTAAAACCTATCCACGTCCGCCTCCGTTTCCACAAGCTCCGCGTAGGCGAGCTTGTTTTCGGAGCGATTGAAGAAGCCTATCAGCGTTTCGCCCGTGCAGACCGAGCTTTCAATTCTGATGTCGCGCTCCGTAAAGCCCTCGGGCAGAGCCTGCGCCATAAGCGTCGGGGCGATTTTCTTCAGCTTTTTTGACCACGCCATTCTGACCCTCCCGCTCGTGACCCTTATGCTCGTCGGCAGCTTTCGGAATTGCTGAACCGCCGAGGTAATTTCGTCAACCGTCTTGAACAGGCTGTTCACAAGAAAATTCTCGCGCCGCTGTGAGCGGCCGCTCATGCACCTCTCGCGGACGGCAAAGTAGCGCTCGTAGGCGTGGTTTATCGCGTCCTCCCACGAAACGTAGACCTCGTTCATCGCGTTCTCGCCGATTTCGCGGAGCTTGGCGCGGTTGGCTATCGCAAGCTCCATTGTATTGGCGACAGCCTCAACGCTCGCGTCCGTTAAAATTCCCGTGAAGCCGTCCGTGATGCCCTCCGCCGCGCAGCTGTTTCTGATCAGCATAGAAGCCACGCCGCACGCCGCCGCCTCGCGCACCACAATGCCGTTTGTATCGTATTCCGACGGGAACAGGAAAAGCTCGCCCGCCGTGTAGTGAACGCGCAGGTCCTCTCTGTCGGACACCGCGCCCGTGAAAATGCACTTGTCCGCAAGCCCCAGCTCCTCGGCGTAGTCCTCTATCTCTTTTCTGTCGAGCCCATCGCCGACGAACATCATATTGAATTTTTGCCCTTTAGCCGCTATCCGCTTCAGGGAGTCTAATATCAGCCGAATTCCCTTATACCAGACCAAGCGCCCGACAAACAAGAACAGCACCGTGTCATCGGGAACGCCGTAATAATGCCGCAGCTCCCGCGCGTCCTCCGCGTCGGCACGGCCCTTTGGGAAATCCACGCCGTTTTGCATAACGACATAATCCCCCTCATAGCCGAGGCTTCGGAGATTTTCCCCCGCGCCGCGGCTCACCGTCCAGACCTCGTCGCACGCCGAGATGTTCTCCGCGACGATTTTTATGATCTGATTAGCCAGCGCCTCGTTTCTGATGTCGCGCCTGATATCAATGTCAAACTTCGTGTGATAGGTCATAACTATCGGGATGTTGGTTTTCTCGCGGAGCACCCGCGCCATAAATGTTGAAGCAAACGGGCAATGCGAGTGGATTATGTCGAACTCGTCCGCCACGAGCTTGTCCAGCGCGCTCGAAGAAAACGGATAGCCCATTCGATACCCGCAGAGCTTGACGGTTATCGGCATAGAGCGATACCGCACGACCTCAAACCCATAGTCGTCCTTGACACCCGGATAAAGCGGCGTGACAACGGTCGCTTTCCCGTGGCTCTCATTTATAACGTTCGCGTAATTTATCACAGCGTTCGCCACGCCGTCGATTATCGGCGGGAACGAATCGTTCATCAGGCATATATTCAGCTTTTCCGAGCCCAGAATTACCACGCCCTTTCTAAAATTTTTGCGATAATGTCAGGTGTCGCTTTTATATGTATTACAATTCATTCTTCTCCCCGCAGGGAGCGAAAAATTCCGGTCTTTTATTATTATACCTTATTTTACCGCTAAAATCAAGCACATTTTGTAAATAATATAAAAAAATATTTATGCTCTTGACAAATGCATGAAATCGTACTATAATATAATAGTACGATTTCATACCATTTCCAACGAGCGGGAAAACCGAGAAACGGAGGCATTTATGGAAAAAGCCTTAAAGGACCTGCGCAGGTTCAACTATCTTGTCGGTGAGATCGACAAGCTGTATCACGCGGCAACGCTGAAGCTCGGGCTGTCGGACAGCGCGTTTGCGGTGTTGTACGCGCTGTGCTGCGAGGGGCGGTGCGGGATAAGCGAGGTGTGCCATCTTACGGGTGTGTCGAAGCAGACTGTGAATTCGGCTTTGCGAAAGCTGGAGACGGACGGGATCGTCAAGCTGGAGGCGGTCGACGGCAAGAAAAAGCGGCTCTCCCTTACGGCGAAGGGGAGCCGCCTTGCGGCGAAGACCGCCGCCAAGGTCGTTGAGGCGGAAAACCGCGTATTCGCGGGCTGGAGCGACCGTGACCGCGCCGAATATCTCCGTCTTACGGAGCGTTATCTCGCCGATTTCAAAAAAGAAACCGAAATATTGTAATAATTTGGGAGCAAAAATGAATATTTCATTATCCGAGCATTTTACGTTTAAAAAGCTGTTTCTGTTTACGATCCCGTCAATCGCAATGATGATCTTCACGTCGGTTTACGGAATTGTGGACGGCATTTTCGTGTCAAACATCGTCGGGGAAACGGCGTTCACGGCGGTGAATTTCATAATGCCCGTGCTGATGATCCTGGGCTCGGTAGGCTTTATGTTCGGCGCGGGAGGCAGCGCGTTAGTATCAAAAACCCTCGGCGAGGGCGACCGCGATAAGGCAAACCGCATCTTCTCGCTTATCGTGTACACGTCGTTTGGCGTGGGCGTTGTGCTTGCGGCTCTCGGATTTATCTTTATGAGAAGCGTCGCGGCAGCACTCGGGGCGAGCGGGGAGATGCTCGAAACGGGCACGATTTACGGCAGAATAGTCGTTTCGGTGCTTCCGATGTTTATGCTCCAACAGGAGTTCCAAGCCCTGTTTATCACCGCCGAGCGCTCGAAGCTCGGGCTTGTGACCACTGTCGCCGCGGGCGTGATAAATATGATTTTGGACGCGCTTTTTATGGCGGTTTTCAAGTGGGGAATTGTCGGAGCAGCGGCGGCTACGGCGATAAGCCAAATCGTCGGCGGGACTATCCCGCTCGTCTATTTCTTCCGCAAAAACACCAGCCTTCTGAGGCTCGGCAAAACAAGGCTTGATATTCGCGCCCTCGGCAAGACCTGCTCTAACGGCTCGTCGGAATTCGTCGCGCAAGGCTCGATGTCAATCGTGAATATGCTGTACAACTATCAGTTGATTAAATACGCGGGCGAGGGGGGCGTGGCGGCCTACGGAGTGATGATGTACGTCAACCTCGTGTTCCTCGCGATCTTCATCGGCTACAGCGTCGGCGCCGCGCCTATTGTCGGGTACAACTTCGGCGCGAAAAACCACGCGGAGCTCAGGAACCTCCGCCGCAAGAGTATTCGCATAATCCTCGTCACCTCGGTGCTTATGGTCATCGTGTCGCAGCTTTCCGCGGATTTTCTCGCGGGGATTTTTATCCGCGGCAATCCCGAGCTTCGCGAGTTCACGACGCGCGGCTTTCGCATTTTCGCGATTTTGTTCACGTTCGCGGGTATAAACATTTTCGGCTCGTCGTTCTTCACGGCGCTTAACAACGGCGCAATTTCGGCGCTGATCTCGTTTTTGAGGACGCTCGTGTTCCAAATTTCCGCCGTGCTTATCCTCCCGCTGTTCCGGGGCAGCGACGGAATTTTTATCTCCGTCCCCGTAGCCGAGTTTTTGTCCTGCGCATTGACGATAATTTTCCTTATTGCCAAGCGCAGGAAATATCAATACTGATAAAGAAAAGCCGAGAGCTTGCGCCCTCGGCTTTGGTTTTTGCGTCTTAGCTTACTTGATGATCTTGATCGCGCCGATAACGGGAATCTCCTTTGTTTCGCCGCTTGCCGCGATTACAATGCCGTAAATCGCCGCCGCGAGGCACGCCATTTCAAACAGACCGCCCACAATCATAAACACAATTCTGATGAACGGGAGAAGCGAGCCGATGCCGATTACAATACCGCCGATGACCTCGATCAAAAACAGCACAAGCCCTTGGTTTGCGTGGAACTTAGAAAACGGCGTCTTGCCCGCAGCCAGCGGAACGATCCACAGCAGCCCGAAATATGCCAGAACACCAAATACCTTCTCGTTAGAATCCATAACAAATACCTCCATATATTCTTGAAAATAGCTTTCTTTAATGAATATTTTAGCAAATTCCTCGCATAAAGTCAAGGGAATTACAATGATTTTGTGACTTCAGCCAAAAAACTGTTGATTTTAACGGCTGACTATATGCAATTTTTGCTGATTAGCCCCGCAAATATGGGTTTATGCGCTTTTCCGTTTCAATGTCCGTGGAGTCGCCGTGTCCGCAATAGAGCTTGTAGTTGTGCTCTATCCCGCGGATTTTTTGCATTGTCTGCTCCGCCCGCGCCGAGCTCCCCGAATAGCCGTCCGTTCTGCCGACGCTGCCTCTGAATATAACGTCCCCCGCGAAAATGCAGTCCCATTTGTCGCAGATGAGAAGGCAGCTTCCCGCGGTGTGCCCGGGGGCGTTTAACGCAAGGAATTCCACGCCGCAGATCTCAAGCTCCTCGCCGTCGCCGAACAGATAGTCCGGCGCGATTGGCGCGAACGGCGAGCCCTGCATAAACCAAGCCCAGCTTTTGTCGGAGCTCGCGTACATTTCGCTGTCGAGCTCCGGCGCGTAAATCGGCGCGCCTGTCCGTTCCTTAAGCGCCGATGCCCCCGCAAAGTGGTCATAGTGCCCGTGCGTTATGATTATCGCGCCAAGCTCCATATCGTTCGTTTCCAGAATAGCCAGAACCTCCCCCGTAGAGGCGGGATCGACAACGATAGCCTGCCCGTCGTCCGCGGGGATTATATAGCAATTCGTGGCAAGAGCGCCAAGCGGAAGTTGAATAATCTTGTCCATAAAAATCCTCTTATTTAAATTTAAATTTCAAAATTCCCTCACCGCTGCTCCGCTCGCTGCGCTCGCTCTGCAG